>NZ_JBHUYV010000004.1:0-360569 GCF_042667905.1 Streptomyces sp. NPDC057287 | reverse complement strand
CCGGGGCCGCCCCCCCCCCGCCCCGGGTATTGCGGGCCGCGGGGCCCCATACTCATTCCCCCCCCGGGGGGGGCCGGGCCCCCGGGGCCGCCCCCCCCCCACCCCTGGCGGCTCTCACCGACCGCCGTCGACCCGGCGCTGTGTGCGCAGGAGGTACTCCTTGCGGTTCAGCGGATCACGGTCGGTCCTGGACCTGTGCGGAACAGGGCCGTCGACCGGCCGGTAGTCCTCGAAGGCGGACTCCAGCACCCCTTCCCCGCGTGTCATCCCCGGCAGCAGCTGCTGCAGCTCGTGGACACGGGCGGCCGGGACCACCCCCTCCACGGTGCAGACACCCCCGTCCGTCACCGGGGGCCCCGGAACGGCGTGCAGCCGTGCGAGGACCGGTACCAGCGGACCGAGCGCGTCGGCCGGCAACTCGGCGCGGAAGTGGTGCATGGGTTCGTACACCGTGGTTCCGGCCCGCTTCAACGCCTCCATCAGCACCAGTGGCGTCAGGTTCCGGAAGTCGCCCGCAGTGCTCGACATGCTCTTGTCGAACACCGCGTGCGCGTGGCTCTGCCGGGGCCAGTACCCGGAATGGGTCAGGGTGACCGTGCAGTCGGTGACCCGCCATCCGTGAATTCCCTGGGCGAGCGTTTCCGCGACGGTGTCCTCCACCGCCCGCATCAGGGAGTACGGCATGGAACCGAGCTCGACCTCACGGCGGAATCGCACCCCGCTGCCGAAAGGGGCGGGGTCCACCCGCAGGCCGACGGTGGCGAGAAAGGGATTCGGCTCCACGTCGATGAATTCGACGGCCGCGCCCGTTCCCGCGGGCCGCTCCAGACAGATGGTCGTCGTCTCCCGGAAGCCGACCTCGATGCCGTACTCGTCCGCGAGCGTCGCCTGGATGACCTCCTTCTGCACTTCGCCGTAGAGCGACAGGGAGACCTCCTGGCGGACCTCGTCGCGGCGTACGCCGATCAGCGGGTCCTGCTCCGCCAGGTGTCCGAGGGCGATGTGCAGTGCGCCTCTGTCCTCACGGCGGTGCGGGGTGACGACGGTCTCCAGGGTGGGTGGTGCGAAGTGGGACCGCGTCGGCCGCCCGGCCCGTTCGCCGATGGTGTCGCCGATCCGGACGGTGTGGAGACCGCGCAGCCTGCCGATCCGGCCCGCCGGGAGCGCGTCGCCGCGGATGTCCTTCCCGTTGTCGAAGACGGTGATGGCGGAGATCTTGCCCTCGCGGGCCTCATGGTCACCGTCGCCCAGCAGCCGGACGCGTTCGCGGGTGCGTACCTGCCCGGTGAACATGCGGGCGTACGCGATCTTCTCCCCGGCCGGACCACGCTCGACCTTAAACACGGTTCCCGAGGCCGGGCCTTCGACGGCCTGGCCGGCCGACGGCAGGAACTCGGCGATCCCCGCAGTCAGTTCGGCCACACCGGCGCCCGTGGCGGCGGAGCCGAAGTACACCGGGTGCACCAGCGCCTGACGGGTCTGCGCGGCCAGCCGCTCGCGCAGCCGGCCGTACGGAACGCCCGCCGCGCCCTCGACGTAGGCGGCCAGGAGGTCGTCGTCGTGGCCGGTGAGCAGATCGGTCAGTGCGGTGACGAAGGCCGGGTCCCCGGCGGTGAGGGCCCGCGTGCGGGCCCTCCTGGTCCCCGCGGCGTCGACCGAGCCCATGGCGACGACCGAGGGTGACAGCCGTCGTGCGATGTCGGCGAGGACGCCTTCGCACCGCGCGCCCGCGCGGTCGGTCTTGTTGACGAACACGAGTGTGGGGATCCGCAGACGGCGCAGGGCGCGCATGAGGATGCGGGTCTGCGCCTGGACGCCCTCCACGGCGGACACGACGAGCACCGCGCCGTCGAGCACACCCAGGACCCGCTCCACCTCGGCGATGAAGTCCGGGTGCCCGGGGGTGTCGATCAGGTTGACCGTGACGCCGTCGACGGCGAAGGACACCACGGCGGACTTGATGGTGATGCCGCGCTGCCGCTCCAGGGCGAGGGAGTCGGTCTGTGTGCTGCCGTCGTCGACGCTGCCGACCGCGTCGATGACTCCGGCGTTGTGGAGCAGCCGCTCGGTCAGGCTCGTCTTACCGGCGTCTACGTGCGCCAGAATTCCCAGGTTCAATGTGTGCACTGAGCTTCAGGTCCTCGAGATAGGGATTGATTCCTGTCTGGGTGGACTCAGAAGCTCGGCGCATGGACATCTCCCGGGTTGATCAGCTGGTGCCGGAATTACAGCAGGCGGTCGTGCCGGAGGGCAATCGGTTAATTCCGCAGGTGCGGGAAGCGGAGTTCGGTACGGCTGCGCGCGGTGTCGCCGGGGCGCAGCACGGTGCTGGGCAGGTCGGGCCGGTTGGGCGAGTCGGGCAGGTGCTGGGTCTCCAGGCAGACCGCGCCGTGCCGTTCGTGGCGGCGGCCGGTGGCGTCGGTGAAGGAGCCGTCGAGCTGGTTGGCGGTGTAGACCTGGATGCCTGGCTCCGTCGTCCACACCTCCATGACCCGGGCCGCGTCCGGGGCGGTGAGCCGTGCGGCGCGGCGCAGGCGCCCGCCGGAGTCGCGCAGCACCCAGGAGTGGTCGAAGCCTCCCGCCGCGCCCAGTTGGTCGTCGTCCTCACCGAGGCACTCCGCCAGGACGCGGGGGGCGGTGAGGTCGAACGGTGTCCCGCGGACCTCGGCAGGCGGCCCGAGCGGGATGCCGTCGTCGTCCACCGGCAGGTAGGAGTCGGCGTCGACCTCCAGGCGGTGGCCGAGGATGTCGCCGTGGCCGGCCAGTTCGAAGTAGGCGTGGTTGGTGAGGTTGACGACCGTGGGGCGGTCGGTGACGGAGGCGTATTCGACGGCCAGGGTGCCCGCCGTGTCGAGGGTGTACGTGACCGTGGAGTCCAGCGCCCCGGGGAAGCCCATGTCTCCGTCGGGGCTGTGCAGGGTGAGCCGCACGGACACGCTGTCGTCGGTCCGGTCCGCGTCCGCCTCCCACACCTTGGTGTGGAAGCCGTCGGGGCCTCCGTGCAGGGCGTGGCCGCGGTCGTTGGCGGGGACGTGGTGCTCGGTCCCGTCCAGGACGAAGCGGCCGTGCGCGATGCGGTTGGCGTAGCGGCCGACGACGGCGCCGAAGTAGGGGTGCTTCGCCGTGTAGTCGTCGAGGGTCTCGAGGGACCGGACGACGGAGGCGGTGGCCCCTGCGGTGTCGGGCACGGTGAGGCTGTGCAGCGACGCGCCGTAGGTCAGGATCTCGGCACGGACACCCGTGCCGCTGTCGAGGGTCCACAGGTCGGTCCGGATCCCGTGGGCGGAGCCGAAGGGGGTGCGGTGCACGGTGGGGCGCGGCATCAGAGGTCCTCGGTGTGGCCGGAGTCGGGCCCGGGGGTGGTGGATTCGCGTACGACGAGGCGGTAGCCGGGGCGTGGCCTGCGCGGTTCGGCGACGCCGGGTTCGCCCGAGAGCTGTGCGACGAGGCTGTCGACGGCGAGGCGTGCGATGGCCTCCTTGTCGGGGGCGATGGTGGTGAGTGTGATGGTCGTGTAGCGGCTCTCCTCGATGTCGTCGAAGCCGACGACGGCGATGTCGTCCGGGATCCGGAGGCCGCGTTCGGTGATGCTCCGCATCGCCCCTATGGCGATGAGGTCGTTGTACGCGAACACGGCGTCGGGCCGGTCCTCCCGGTCCAGGAGCCGCGCCATGCCGGCGGCCCCGTCCTCGCGGCCGTAGCCGTCGGTGACCACGACGAGGGATTCGTCGGGGGTGATTCCGGAGGCGGCGAGCTCCTCGCGCCAGCCCCGCAGCCGCAGATGCGCGGGCTGGCGTTCCTGTCCCGTGCGCGATCCGAGGAAGGCGATGCGCCGGTTCCCCTGGCCGACGAGGTGGCGCACGGCCGCGCGGGCGGCCGCCACGTTGTCGATGGCGATGTGGTCGTACGGCGCCTCGTACTCGCGCTCGCCCAGCAGGACCAGCGGCGCCGTCTCGGTGCGCGCCATGAGGTCCTCGGTCTCCAGATGGATCGGGCTGAGGATGAGGCCGTCGATCACATGGGACCGGAAGCCCTGGCTGACCAGGAGCTCCTTCTCCCTGAGGCCGGCGGTGTGGTCGACCAGGACGGTGTAGTCGTGCCGGGCGGCCGCGTCGATGACCGCTCCGGCCAGCTCGGCGAAGTAGGGGTTGCCGAATTCCGGGACGGCGAGGGCGATGATGCCCGTACGGCCCTTGCGCAGGTGGCGGGCGGTGAGGTTCGGCCGGTAGCCGAGCTCGTCGATCGCCTTCTGCACCTTGGCGCGCATGCCTGGTGTGACGTGCTGGTAGTTGTTCACCACGTTCGACACGGTCTTGATGGACACGCCCGCCCGTTGTGCAACGTCCTTGAGGCTGACGCCCACGGCACTCCTTGGTTCGGCTCGGCTCTGCTCGGTTCTCTGGTCCGGCCCTGAGCGGCCGGCTCGTTGTCAGGTGCTTCTGCGACTGCGCGCGAGATAGCGCTGGGCCACCACGACAACGATAAGGAAGCCGCCGCTGACGACCGACTGGTACGAGGAGTTGAGCGAGCCGATCTGGTTGATCAGGTTCTGGATGACGGCCAGCAGGAGGACGCCCCAGAGGGTGCCGCTGATGGACCCGGCGCCTCCGACGAGGAGGGTGCCGCCGATGACGACGGCGGAGATGGCGTCGAGTTCCATCCCCACACCGACGATGGTGACGCCGGAGGACAGCCTGGCCGCGTTGAGGGCACCGGCGAGCCCGGCGAGGAGCCCGCTGAGCGTGTAGACGAGGATCTTCGTCCGGGCGACGGGGAGACCCATCAGGGTGGCCGCGTCACTGCTGCCGCCGACGGCGAAGAGGGTCTGCCCGAACGAGGTGCGCTGCAGGACCAGTCCGCCGGCTCCGAAGAGGACCAGGGCGATGAGGATGGGGTATCCGAAGCCCCAGACACTGCCCTGGCCGAGCTCGCCGAAGGCGGAGTCCTTGGGCACCAGGTAGGTGGTGGCGCCCTCGTCGGTGAGCGCGAGCAGCAGGCCGCGGGCGCCCAGCAGGGTGGCGAGGGTGACGATGAAGGGGGCCATGTTCCCCCGGGCGATGAGGAGCCCGTTGAGCAGGCCGATCCCGCCGCAGACCACGAGGGGGAGGAGCAGCGCGGCGAGGAAACCGTACTGCGAGGCCCAGGCGGCGAGGACTCCCCCGAGGGCGAAGACCGATCCGACGGACAGGTCGATGCCGCCGGTGATGATGACCATCGTCATGCCGAGTGCGACCACGGCGAGGAAGGACGCCTGGATGGTCACACCACGGGCGTTGTCCAGCGAGGCGAACGTCGGGTAGATGAAGGAGGCGGCGATCACGACGGTCAGCAGGACCGCGAGGACGCCTTGGCGTTGCAGGAGTTCGGCGGCGCGCTGCCGGCCGGTCTGCTCGGGGCCGGCGGCCGGACGGGCCGTGGGCGCCTTCGTCGGCACCGGGGCCGGGGCGGCGGTGACGGGCTTGGTTTCGTTCATCGGGACCGACGCTCCCGGGCGACGTAGACGGCGGCGATGATGATGGCCGCCTGGGCGATCTGTGCGGTGGAGTCGGGCAGGTCGTGCTTGACGAGCGTGGCCCGCAGGAGCTGCATGAGCAGGGCGCCCGCGACGGTGCCGAGCACCCGGACCGATCCCCCGTTGAGGGGGGTGCCGCCGACCACGACCGCCGTGATGGCGGAGAGTTCCATGAGGGTGCCGAGCGAGGACGGGTCGCTCGCGGTGAGCCGGGCCGTGGCGAGGATGCCGGCGAGACCGGCGAGTACGCCGCAGAGCACGTACACGCCGATGAGGACCCGCTTGACGGGCAGCCCGGCGAGGGCGGCGGCGGAGCGGTTGCCGCCGACGGCCACGATCTGCCGGCCGAAGGTGGTGCGCTGCACCAGGAACGCGACGGCGACGGCGAGCACTCCGGCGATCCACACGACCAGTGGGACGCCGAGGAAGGAGCCGGTGCCCAGCGACAGCAGGTCGGGGTTGACGATCTGCTTGAGCTGGCCGTCGGCCATGACCAGGGCGAGTCCCCGACCTCCCACGAAGAGGGCGAGCGTGGCCACGATGGGCTGCAGGCCGACGAGTGAGACGAGGGCGCCGTTGACGGCTCCGACGACCGCGCCCGCCAGGAGCGAGACGACGAGCGCGGGTACGAGCCCGTAGCCGAGGTACAGCGGCAGGAAAGCGGCGGCGAGCGCCATGGTCGAGCCGACGGACAGGTCGACGCCCTCGGTCCCGATGACCAGGGCCATGCCCAGGGCGACGATGACGATGGGGGCGACCTGGACGAGCTGGGTGCGGAAGTTGTCCGCGGTCATGAAGTGCTCGGTGAACAGGGCGTTGAAGAGCAGCACCACCGCCACGGCCACGTACACGCCGTACCGCTGGTACCAGGAGGGATCGCGCAGACGGGCCAGTGGGCTCGCGGAGGTTCGGGGCTGTTCGCTCTTCGTGGGCGGTGCCACGGCGGTATCGGTCATCGGGGGTCCTCCTGGGCGGCCGGGGCCGTGTCCGCCGGTTCCGGTGCGTGGTCGGCGAGCACTTCGAGCAGCCGGTCCTCGGCCACGTCGTCGCCCGACAGCTCGCCCGCTACCGCTCCGCCGCGCAGGACGACGATCCGGTCGGCGCCTTCGATGAGTTCCTCGATGTCGGAGGAGATGAGCAGGACGGCGAGGCCCTCCCGGGCGAGGTCGTCGATGAGGCTCTGCACCTCGGCCTTGGCCCCGACGTCGATGCCCCGGGTGGGTTCGTCGAGCAGGAGGACCTTGGGCTCCAGGCAGAGCCAGCGGGCCAGCAGGACCTTCTGCTGGTTGCCGCCGGAGAGTTCCCCGACCTTCTGCTCGGGGCTCGACGCCTTGATCCGCAGGCGGTTCATGAAGATGTCGACGATCCGGTCCTGCTTGGCGCGCGAGACGACACCGGCCCGGGAGAGGCGGGGCATGGCGGCCAGCACGATGTTCTCGCGGACGGAGAGGCCCGGCACGATGCCTTCGGCCTTGCGGTCCTCGGGCAGCAGGCTGATGCCGGCCCGGATCGCGGCGGCCGGGGTGAGGCGCTTCAGGGTGGTGCCGTCGACGGTGAGTTCGCCCGCGTCCAGGGGCAGCGCACCGGACAGGGCCTTCGCCGTCTCGCTGCGGCCGGAGCCGAGGAGGCCGCCGAGGCCGAGCACTTCTCCCGCGTACAGGGACACGGATATGTCGTGGAGCTGGAGGCGGCTGGAGAGGCCGGTCGCGGTGAGGACGGGCGTACGGGCGGCCTCGTGTCCCTCCGCGGCGAAGTTGGTGACGCCGGAGCGCCGCACCTCGGACAGGTCGCGGCCGAGCATCATCGACACGAGCTGCATCCGGTCGAGGTCGGCGAGGTCGCCGGTGTGGATGTGGCGGCCGTCGCGCAGGACCGTGACCCGGTCGCAGATCCGGTAGAGCTCGTCCATGCGGTGGCTGACGTAGAGGACGGCGATGCCCTTGTCCCGCAGGTTCCCGATGACCCGGAAGAGGGTCTCGACCTCGCGCGGCTCGAGCGAGGAGGTGGGCTCGTCCATGATGACGACCTGGGCGTTGACGGAGACCGCGCGCGCGAGGGCGACCATCTGCTGGGTGCCGACACCGAGGGTGTGCAGGGGGCGGCGGGGGTCCACGCGTACGCCGAAGCCGTCGAGCAGCTCGCCGGTCTCGCGGTGCATACGGGCGAAGTCGATGAGGCCGAAGCGGTTGCGGGGCTCACGGCCCAGGAAGATGTTCCGCGCCACGCTCATCAGCGGGACGAGGTTGACCTCCTGGTAGATCGTGGAGATACCGGCCTGCTGTGCCTCGAACGGCCGGGCGAACCTGACGGGTTCGCCCGTCATCCGCAGTTCGCCCCCGTCCGGCCGGTACACACCGGTCAGCACCTTGATGAGGGTGGACTTGCCCGCGCCGTTCTCGCCGACCAGGGCGTGGGTCTCCCCGGCGCGCAGGGAGAAGCTGACGTCGTCGAGGGCGACGACGCCGGGGAACCGTTTGCTCACCGAGCGGGCTTCGAGCACGGCGGAGGCCGTCGGCGCGGCCGCCTCCGGTGCCTGAGGTACTGCTTCGGGTGGTGCCATGGGTGTTCTTGGCCTTCCGCTGTCCAAGGAGGAGGGCCCGGGGGCCGCCGTGGCCCGGTGAGGGTGCCGCGGCGGCCGGGGCCGTTGGGTTCAGGAGCGGATCAGTACGCCCCGCCCAGCGATGCCTTGGCGTTGGTCTCGTCGTAGGCGCGGTCGCTGATGATGACGTTCTCGGGGATCTCCTCGCCGCCGTAGAACTTCTGGGCGGTCGCGAAGGCCAGCGGTCCGAAGCGCGGGTTGGACTCGATGACGGCGTTGTACTCGCCGTTGACCAGGGCCTGCACGGCGTTGCGGGTGCCGTCGACCGACACGATCTTGACGTCCTTGCCGGGCTTCTTGCCGGCGGCCTTCAGCGCGGTGACGGCGCCGAGGCCCATCTCGTCGTTCTCGGCGTAGACGGCGGTGATGTCCGGCTTGGACTGGATGAGCTGCTCCATGACCTGCTGGCCCTTGTCACGGGCGAACTCACCGGTCTGCTGGGCGACGATCTCGATCCCGGGGGCCTCGGCCTTGATCTGGTCGACGAAGCCCTTGGTCCGGTCGGTGGTCACGTTGTTGCCGGAGGCGCCGAGGAGGATCGCCACCTTGCCCTTGCCGTCCGTCGCCTTGATCATCGCGTCGGCGGCGCGCTTGCCCTGCTCGACGAAGTCGGAGCCGAGGAAGGCCACGTAGTCCTTGCACGCCTCGGAGTTGACCTTGCGGTCGATGGTGAGGACGGGAACCTTCTTCGCCGCCGCGGCCTTGAGCGCCGGCTCGAGGCCGTCGGAGTTCAGCGGGGCGATGATGAGGAACTGGGCACCCTGCGACAGCATGTCCTGGATGTCGCTGATCTGCTTGGACAGCTGCGACTGCGCGTTGGTGGTGAGCAGCTTCTTGACGCCGACCTTGGCGGCCTCGTCCTTGATGGACTGGGTCTCCGCGATGCGGAAGGGGTTGGCCTCCTTCTCCGACTGGGAGAAGCCGACCACCGCGTCCTTGAGGTCGATCTTGGGCGCGCCGTAGGTCTGCAGCGAGCAGCCGGGGCCGGATGCGGCCTCGGGAGACTTGGCCGCCTGTGCTCCCTGGCTGCTGTCACCGCCCGCGTTGTCCGATGTCTCCGACTTGGAGCAGCCGGAAACGGCCAGCGTGGCGGTGGCGGCGAGCAGGCAGGCCGCGGCGAGGGTACGGGATCGACGCTGGGTCATCATGCGCGGGACGCTCCTTGGCGAGGTGACGGCACGCCGTTCGGCGTGCGGTCGGGCATGGCGGGACGGTGCATCGGCCGCTGGGCGGCAGATGACGACGTATCCCTCACGAAACCGCTTCCAGCTGCGGAAACGGGTGGCCGTGAGGGCTTGTTCGGCCTCTCGGCGGCTCGGTTTACAACGTTATATAGGCGCGGCGGCGCAGGCGGCAAGAGAGTTGTCGATGCGTTTCCAAAATGTGTCGGGCCGGGGCACGCCGCTCGGCGGGGCGGTACGGCACCAGGTGCTGCGCCCCCTCTGGACACCGGCTTGACCGCGTGCTGTCATACCGCCGACATCAATTTTCCAACGTTGCACAGCTGTTGTCGCTCCGTCAGCTACAGGCGCGACGACTTCCTTCGCCATGCGCCGGTCCCGTCCGGGCCGGTCACCCCACCCTTGTCCGGCAGAGCAGAAGCGGAGTCCCCACACGATGCCCCTGAACCGCAGGCAACTCATGACCGGCGCCCTGGCCACCGCCGCCGCGGTGACCGCGGGCGGCCGCTGGGCCACCACCGCGACGGCCGCGGAGGGCGTGATGGCCGCCGCGCCCGGCGGCCACTACTCCCCCAACGCCGCGCCCCTGCACCCGACGGCCTTCCTGAAACTGCCGCCCGGGAAGGTCACCGCCAAGGGATGGCTGGCCGGCCAGCTCCGCCTCCAGCTGGACGGCCTCTGCGGCCGCTACGAGGAGTTCTCGCACTTCCTCGACTTCGAGACGTCCGGCTGGGTCCGCACCGACCGGGGCGGCTGGGAGGAGGTCCCCTACTGGCTGCGCGGATACACGGATCTGGCGATCGTCACCGGTGACGCGGCGGCTCTCGCCACCGCACGCCGGTGGATCGACGCGGTCCTCACGACCCAGCAGTCAGACGGTTTCTTCGGCCCGAAGTCCCTGCGGACCGCACTCAACGGCGGCCCGGACTTCTGGCCCTTCCTGCCCCTGATCCAGGCCCTGCGCTCCTGGCAGGAGTACAACGGCGACAACCGGATCATCCCGTTCCTCAGCAGGTTCTTCCGCTACATGAACGCCCAGGGCCCCGGCGCCTTCAACACCAGCTGGATCGCGCTGCGCTGGGGCGACGGTCTGGACAGCGTGTACTGGCTGTTCAACCGCACCGGCGACACCTTCCTGCTCGACCTCGCCGACAAGATCCACCGCTACGGTGCAGACTGGGGCGACAACCTGGTCAACCCGCACAACGTCAACATCGCCCAGGGCTTCCGGGAGCCCGCCCAGTACGCCCTGCGCAGCGGCGCGCAGCAGGACACCCGGGACACCTACGGGACGTACGCCAAGGCCATGGACCAGTACGGGCAGTTCCCTGGCGGCGGCTTCGCCGGCGACGAGAACGCCCGGCCTGGACACGGTGACCCCCGCCAGGGCTTCGAGACGTGCGGGATCGTCGAGTTCATGGCGAGCCACCAGCTGCTCACCCGGATCACGGGCGACCCCCTCTGGGCGGACCGCTGCGAGGAGCTGGCCTTCAACTCGCTGCCGGCCTCGCTGGACCCGTCGGGGAAGGCGATCCACTACGTCACGAGTGCGAACAGCGTCGACCTGGACAACGCGCCCAAGAAGGACCGGCAGTTCCAGAACGGCTTCGCCATGCAGGCGTATCTGCCCGGCGTCGACCAGTACCGCTGCTGCCCGCACAACTACGGCATGGGCTGGCCCTACTTCGTCGAGGAGCTCTGGCTGGCCACCCCGGACGGCGGCCTCGCAGCGGCGATGTACGCGGCCTGCGAGGTCACCGCGAAGGTCGCGGACGGCACGGAGGTCACCTTCACCGAGGAGACCGGCTACCCCTTCACCGACACGGTCACCCTCTCCCTCAAGGCCCCGAAACAACTGCGCTTCCCCCTGGTCCTGCGCGTTCCCGCCTGGTGCGCGGAGCCGGAGGTCCGAGTGAACGGGCAGCGTGTCACCGCCCCGGCCGGCCCCGCGTTCACCCGGATCGAGCGGACCTGGTCCGACGGCGACAAGGTCACCCTGCGCCTGCCGCAGCGGACCACCGTGCGCACCTGGGCGGGCAACCACGGCTCGGTCAGCGTCGACCACGGGCCGCTGACCTACTCCCTGCGCATCGGCGAGACGTACGAGCGCATCGGCGGCACCACGCAGTTCCCGGAATACGCCGTCCACGCCACCACCCCGTGGAACTACGGCCTCGTCCTGGACGGCGCACGCCCCACGGACTCGCTCCGCCACCGCTCCACCGGACGCGCGCCCGGTGACAACCCCTTCACCCTGGAGAACACCCCGCTCGTCATGACAGCCCGCGCCCGCCGCATCCCCGAGTGGAGCGCGGACGGCGAGCACGTGGTGGCGCCCCTCCAGGCGAGCCCCGCGCGCAGCACCGAGCCGGTCGAGGAGGTCACGCTCGTCCCGATGGGCGCGGCGCGGCTGCGGATCACGTCCTTCCCGACGGCGAGCCCGGACGGGGCGCCCTGGCTCGCGGACCGCTGGTACCGGATCGCCAACCGGAACTCCGGCAAGGTCCTGGGCGTGGACGGCATGTCCACCGCCAACAGCGCCCACGTCGTCCAGTTCGGGGACACCGGGACGGCGGACCACCTCTGGCGGCTGGTGGCCAACGGCGACGGCTGGTACCGCATCCGCAACCAGCACTCCGGCAAGGTGCTCGGCGTCGACCTGATGTCCACCGCCAACAGCGCCCACGTCGTGCAGTTCGACGACAACGACACGGCGGACCACCTCTGGCAGCTCGTGCCGGACGGCGGTGGCTGGTACCGCGTCCGCAACCGCAACTCGGGCAAGGTGCTGGGCGTCGACGGCATGTCCGGGGCCGACAGCGCCCACGTCGTCCAGTACGACGACAACGGCACCGCGGACCACCTCTGGCAGCTGCGCTGAGGGGCAGCCCGCCCTCCGGACCACCTCTGAGCCACTCCCCCGCGCCGATCCGGCGCGGGGGGACCTTCCCTCCATCAAGGAGATCCTCGGATGAAGCCCGCACCCGCACCACGTCCCCGCACCTGGTGGAGACGGTTAACTGCCGGCACCGGCCTGATGGCACTTCTGGCCACCGCTCTCGTCGGGGCCGCCACCGCCCCGGCTGCCGCCGCACCCACCGCCTGGACGCCGAAGCCGGCCCCCATGACGACACCCTGGACGAACCAGGTGTCCGTCGACAACCCGCTTCCGGAGTACCCGCGCCCCCAGCTCACCCGTCCCGACTGGGCCAATCTCAACGGCATCTGGGACTTCGCGGTGACCGGCCGCGACGCGGGGCAGCCGGCGTCGTTCTCGGAGCAGATCCGGGTCCCGTTCGTCGCGGAGTCCTCGCTCTCCGGGATCAAGCGCAGGATCACCGAGAACGACAAGCTCTGGTACAAGCGCTCCTTCACCGTGCCGTCGAACTGGAACGGCCGCCGGACCGTGCTCAACTTCGGCGCCTCCGACTGGCAGAGCACCGTATGGGTCAACGGCACCCAGGTCGGGGCGCACAAGGGCGGCTTCGACTCGTTCTCGTACGACATCACTCCTCAGCTCAACGGTGGCACCAACACGATCGTGGTCTCCGTGTACGACCCGACGCAGACCGGCGGCCAGGCCGTCGGCAAGCAGCGGATCAACGACGTGAACCCCCACTCGGGCGGCGGGATCTTCTACACGGCGGCCTCCGGCATCTGGCAGACGGTCTGGCTGGAGCCCGTCGCGGCGTCGCACGTCACGCGCCTGGACATGACGCCGAACCTCGGCAACAGCACCCTGCGGGTGAAGGTGCAGGCGGCGGCCGGCAGCGGGCGGACCGCACGGGTCACCGTCTCCAGCGGCGGCACCGTCGTGGGTACGGCGACGGGAGCGCCCGGCTCGGAGATCTCCGTCCCGGTGCCCGGCCCCCGGCTGTGGAGCCCGGACGACCCGTTCCTCTACGACGTACGCGCCGACCTGCTGGACGGCGCGACCGTGGTGGACACGGTGGGCAGCTACGCGGGCATGCGGTCGATCGCGATCGCGAAGGTGGACAACATCCTGCGCCCCGTCCTCAACGGGAAGTTCGTCTTCCAGACGGGCACGCTCGACCAGGGCTACTGGCCCGACGGCATCTACACGGCGCCCACCGACGCCGCCCTCAAGTCGGATCTCCAGGCGCACAAGGACCTCGGCTTCAACATGGTCCGCAAGCACATCAAGGTGGAGCCGCAGCGCTGGTTCTACTGGGCGGACAAGCTGGGCCTCCTCGTCTGGCAGGACATGCCGGCGATGGACACCGGCAAGTCCCCCGACAGCGCGGCGCGGACCCAGTGGGAGGCCGAGTACCACGCGGTCATCGACCAGCACCGCAGCTCGCCGTCGCTGGTCATGTGGGTGAACCAGAACGAGGGCTGGGGCCAGTACGACCAGGCAAGGATCGCGAACGAGGTCAAGGCGTACGACCCGTCCCGGCTGGTCAACAACATGAGCGGGGTGAACTGCTGCGGTTCCGTGGACGGCGGCAACGGTGATGTGGTCGACAACCACATCTACGTCGGCCCGGGCAACACGTCACCCACCTCGACCAGGGCCGCCGTCCTCGGGGAGTTCGGCGGGCTGGGGTGGAAGGTACCGGGCCACGAGTGGTACCCGGGCGGCGGCTTCAGCTACGAGGACCAGGCGAGCGTCGCGGCCCTGAACAACCGCTTCGTGGGCCTCCTCGACAGCATCCGCGTCGGACAGCTCCCGGCCGGGCTCTCGGCCTCCGTCTACACGGAGATCACCGACGTCGAGAACGAGGCGAACGGGCTGCTCACCTACGACCGCCAGGTGGTCAAGGTCGACACCGCCCGGGTGAAGGCCGCCAACCAGGCCCTCATCCAGGCCTCGAAGACGCCTGCCCCGCCCGTCACCCTGCCCACCGGGCAGTACAAGTCGCTCCGGGTCACCACGCCCGGCCACACGAACAAGTACCTGCGGCACTCCGAGGCGCTCGCGTACACCGCGGTCGTCGACAGCGCGAGCAGCGCGCTGCTGAAGAGCGACGCCACCTGGAAGGTCGTCACCGGTCTGGCGAACAGCAACTGCTACTCGCTGGAGTCCCGCAACTACCCCGGTGAGTACCTCCGGCACCAGGACTTCCGGGTCCGCCGCGACGCGAACGACGGCTCGGCCCTCTTCAAGGCCGACGCCACCTGGTGCGCGGTCGCGGGCAGCGGCGGGGTGAGGTTCTCCAGCGCGAACCTGCCCGGCAGCTACATGCGGCACATCGGCTCCGAGGTGTGGCTGGCCACCCCCGGCGGCGGTCACGCGTGGGACAACGCGGCCACCTTCGCGGAGGACACCACGTGGGCCGTGGACAGCCCCTGGGCTCCCTGAGGTGAGCCACCCCGGGCCCGGTGCCGGCCACGTCCGGCCGGCACCGGGTCCGGCGGGCGTCAGGCGTCGCCCATGACCAGACCCTCGATGGTGTGCTTCTGGACGATGGGGGTCAGCTCCTCCACGACCGGGCAGTGCAGGTGGGCCCGGACCCGTCCGGGCAGCGACGACCAGTACTCCCTGGTGACCGCCAGGTCGTGCTGGGCGTCGTTGCCCGCCCCCGGCGCGTCGACACCGAGCACCAGGACCGGCCGGGAGTCGGACGACCGGTTGGCCGTGCCCCGGTGGATCGTGAGGGCGGAGCGGGCCGATATGTCGCCCCTCCGGGGATACTTCCGCTCGGCGAGCCCCTCGTAGCGCGGGTAGGTGTCGCGGGGCGGGAACATCCCGTGCCCGAAGCCGGGGCCGTCGTCCCACTGGGTGCCGGGGGCGATCTCGAACGGCCCCATGTCGTCGCGCGTGTCCACGGCGGTGAGGTTGAAGGCGAGCGAGGTCAGCCGGCGTTCGCCACGGGTGGCGTCCGGCATGGGGAAGTCCCTGTGCCAGGGCTGGTTCACCGCTCCCGCGAGCGGGACGTCGAAACCCAGCTCGACGATCCGGTAGTCGGGCCCCAGGACGGCCTCGGACACGGCGCGCACCCATGGATGGTCGACGAGGTCCACGAAACCCCGCAGCTGCTCGGGGTGGATCTCCACGTAGAAGCGGTGGGGGCCCCGGCCGACCGCTCCGCCCTCGCGTCCGCGCGCCTCGGCGAAGGCCGTCTCGATGTCCTCACGCATCACGTCGGCCCACTGCGGGGTGAAGGCGCCCCGGCACGCGGTGATGCCGGCCGTGTACAGGTCGTGGACAGCCGCGTCGAGGTGTGAGGCGGTGGTCGGGGCGTCGGTCATGGCAGTGGTCCTCTCGTCGGGGCAGCCGGGCAGCACGCGGTCCGGGAGGGCGCGTTCCTTGCCCTCCCGACCTGTCATCCCTCATGTTGCAACGTTGCAAACAACGAAGCAATAGGGAGCGCACACCGAGCTGGACGGGGACTGTTACGGTGCTCACCGCGGAGGGAGCGGCCGACGGCCGGCCCCGCGCAGAGGGACAGGAGCGCACCGACCGTGGCAGCGAGACTCAAGGACGTCGCCGCGCTCGCCGGCGTGTCCGTCCGGACCGTCTCCAACGTGGTGAGCAACGCTGCGGCCGTGGCCCCGGCGACGCGCGCCCGGGTCATGGCGGCGGTGGAGGAGCTGGGCTACCGCCCCAACCTCGCCGCCCGCAACCTCCGTCAGGGGCGCACCGGTCTCATCGGGGTGGTCGTGCCCGAGATCCACTCCCCCTACTTCGGCGCGCTGACGGGTCTCCTCATCGACGCGGCGCAGGAGCGCGGTTGGACGGTGCTCCTGGAGCGGACCGGAGGGCGCCCCGACCTGGAACGGCGGCTTCTCGACGGGTCCGAGGGGCACCAGGTCGACGGGATGATCATCAGCCCCTGGTCAACCTCACCGGCCGACCTGGCCTCGCTCGCCGGAGGCCTGCCCCTGGTGGTCCTGGGCGAGCTGGAGCCGGACGGGTCCATCGACCACGTCGCCCTGGACAACGTGGGGGCGGCCAGGGACGCGGCTCGGCATCTGGCCGCGCGGGGCCGTCGGCGGGTCGCGGCGATCGGCCTCCAGTCCGGACTGGGCCACGGCACGGCCGAACTGCGCGCGGAGGGATTCCGTCAGGGGCTGCGCGAGGCGGGTCTGCGTCCGGTGGCCGAGGCGGAGGTGGCCGACCTGCACCGGGCGGAGGGCGCACGGGCCATGCGTGAACTGCTGGATCTGCCCGAGCCTCCCGACGCCGTCTTCTGCTTCAGCGACGAACTCGCCCTCGGCGCGCTGCGCGTGGCGGCCGAACAGGGCGTGCGAGTGCCCGACGACGTGGCGTTGATGGGGTTCGACGACATCGAGGACGGCCGGTTCGCAGCCCCGTCCCTCACCACGATCGCCCCTGACCGGGAGCAGATCGCCGAACGTGCGGTGCAGTGCCTGACCGAACGTGTCTTCGGCCGCCTCGACACCCTGCCCGCCAGGCGGATCGTGGTCCCGCACCGCGTGCTGGTCCGGGAGAGCACCGGAGCCGCCGTCTCACCTGCGTGACGTCCGGGGTGCGGCCCTCGCACGTACGACGGCGACCGCGTCGCGCCCGCGGAGAGGCCTCGGGGCGGGGACCGGTGCGCGGCCGGCACTCCACCGCTCCGGGGGCGCTCAGCTCTCGTCGGGCCTGGGCGTCGCGTTCCGCAGACGGATGCCGCTGAACTGCATGGTGCTGGGCACCACCGCTTCCCAGAATCCCCAGAGGTTGTCGAGCACGCGCAGCTGGATCCCGGCTTCCCGGTGCAGCTCGACCAGATCGCCGACGGGCTCGGCCGGGCCGAGCGGCTCGACGGGCCCGGTCGAGACGAAGGCGTGGGGCACAGGGTCGCCGAAGGGGCGGAACGACGTGGCGGCGAAGCGGTAGGCGAACAACTCGACGCTCATGAGCCGCTCCAGCCAGCTGTACTCGATGGCGTGCACCCGCCGGCCGCCACCCGGGCCGAGGATGCGCTCGCGGTCGGGCCGGGACGTGTGCGGCGCGGTCCACGCCATGGCGCGCGGACACTGGCGTGGAAACCAGTAGGCCGGGGCCTGGGCGCCGTCGACGGCCCAGACGTACGCCTCCGGCTGCCGGGCGGTGGCGGCGACGTGCGGACGGAACAACGAGATCTCGGGGTCTTCGGAGAAGTGCAGCACTTCTCCTGGTCGCGGACGCATGCACCGGTTCTACCGCACAGCCGCCGGCCGCCGTCGCCGCCGGCGTCCAGGACCCGCCGTGCGCACGGCCCTCCGGGCAGGACAGCGCGGAGCTCCCGGCAGTGCGGCGCGTGCACGCACTGCCGGGAGCGGTCCTGCGGGGGTGCCCCCTACGGCTGTTCGCCGTCGGGGTCGCTCCTTACGGCTGTTCGCCGTCGTGGAGGGCGGTCACCTCCTGGTCGGTGAGCGCCTTGTCGAACACCTGGACCTGGTCGACGGAGCCGTTCCAGAAGTCGGTGTTGCCGCCCGACCACTTGGCGCGGCCGACGGAGAGCGCGCCGCTGCTGACGTCGGCGGTCCCGGCCGGCGCGGTCTGGGCGAGCTTGCCGTCGACGTACAGCTTGATCTCGTCGCCGCTGCGCACGCCGACCAGGTGGTACCACTTGCCGAGCTCGGGCTTGATCTCCAGCCGGGCCCGGTGCGCGCCCGGGGTCGAGAAGGCGAAGCCGCCCTGTCCGTACTGGAGGTAGAACGGGTTCTCCTGGCGGCGGCCGTCCTGGCTGACGACGGTGCCGTAGTTGCCCGGGAGCGCGTCGAGCGACGCCCAGGCGGAGATGGTGTAGTCACCGGTCGTGTCGACGACCGGGCCGTCGGTCTCCGCGTACTGGCCCTCGCCGTTGAACTTCAGCGCCGAGCCCTGCACGCCGGCCGTCCAGGACGTCCCCTCGGAGAGGGTGAGGTCCTTGTGGTTCGGGCCGCTGTCGGCCGCCTGGGTCCCCTTGTTCTCGTCGAGGGACCAGGCGCCACCGCCCTTGATCTCGTCGCGCTCGCCCGCGGCGGCGCCGGCTGCGATGACCTCCTGGTTGATCTTCCGCACCTTCGCGGGGTCGACCTTGATCTCGCGGCGGTCGTACGTCCAGAGGCCGTTGAGCTCGTTCTCGAGGTCGGTCACCTGGGTGTAGATGGAGCCGGAGAGCTCGGCGCGGGCCGCGTCCAGGTAGTACGTACGGGTGTTGTCCACGTACTTGGCGGTCAGCGCGTCCTTGTCGGCCACACCGCTGTAGATCGCGGTGGGGGCACCCGGCCACATGTTTCCGGGCATCCGAAGGGTGAAGCCGCCGTGCTCGCCGTCCATCGCCGCGCGGTTGTCGTCCGGGAAGGCGGGGTCGGTGTTGTTGTAGTCGTGGTGGTCGATGATGTCGCCCTTGCCGCTGTCACCCTTGGAGTTGCAGCAGTTCACACCACTGTGGGCGTTGACCACCCGGGAGGGGTCGGCGGCCTGGACCTTCTCGGTGATCTTTCCGGTCTCGGTGCGGTCCCACTCGCCCCAGCCCTCGTTGAAGACGATCCAGGCGCCGATCGAGGGGTAGTTGTGCAGCTGCTCCATCATCTCGGCACCCTGGTCGAGGAAGGCCTTCTGGCCCTTCTCACCGGTGATGTTGCCGGAGACGAAGTCCTGCCAGACCAGCAGTCCGAGCTGGTCCGCGTGGTAGTACCAGCGGGCGGGCTCGACCTTGATGTGCTTGCGCACGGAGTTGAAGCCGAGGTCCTTCTGCGCCTTCAGGTCGAAGACCAGGGCGGAGTCGCTGGGCGCCGTGTTCAGGCCGTCGGGGTAGAAGCCCTGGTCGAGCTGGGCGAGGGAGAAGAACGGCTTCCCGTTGAGCACCAGCTTCTGGTAGCCGCCGACCTTCGCGACGCCGAAGGAGCGCATGCCGAAGTAGCTGTCGACGGTGTCCTTGGAGCGGCCGTCCTTGAGGGTGACCTCCAGGTCGTACAGGTACGGGTCGTCCGGCGTCCACAGGTGCTGCTTGGCGACCGGGAGGCTCAGCTCACTGTTGGCCGCACCGGTGACGGTGCCGACGACCTTGCCCTTCTTGTCACGGGCGACAGCGGTGACCCGGGCGGACTTCGAGGCGGCCTCGGAGTTGACCGTCAGGGCGAGCCGGCCCTTGTCGATGTCCGGCGTGGTCTTCAGGGAGTCGACGGCCGCGGGCGCGACGGGCTCCATCCAGACGGTCTGCCAGATACCGGAGGAGGCGGTGTAGAAGATGCCGCTGGGGTTGGCCGACTGCTTGCCGGTGGGCTGGTCGGCACCGGTGGTGTCGGTGACCGCGACCACGATCTCCTGAGGACCGCTGCCCTTGAGGGCGTCCGTGATGTCGGCGCTGAAGGCGGTGTAGCCGCCGGTGTGCTCGGCGACCTGCTTGCCGTTCACCCAGACCCGCGCCTGGTAGTCGACGGCGCCGAAGTTCAGCTTCAGCCGCTCGTCACTGCTCCGCTTGCCGACCGACCAGCTCTTCGGCACGGTGACGAGCTTGCGGTAGAACATGTGGTCTTCGTGGCGTTCCAGCCCGGAGAGCTGGGACTCGACGGGGTAGGGCACGGTGATGCGCTCGTCGAGCGGCTTGCCGAAGACCGGCTTCTCGTCGGCGGTGGCTCCCGCGAACTCCCAGGGCCCGTTGAGGTTCTTCCAGTCGTCGCGCACCTGCTGCGGGCGGGGGTACTCGGGCAGCGGGTTCTTCGGGTTCACCTTCTCGCCCCACGGGGTGAGCAGCCGGTGCGTGGAGAGGTTCTTCGCCCTGCGGCTGATCTCCGGGACGGTCTCGTCGCCGTTCTTCAGGCCGCCCTCACCGTCGTACGCGAACCTGACCTGCTGGTTCTTCTGGACGGCTCCGCCCAGGGTGACGATGATCGCCTTGCGGTTGTTCGAGGCCCTGACGACCGACTTCACCGGCATCGGCGTGGTGTCCGCCTCGATGCCGAGGTGGCCCTTCACGTCCTGGATGCCGCTGACCTCGTGGTCGAAGGTCGCCTGCACCTTCAGGCCGTCCTCGGAGACGCTCAGCCCGACCGGGTAGACCTCGAAGTCGGCCGGCGGGGTGAACGCGGACTCGGGGACGATCTGCTTGGCGAGCTTCGCGCTCGACCAGCGCAGGAACATGTTCGCCCCGCCGATGTCCTGGAACATCTCCAGCCGGAAGGTGTGCTGTTCACCGGCCTTCAGGGTGACGGGCTTGCTGGTCTGCTCCTTGTCCCAGTCCGGCTCCCAGTGGTCGATGACGGCCTTGTCGTCGATGAAGAGGCGGAAGCCGTTGTCCCCGATGGCGGAGAAGGTGTAGTCGCCGTCCTCGGGGGCGGCGATCTGCCCCGTCCAGCGGGCGGTGGTGTGCTCGGTCTTTCCGGTGGCCGACTCGAACGCACCGGTCAGGCCGGGGAAGTTGATCTCCGGGTCCAGAGCCGTGGCACCGAGCTCGGCGAAGTCACGAGCGCCCGGGGCCGACATGGCGAAGTACTCGCCCTTGAGGCCGTGCACCTCGGTGGAGGGGTCCTGCGATGCGAACGCCGTTGCGGAGACGGCGTCCGAGGCGGAGGGTGCGGCGGCCGGGGCCGCCGCGGCAGCGGTCGGCACCAGGGTGGCCCCTACCGGGAGCAGCAGCGCCGCCGTACAGGCGAGAGTTCTGAAAAACGTGCGGGGGCGGGCTAGTTGTCGTATCAAGGCGTCGTCCTCGTCGAAGAAGCCGGAGTGCCCCGGACCGCGGAGCACTGCACATAGTCGAACATTGAGCCACAGCCTCAAACACCTGACAACGGTCGTGCACGCAGAATTTTCAACGATAGAAAAATGAGACCTTTTTCGCGGGGTTCGCCGGGCACGCCGATCCCGGCGAGCGGCGACGCGCCGCCCACCGAGCTCGGAGCCAGGGCCCGTTCGCGTACTACTGCGGAAGATTCGCAGGTCCGGTGGCCCAGGACGTGTTCGGCCGGTCACCGAGCCCGTAGCTCAACGACTCTCCTCGGATGACCAGTCGTGCGTCGGTCCAGGACCGGTCACTCACTCGTCCGTCCACGCTCAGCGTGTCGATGTACGGATGTGTCGCATCGGCCAGCGGAGCACTGATGGCGATGTCCCCGCCCTGCTCCCGGTGCAGCACCGCGGACGGGAAGAGCGGCGCTCCGAGGAGCAGGGTGGCACTGCCGGGAGTCTGCGGGTAGACGCCCAGGGCCGAGAAGACGTACCAGGCGGACATCGTGCCGAGGTCGTCGTTGCCGGGCAGGCCGCGGGGACCTGTCCCGTACACCGTGTTCAGGATCTCGCGTACGGTCTCCTGGGTCTTCCACGGCTGCCCCAGCGCGTTGTACAGCCACGGGGCGTGGATGCCGGGCTCGTTGGTCGGGTCGTAGCGCAGGGCGTCGCCGCCCTTGACGGACCAGGAGCCGTCCGCCTTGTGGAAGAAGCCGTCCAGCCGCCGTGCCGCCGTCTCCCGGCCGCCCATGGCCTCGGCCAGCCCCTGTACGTCCTGCGGGACCATCCAGGTGTAGGTGGCGCTGGTGCCCTGCGCGAAGCCCCGGTCGCTGCCGGGAGCGAAAGGGGTCACCCATGAGCCGTCGAGGTTGCGCGCCTGGATGTAGCCGGTGGTCCCGGCGCCGTCGCTCGCACCGGGGTTGAACACGTTGCGCCACCAGAGGCCGCGCTCCTCGAAGGCGGCGGCCTCCTCGTCACGCCCGAGGAGCCGGGCCCACCGGCCGAGCGCGTCGTCGGCGACCGCGTCCTCCAGGGTCTCCGCCGCACCGCCCCAGCAGTGGCACACGTCCTGGGCCGCGTAGTGGGACTCCAGGTACTGGGCCAGGTTGGGCCGCTGGCCGGTGCACTGACCGGGGCAGCCCGCGTCGGAGAGGCCGTCCGGGTGGGGCACCGTGGCCTGACGGGCCAGGGACTCGAAGGCGCCCTCGTAGTCGAAGTTGCGCACACCCATGGCGTAGAACGTCGCCAGGGTGGCGGCAGTCGGGTCGCCCGTCATGACGTGGGTGGCCCCGTTGACGTGCACCCAGCGGTCCCAGACACCGCCGTTCTGCCGCGCGAAGTTGTACAGCGACTGGGCGAAGTCGCCCGCGATCCGGGGCTTGAGGAGCGCGAGGAGCTGGATCTGCGCCCGGTACTGGTCCCAGCCGGAGAAGTTGCTGTACTGCGCCTTCTGACCGCGTGTCACGCGGTGCGGCTCGCCGTCCATGCCCGGATAGCGCCCGTCCGTGTCGCTGATCAGGTTCGGCTGCATCAGCGAGTGGTACAGCGCGGTGTAGAACGACGTGCGCTGCGCATCGCTCCCTCCGCCGACGCGCGCGGAGGAGAGCTCACGGTCCCACGCGGCGGTACCCGCCCGGGCGACGTCGTCGACGCTCGCCCTGGGCGCGATCTCCTTGCGGAGGTTGGTCTCGGCTCCGGCCCGGCTGACGTAGGAGATCCCGATCCGCATGCGGACGTCGTCGTCGGCCGAGGTGTCGAAGCCGACCCATCCGCCGGATCCACGCCCGGCACGGTCCGCCCCCGTGGCATATCCCTCGCCGCCGCTTCCGCTGGTGGCGCCCGGCATCAGGGTGCCGTCGCGCCAGGTGCCGGTGGCGGCGAAGTCGCGGTCGAAGGAAGCGCTGAAGTAGAGGCGGTAGTAGCTCTTGCGGTTGTTGGTACCGCCGTTGGCGCGCCGGCCGCAGAACGCCCCCGTGAGCACCGAACCGGTCACCTTGCGGTGCGCGGTGTCGATCTCGATCCGGGCGTCCTCGCTGCCGTTCAGGGAGTTGGACACCCTGAAGAGCAGGCTGGCGGGCTTGTCCGCCGGAAAGCTGAAGTCGGCCACACCGGCGCGTTCGCTCACCGCCAGGTCGGCGCCGGCGCCGGAGTCGAGCCCGACGGTGTAACGGCCGGGCACGGCACGTTCGTCGTCGTGCGAGAAACCGGAGGCGTAGACGGCGTCCTTCGTGTCGGCGGACGGCGAGGAGGTGACGTCGCCGACGAACGGCATGATCGGCACGTCTCCGGCGGCGCCGGGGTTGCACCCTGCTCCGTTGACGTGGGTGAGGCTCAGGCCGCGCATCCGGGTCACCCCGTACTCGTAGCCGTTGGCCGCCCCGGTGCTCGTCTGGTCGCCCGTGGTGCTGGTCGGCGACCAGGCCATCATGCCGTACGGGCGGACCGCGCCGGGGTAGGTGTTTCCCCCGTTCGACGTGCCGATCATCGGGTCCACGTAGGCGGTGGGACGCGTGACGAACGCGTCGGCCTGGGCAGCGGGCGGCGTGACGGCTCCGGCGAGCGCGCCGGTGAGGAGGATCGCGGCGGTCCGCGCGGCGAGGCGCCGGGCCGCGGACGGTCTGGAGGGCATGTTCTCGGATACCTCCGACGGAGATGGACAACGTTGTCAACACCGTTCGCACAGCGGCGCGGCAGCGTTGATCGATTCGCGGCCGAGCGTAGGTCCCCACGGCGTGCGAGGGAATGCCGCGGACGGATCCGAGCGGTGAACGAGTCGTGAACGGGCCTGCCGGACGGGGCACCTGACTGCGGGGACGCCCCGCTCCCACGGGACCCGTAAAGCGTGAGAGTCGACTCTCACATATTGCGAGAGGAGACTCTCACGTCATGGAATCCAGTAATCGCCTGGGCGATGTCGAGATCAAGGATCCACAGGCGATGCGTGCGTTGGCGCATCCGGTGCGGCTGGCGATCCTCGACCGCCTGCGGCGGCACGGGCCTGCGACCGCGACGGAGCTCGCGCCCGACGTCGGAGCCACGCCATCGGTGACCAGCTGGCATCTGCGGCACCTTGCGAGCTTCGGGCTGGTGCGTGACAGCGAGCCCGGCCCGGACCGCCGCCGGCGGAGGTGGGAGACAGCGGCACACGGCTTCCGGTTCGAGACGCCGCAGGACGAAGCCGACGAGGAGGGCCGGTCGGCCGCGCGCCTGCTGTCGCAGCAGATGTTCCTGCGTCATGCGGACCTGCCGAGCCGGTGGGCCGCCGAGGTGGAACCCGGACTCGGACCGGAGTGGGCGGGGCAGGCAGGACTGGCCAGTACCCGCCTCGTCGTCTCCGCCGAGGAACTCGCCGCCATCGAGGACGGGATCGAGCGCGTCCTCGCGCCCTACATCACCCGCGATCCCGACGAGCGGCCGGCCGACGGCCGTTTCGTCCAGCTGCTGCGCTACGTCCTGCCGGAGGGTGCCGAGGAGCAGACCGGGGAGTCGCTGTGAGCAGCCCCGACGGGACGGCTGCGACATCGCTGTGGCGGGACCGGCGGTTCCGTCACTTCTGGGCCGGCAACGCGATCTCACAGTTCGGTGACCGGATCACCGAGCTGGCCCTGCCCTTGATCGCCGTCGGAGCCCTGAACGCGTCGGCCGGCCAGGTGGCGGCGCTCACCGCGCTGATATGGACCCCGAACCTGTCAGCCGTACTCCTGGGGGCCTGGGTCGACCAACAGACCCGCAAACGCCGCCTGATGGTCATCGCCGACCTGGTGCGCGCCGCGGTGCTGCTGAGCATCCCGGTGGCCTACCTCTCAGGGACGGTGACGCTCGGTCAGCTGTATGCCGTGGCGGTGCTCACGGGTACCGCCGGAGTGCTCTTCAACACCGCCTACCCGCCGTTCTTCGTCGGCCTCGTGCCGCGCGGGTCCTACGTGGACGCGAACAGCAAGATCAGCGCCGCCCGATCGGCATCGCATGTCGCCGGCCCGGCCCTCGGCGGTCTTCTGATCCAGATCCTCGCCGCTCCCGTCACCCTCGTCGTCGACGCCCTGACGTTCCTGGCATCGGCGATCCTGGTCGGCCGCGTCCGGGTCGACGAACCGCCTGCGGCGGCCGGCACCACGGCTCCCCCGCTCCTGCGCCGCGCCAGGGAGGGACTTGCGCTCATCGTTCGTCACCCCGTCCTGAGGGGCAGTCTCGGATGCTGCGCGACCGTCAACTTCTTCACCTTCATCGGGGGCAGCGGACTCGTCGTGCTGTTCGCCAGCCGGGACCTCGGACTGTCCGCGGGGTCCATCGGCGTGGCGTTCGGCGTCGGCGCGACCGGTTCTCTGCTCGGCGCAGTGGTCGCCCCGGGAATCTCGCGGCGGTACGGCGTGGGGCGCAGCATCGTCGTGGGTGCGGCGCTCTTTCCCGCGCCGATCGCGATCGCCGCTGCCGCGGGCGGTCCCGTCTGGGTGCGCGCCGGAGCGTTGGCCGCGTCCGTGTTCCTGTCCGGCTTCGGCGTCATGCTGTTCGACGTCAACCTCAACGCCCTTCAGGCAGCGGTGATCCCCGACGGCATGCGCAGTCGCGTGGCCGGCGCGTTCAGCACGATCAACTACGGGATACGGCCGATCGGGGCCGTCACCGGTGGCCTCCTGGCCACCATGACCGGATTGAGGGCCACCCTCCTCGTCGCCGCCGTCGGCGGGGTCGTGTCGCTGCTGTGGCTGCTGCCCTCGCCGATACCCCGCATCCGTTCCCTGGCACCGGACACCGCCGCGGACGCAGCGGGCTGATCCCGCGCTTGCCGACGCACGCGCGTCCGATGCCGCTGCGGTGCGGCGGACCACGGCGGGGTACCCGGAGGACGACCGCGTCACCCGTTCGGTTCCGAGGAGGCACACGCCGTGCACAGTTCGAAGCTCTGGCTCGACCGCAGTCTGGCTGCCCAGGCAGTGGTGGTCTTCGCCCTCGGTACAGGAATCACCGCACTGTTACGCCAAGGTTCGCACCCGCTCGTCTGGGTGGTCCAAGCTGCGCTCTACACCGCCGTCACCATCGGCTTCCTGGCCGTCCAGCGCCGGAGAGCCGGGCGGGTGACCGGGAAGGACCCGCGCGGGGTCGCCGAGCTGAACCGAAGGATCCGCCGCCGCGAGGTTCCGAGCGCCCCCGAGGAGCGGGAGGCCATGCGCCGGCTCGTCGCCGACCAGCTGGGGAAGCTGGAGCGTGCCGGCCGGTGGCTGCCGTACTGGCTCGGCTTCATGGGCCTGGTCGTGATCGGCATGCTCGTCCTCGGAGCGGTCAGCGGTTCGCTGCTCCTCCCGCTGGTGTTCACCGTCGCCATGGCGGGGTTCTGCTACGGGATCTTCCTGATGCGCCGTCACACCCTCGGCCAGTACCGCCACATGCGCTCAGCCCTGGAGGACCCGAGCTGACACCCAGGGAGTCGCGGGGCTGCGGCTCAGCCTCTCACTCCCCCACAGGGCCGTCGGACAGTCCGACGGTCCTGCCGGAGTCGCCCCGGGAGGCTCACTGTGACCGACGAGAAACTGGCCGGGCCGCCGCCGGTCCCGTTCACCTCCCGAATCTCCTGTCGCCGACGCAACAGGGTGATGGAATCGCGCCATGCCGACACCGTTGACCCGCGCACTCCGGGCACTTGACCGCTTCCATGCCGCCCGCCCCTGGGACCACAACGTGCGTTACCATCGCTGGCTGCTGCGCCGTCTGCCCGAGCGCTTCGGCCGGGCGTTGGACGTGGGGTGCGGCAGCGGTGACCTGGCCCGGCTCCTGGCCGCCCGGGCCACATCGGTCGAGGGCATCGACTCCGACCCCGCCGTCGTCGCCCGGGCGCAAGGCCTCACCGCGACCGCCCACCCCGTCGTGTTCACCGTCCATGACGCGGCGACCGGGCTGCCGGAAGGCCCGTACGACGTCATCACGTGCGTGGCGGCCCTGCACCATCTGCCGTTCTCCGACACGCTCGCCCGTTTCCGCGGCCACCTCGCGCCGAGCGGGACGCTGGTCGTCGTCGGAGTCGCCCGTGCGCGGACGCTCGGGGACCACGTCCTCGGGGCTGCGGCGATCCCGGTGAACATCGTCATGGCGCTGGTCAAGAACCGAGGACGCAGAGCAGCTCGCCCCGCGTCGATGACCGCCCCGACTCTTCCGCCCGCCATGAGCTTCGCCGAGATCGTGCGGGAAGCCCGGGAGGTGCTGCCGGGCGCCCGCTTGCGCCGCCGTCTGTTCTGGCGCTACACGCTTGTCCGGCACCAGGACTGACGGCTGCTCGTCGGATGCTGCCCGGAGGGCGAACCCCAGCCGCAGATCGTCGTGGGTCGTACGTACCGCCGCCCTTCGCCCCTGTCGCACTCCCCTGTGACGGCATGCGCCCCCTCTGCCGCCGGGACCGCGACGAGTCGGCCCGGAGGCGGCGGCCAGGAGCGACGCACTCCCGACCGCCGTTTCCGGGCGCCGAAACGCCGCTTCCCGGCTACGGCGTCGTGATCGTCGGCCGCGGCGCGGTCGCCATCCCGCTGCCGATGGCGAAGCTGGGGTGCGGAGGCTGGTTGTACGCGGTGTTCTGCCAGGCCAGCGCGGTGCGGTACATCGTGTCGTGGAGCAGCGTGGTGATCCTCGTGCCGGTCTCGATCGGCGTGGAGTAGATCCGCAGTGCCGTGTTGTTGGTGGTCGGCCAGACGACCTCCTCGCGCCAGTCGCCGAAGAGGTCGCCGGACAGCGCGGGCGTGGCCTTGGTGCCGTTGCCCGAGTGGACGGAGTCCCCGGTCAGCAGGCGGGTGTCCGCCGAGGTGCCGTACTTGTCGATGTGGGTGCCGTCGAGCAGCTCACGGGTCGTGTCGCCGTCCCACCAGGACAGGAAGTTCGCACTGGAAGGCTTACGGCTGGACACGACGTCGCCCTTCGGCCCGCGCACACCGGAGACCGCGGAGGACCAGGACTCGGCACCGGCGCTGCCGGACCATATGTCACCGGACACACCGCGGCCGTTGTCGCCGCTCGCCGGGGTCGACCACAGGACCTGGCCGGTCTTCGCGTCCGCCATCCACGAGGACGGCTTCGAGCTGTCCTCATCGACCTTGAACTCCTCCAGGCCCGCACGGGAGGGATCGAGATCCCCTACGTGCATGGCGTCGCCGTGGCCGTTCCTCGTCGTCCACAGCCCGCTGCCGTTGTCGTCGACGGCCATCGCGCCGTACATGATCTCGTCCTTGCCATCACCGTCGGCGTCGGCGACGGACAGCTGGTGGTTGCCCTGGCCGTCGTACCCCTTGCCGGAGTTGGTCGAGCTGTTCGTGTCGAACGTCCAGCGCCGGGTGAAGGCACCGTTCCGCCAGTCCCAGGCAGCGATGACGCTGCGCGTGTAGTAACCGCGCGCCATGATCAGGGACGGCCTGGCACCGTCCAGGTAGGCCGTGCCCGCGAGGAAGCGGTCCACCCGGTTGCCGTAGGAGTCGCCCCACGAGGAGACCGTGCCGCGGGCGGGGACGTAGTCCACGGTGCCCATCGCCGCGCCGGTCCGGCCGTTGAACATCGTCAGGAACTCGGGGCCGGACAGGACGTAGCCGGAGGAGTTGCGGTGGTCGGCGGATGAGCTGCCGATCACCTTGCCGGCTCCGTCCACGCTGCCGTCGGCGGTCTTCGTCGCCACCTCGGCCTGGCCGTCACCGTCGTAGTCGTACACCTGGAACTGGGTGTAGTGCGCGCCGGAGCGGATATTGCGCCCGAGGTCGATCCGCCAGAGGCGGGTGCCGTCGAGGCGGATGCCGTCGATGACCGTGTTGCCCGTGTAGCCGGACTGGGAGTTGTCCTTGGCGTTGGTGGGCTGCCACTTCAGTACGAAGTCGAGGGCCCCGTCGCCGTCCAGGTCGCCGACCGACGCGTCGTTCGCCTCGTAGGTGTAGGCGACCCCGTCGGGTGTCGTCCCGCCCGCCGGCGGGCTGATGGGCACGTCCTTGTACCCGGCGCGGAACTGGATGGCGTGGACGGAGTCGCCCTGTTCCACTCCCCCGACGACCGCGCGCACCGTGTAGTCGGCGGTGGCGGGCGCGCCGGAGTGGAAGTAGTTCGTCGAGGCGGTGACCGGTGAGGCGTTGACCTTGGTGCCCGCCCGGTAGACGTTGAACGACACGTTGTCGGGGTCGGTACCCAGCCAGCGCCAGCTGACGAGGTTCCCGCTGTCGGTGTGCACGCTCACGACACCGCGGTCGAGCGCCTCGGCCTGGCGCGCGGTGGCCGCGTGCGAGGCCGGGCCGAGAGCGACGAGCCCGCCGGCCGCGAGCAGCGCGGCCGCCAGAGCGCCGGCCAGTGCACGGGCGCGGGTGGTACGGCGTCTGCGGCGGGGACGGGAATCAGTGAGGGGAAGCAGAGGCTCCACGGGAGGCACCTTCTGGCAGGAGACGGCTTACGCCCCCTCAGTTGCTCCCGGAAGCCGAAAGGTTGCCGTCTGATTCCGCTTGTGCCACGGCCGGCCGCCGCCGCCCCGCACCGGCCGCGTGCGCCGCGGCGTGCAGCGAGCGCAGGGCTAGCAGCAGGAAGCCGATGTCGTCGAGATAGACGGGGTCCGGCAGGAGGTCGACGGGCGACACGGTGTAGATCATCGCCGCCCACACGAGTGCCTTGTTGTGCAGGGGGATGCCCGCGTCGATGAGCAGTCTTCTGGCCCGGACCACGCGGACCAGGAGGACTGCCGCGGCTCCCGCCATGAGCAGGAGCGCCAGCGCACCGAGGACGAGCCAGACCGAGATGTCCATGGTTCATCTTCTCCCCGCGGGGCGGCCGGAGTCCGGAGGCGTCACCCGTGGCTCCTGGCCTGATGACGGGCGCGGCGGCGCTTCAGGGCACGGCGTTCGTTCTCGTCCATGCCTCCCCACACACCCGAGTCCTGTCCGTTCTCGAGGGCCCATTCCAGGCACTGTTCCCGCACGGGGCAGGATCCGCAGACGGCCTTGGCCTCCTCGGCCTGTACGAGCGCGGGGCCGGTGCTGCCGATGGGGAAGAACAGGTCCGGGTCCTCTTCGCGGCACGCCGCGTGCATGCGCCAGTTGTCCATGACTCTCACTCCTTCTCGCAGGGAACGACCTTTGCTCTCCGCCGGATTCCACGTCGTCTCCGTGACGTCCGTACTGTGCGCGTGACCGCCATCGGGCGTTCGAAACCACAACAGGCGCGGCGTTCAAGGGTTTCCGGCGCTCCCCCCGCCGTCCGGCAGCGGCGAACCCGGGTGCGGGGCGGCCGCGCAGGCGCCGTCCATGCGCATGCGGAAGTCCATGACCGCGGCCGGTTCGTCGATGATGTCCACCCGGGCCCCGGGCGTCTCCAGCACCGCCCGGTCGCCGATCTCCGGGGCAGGGACGCGCAGCAGGTGCAGCGGCGGGACGCCGGTCATGGGGTGCGGGGGGAAGTCGAGGGGCACCACCTGGACGGTGAGGTGCGGCCGGTGTGCGGCCTCTTCGAGCACAGCCCGCTGCTCGGCCATCACCGCCGGGCCGCCGACCCGCGTATGGAGGGCGGCGGCGGGGAGCAGGGCCCAGACGGCCGCCCCGCGCTCCTCCAGGCGGCGCTGCCGCTCCCCCAGCAGTTCGAGGTGCCGATCACGCTTCGGCGGGGTGTCGGCCTCGAGGCTCCGGCACAGGGCCGCCTCGTAGGCCGGGGTGCGCAGTAGCTCGGGGACCAGGGCGGGGTGCCAGGTCCGCACGAGCGAGGCGGACGACTCGATGCCGATGACCTCCTGCTGCCAGGGCTCCATCGCGTCCCGCCACCGGTGCCACCAGCCGGGCAGATTCGCCGCCGTCAGCCCCGTCATCACCGGCTCGGCCTCCGCGGCGGACACCGCGTAGCGCTCCAGGAGGACGCGGACCTGATGCGCGTCGAGCCCCGTCTCGGCACGCTCGATGCGCCGCACGGTGGCGGGGTGGGCACCCAGTGCCACGGCCGCGGCCTGGAGGCTGACGCCGGCACGTTCCCGGAAAATCCGCAGGCGCGCCGCCAGGACACGGTGCTCGACGGTGGGGCCTGACCGGGGCCTCATCCACGTACCCTTCCGCGCATGCGCTCCGAGGCGGTGCGGCTTTCGGAGCGGTCTCAGCGCTGATTCGGAACCATCCGGGCATTCTGCCTCTTGCAAAGTATGTACTTTGCACGGAGAGTACGTACATGTCGGAAATAGTCACGTGCACCCGTCTGGCCCCGGAGGGCTCGGGCGGACGGAGTGCACATAGCTGGTGGATTCCCCGCCTCCCCCGGGGCGTCCCCGTGGCCAGGCACCGGGTGCAGGAAGCCATGCGGAAGTGGGGAGAGCCGGACGACCGCGTCGAGACGGCGGCGCTGGTCGTGACCGAGCTGGTCACGAACGCGGTGGAGCACACCGCGGGCCGGCGGATCCGGTGCCGCCTCCTGCGTACGTCGGGCCGGGTGCGGATCTGCGTGTGGAACCGCGGCCGGCGGCACATACCGGAGCTGCCGGGTCCACGGGATCCGGACGCCTACCCCGTCCGGGGGGACGGGCTCCGTGACGTGGACGGCACCGAGGGCCCCGGCCCGGTGGCCCTCACCCTGCCGGCCGGCACGGACGAGGGCTTCAGCCTGGCGTCGGTGGCCGAGGACGGCCGTGGCCTCATGCTCGTGGACGCGCTGGCGACACGCTGGGGCACACGCAGCAGCGTGTCCGGCCGGCTCGTCTGGGCCGACATCTGAACGTCCGGGGCGGGACGGCTCAGACGAGGGCGGCCCGGCACTCCGGGTGACCCCAGCCGTTCGGATTCTTCGCGATCATGTCCTTGGCCGCGTAGGGCTTCCCGCAGTGGCACCGGCCCGCGAACCTCGCGCGGATCGTTCCGCCCGAACGCGGCTTGCCCGCGGGCTCGCCCTTCGCCGCCGCACCGGGGGCACGGCCCTTCGTGGAGCGGGCAGGGGCCGGCACGGGCAGCCCGGCGGTGCCGTACGCGGTCCCGGCCGCCTGCTGCGAGACCGCGACCTCGCTCGCGGCCTGGTCGGCCAGCGCGTTGAGGGGGTCGCCGTCCACCTGGTGCGCCGGAACGTAGCGGAAGCTCACGCTGCGGCTGCTCAACAGCTCGTCGATGCCGACCACCAGCTCGCGGTTGGCGACCGGCTTGCCCGCCGACGTCTTCCAGCCGTTGCGCTTCCACCCCGGCAGCCACTTGGTCACCGCGTTCATGGCGTACTGCGAGTCCATGCGCACCTCGACGGGCACGGCCGGATCGGTCGACCGCAGCAGTTCCAGCAGGGCGGTGAGCTCGGCGACGTTGTTGGTGGCGGTGCCCAGCGGGCCCGCTTCCCACCGCCGGGGGTTCCCCCGGTCATCGGCCACGACCCACGCCCAGGCCGCAGGTCCCGGATTCCCCTTCGATGCCCCGTCACACGCGGCGATGATGCGCTCGTCCATGCCCCGAATCATGCCAGCCCGGGAGGCCGGGGAACGCCCCGGAGGCCAGGGACCTCCCGGGAGGCCGGGGAACGATCGGGGAGGTCAGGGAACGATCGAGTCGATGTAGCCGCCGTCCACCCGCACCGCCGCACCCGTGGTGGCCGACGCCTGGGGTGAGGCGAGGTAGACGACGAGGTTCGCGATCTCCTCGGGCTCGATCAGGCGCTGGAGCAGGGACTGCGGGCGGTGCACGCGCATGAATTCGCGCTGGGCCTCGTCCCACGGGAGGTCCCCGCCCACGAGCTCGTGGACGAAGTCCTCGACGCCGCCGGTGTGCGTGGGGCCCGCGATGACCGAGTTCACCGTCACGCCGGTCCCCGCGGCCTCCTTGGCGAAGCCGCGGGAGACGGCGAGCAGCGCGGTCTTCGACATGCCGTAGTGGATCATCTCGGCGGGGACGACGATCGCCGAGTCGCTCGCGATGTTCTGCACGCGCCCCCATCCCCGGCCGGTCATGCCGGGCAGGTAGCGGCGGATCAGGCGCACCGCGCTGAGGACGTTGGTGTCGAAGTAGGTCCGCCACTCCTCGTCGGTGATGTCCAGCGCCGGCCGCGGACCGAAGATGCCGAGGTTGTTGACCAGGATGTCCGCGGCGGGCACGGCCTCGTACAGCTCGGCGGCACCCTGTTCCGTGGCGAGGTCGCAGGCGACGGTGAGGACGTCGGCGTCCGGCTCGACGCCGCGCAGCACGTCCTCCGCCGTGCCGAGCCGGTCACGGCCTCGTCCGGTCAGCACCACGCGAGCACCGGCACCTGCCAGACCTGTGGCGATCGCGAGCCCGATGCCCTGGGAGGATCCGGTCACGACCGCGGTCCTGCCGGCTAGGTCGATACGCACCTGGCACTCCTCTCGTCCCGCGTCCGGGTGCGCGGGCTCTCCACCCTGGCATCCTCGGGCCCGGGACGGCTTCCGCCCCGCCGGAACGCCGGGCCGCGTCGTCAGGGACGGGTCGTCAGGGACGGGTCCGCCCCACCCGCGGGCGCCCGGCGCAGGTCGCGGCACAGCACGGGGCTCCCGGCCCGTGGAGAACGGCCGGGAGCCCCGTCGTGTGCGTCAGAGAACGCCGGACGCCGAAACGGCGATCTGCGCCTTGGTCCTGCCGTTGGAGCTGCCGTACGACTCGATCTTGCGGACGAGCTTCATGCTGTCCTCGTCGGCGACCTCGCCGAACACCACGTGCTTGCCGTCCAGCCACGGGGTGAGGACGGTGGTGATGAAGAACTGCGAGCCGTTGCTGTTCGGGCCGGCGTTGGCCATCGAGAGCAGACCCGGCTTGTTGTGCTTCAGCGTGAAGTTCTCGTCGGCGAACTTCTCGCCGTAGATGCTCTTGCCGCCGGTGCCGTCACCGCGGGTGAAGTCGCCGCCCTGGAGCATGAAGTCCGGGATGACGCGGTGGAACGGCGAGCCCGCGTAGCCGAAGCCCTGCTCACCGGTGGCCAGTGCACGGAAGTTCTCCGCGGTCTTGGGGGCCACGTCGTCGAAGAGGTTGAACACGATCCGCCCGGCGGGCTGGTCGTCGATGGTGATGTCGAAATACGCCTTGATGGTCATGAGTCCATCCTGACATCACCCGCCACCGGCCGATGCACGGACCCCGCCCCGCAAACGGCTCCGGACCGCACGAATACGGCGTACCACGGAGATCAGCCGTGGTACGCCGTCGTCAGTCAGGGAGAACGCCGCTTCTCCCTACCGTCGCCGTTCAGCGGTTGCCGCGGTGGCCGCCGTCGCGGTGACGGCCCCAGGACTCGGAGTCGACCTTGTGCCCGCGGTTGTCGCGGAGCGTGGCGGTGTCCCTGCTGTCCCACACGTAGTGGCGGCGGTCCTGGTACACGTCGTGGCGGGTGTCGCGGCCGACACCGGTGTGGACGCGGACGGAGGAGCGGCCGGGCAGCCGCAGGTCGAACTCGTACGAGCGGCGGCTCTCGTCGGAGAGCGTCCAGCCACGGAGGTTGACGGCGTGGCGGCTGGTGTTGGTGACGGTGACCCACTCGGCGTTCAGGCTGCGGTTCGAGCCGTTGTCGCGACCCGGGCTTTCGTACTGGATCTCACCCAGGACGACCGCCGAGCGCTGGGCCGGCCGGTTGTGGCCGTGGTCCCGGCCATCGGCCGTGGCCGGGAGGGCCGCTGCGGCGAGCAGGGCGCCGGAGGCGAGAACGGTAGCGGTGATCCGTCGTGCGGAACGGGACATGGAAACCCCTCATCATGCGGGGCCCGGCATGAGGTACCGGGCGTTGTTCGGCCCCGGCGTACTGCCGGGAACGCAAACTTTGTCCCGCTTTCGAGTTGGCCGAAAGGTGCCCTGGTTCGTGTGACAAAGTGCGGACATTTCTGTCACACACGGCTGCACTCGACACGAATTCCGGCGGTCGTAGACCTGTCAACCGTTGATCGTTGCACCGACCCTTTCGAGGGACCGTTCCCCTGGTCGTGGCGCCCCGTTCACCCCGGCCCCGCTCCCCCGGGCGCCCCGGTCGGGACCGCGCGGATCCGTGTAACAGAACAGACAGCGCTTACCTGGACAAATATTCCATTACCGTCGGGAAAGGAGCTCGCGCGTTCGAGCCTTCAAGGCCCACCGCGAAGGGGCGAGACGTGCACGCTGACCGCCGCTGGTGACCAGCGCGTTCACCGGTGCCATCGGATCCAGCGCCATCGTCCTGGCCAGCAGGACGCCCACGACCAGCGGGAGCAGGGTCACGGCCAGCGCCGTACCGGCGCCGGCCAGGTTCTGCATACGGGGGCGCCCAGGCGCGTCGGAGAGCATGGTCCCCATTCCACCGGTCCCGGGGCCGTGCCCGGATCGGGTCAGGTACTCATACGCGCCACGCCGCCGTACTCAGTCCGACCCGGGTCCGCACCGGGCGGAGCCTGCGGTCAGCGCTCCGACGCCCGCCGGCCCACGGTGTCGGCCCGGCCACCGGCGCCCAGGAGGCCCGTGGCCTCGAACGGAGTCCTCCGCTCGATCCTCGGCAGCTCACGCCTGGACAGGGCCGTGACGACCGGGGGCATCGCGGCGCGCACCAGCTGCGTGGCGCGGAGCCACACGGGCATGTAGGCCGCGGCACTGCGCCGCTCGACCGCCCGCACCATGTGGCTCGCCACCGTGTCCACCGGGTAGACCTTGCGCGCGGGTCTCGGCATGTGTGCCCGCAGTTCGCGCAGTACGGGGTGCTGGTCGGCGTCGCGGATCATGTCGGTGTCGGTCCAGTTCAGGTAGCCGATCCCCACCCCGACGTGCTGATGGGCGAGCTCGGCGCGCAGGGAGTGTGCGAAGGACTCCACACCCGCCTTGGACGCGCAGTAGGCGCTCATCATGGGTGCCGCGCCGATGGAGGCCAGCGAGGCGATCTGGAGGTAGTAGCCCCGCGTCGTGAGCAGGTGGGGGAGGAAGGCGCGCGCGGTGATCGCGCTGCCGATCAGGTTCACCTCGATCACGCGCCGCCAGGTCGCCGGGTCGGATTCGGCGAAGGGCCCGCCCTCCGCCAGCCCCGCGTTGGCGACCACGACCGAGGCGGGCCCGAGCTGCTCCCGGATCTCCTCGGCGACCCGGGCCATGCGCGCCTCGTCGGTGACATCGGCCTCCCAGCACCGCGCCGGGCCGGGCAGCGAGCCCCGCACCTCGGCCAGGCTCGCTTCCTCCCTGCCGATCAGCGCGACCGTCGCGCCACGGCTCCCCAGTTCCCGGGCGATGGCCTCGCCCAGACCCCGTGCCGCCCCGGTCACGACGGCGACCCGGCCCTCCAGGGGGCTGACTGTGCCGGTCATACGCGTCTCCTCGGGGTCGGCCAAGCGGGCAATGCGCTCGCCCGGCTGCCGTCGGCTCGCGCACGGACGCTGCTTTCCCCAAGCATTCCCGGTGGACGGCCGCCCCGCGAGGCGAGCCGACGGGTGGGCGGCCCCGGAGCGCCGTCATTCCGGGGCGGAGGACGGACCCCAGTGGGAGAAACGGGGCAGCCACTTCACCCGGTAGTCGGGGTGCCCGGCGTGCTCGGCGGCCATCTGCCGGACAACGAATCCCAGCCCGACGGCGCGGCCCGAGGCGAAGTCCTGGGCGGGGCGGTCGGTGTCCAGGGCCGCGATCTCCTCGTACTCGTCCAGGAGGACCCTGGTGGTCTCGATACGGCGCAGGGTGCGCGCGGGGTCCTGGAAGGCGATGTGCCGGTCGTAGCCGCGCGACCGTACGACGAAGGCGATACCGCTCGTGCGGTCGTGCACCTCACCGGGCGCATCGGCCGGCATCCGCCAGCCGTCGCCCCCCGCTTCCCGCGCGATGCGCTCCTCCTCCGCGAGGCGCGCCCGCACGAAAGCCAACAGGTCCGAGTTGTCTGCCATCTGGTTCCGAATCCTTCTCCGTCACAGACCGCGGCAGCAGATGTACCCACCGCCACGGGCCCGTTCTGTCCGACCAGCAGAGGATGCCTCACCGGCGCGCCGGCGGCGCAGCCCGTACCGCCGGCGTTCCGCATGACGGACATCGCGCCCCGCCGTGACCGGCCACGTCAGCGGGCCGGGGCCCTGCGGGCGGCCATGAGCAGCGCGATGTCGTCGGGCCGGTCCTCGTCCTGCCGGGCCTGTCCGATGATCCGGTCCGCGGACTCGGCGAGCGGCATGTGGCCCACCGCGGCCAAGGTACCGCGCAGACGCTCGATGCCCTCGTCGATGTCCGTGCCGGACTTCTCCACCAGGCCGTCCGTGTAGAGGGCCAGGACCGCGCCCGGGCCGAGCAGCAGTTCGGTGACCGGGTACGAGGCGTCCGGATCGACGCCGAGCACCACACCTCCGGGGAGGTCGAGGACCTCGGTCCTGCCGTCGGCGTGGCGCAGGACGGGCTGGGGGTGTCCGGCGCGCACGACCAGGGTCGCGCCGGTCGCGGGGTCGAGCAGCACGTAGCAGCAGCTGGCGAACTGGCCGGGATCGAGTCCGATGAGCAGCCGGTTGGTGGCGCCCATGATCTCCTGCGGGTCGTGCCCGATGAGCGCGAAGGCCCTCACCGCACTGCGCAGCTGCCCCATGGTGGCAGCGGCGGCGACACCATGCCCCTGGACGTCGCCGATGACGAGGGCGAGTCCGCTGCCGGTCTCGATGACGTCGTACCAGTCGCCGCCGATCTCGATGTCCTGGGTGCCCGAGAGGTATCGCCCGATGGTGTCGACGTGGTCGACGACCGGAAGCCGGTGGGGCAGCAGGGCGTCCTGAAGCCCCCGGGCGAGGGCGGCCTCGGTGTCGTAGCGCTGGGCCCGCTGGAGCGCCTGGGCGATGAGCCCGGCCAGCGCGGTGAGCACGGTGCGCTCCTCCGGGCTGAAGCCCCGGGGCTGGTCGAAGCCGAGGATGCACGAGCCGACCGGGCGACCCGAGGCGATCAGGGGCAGGAAGGCGCGGGCGCCGACACTGGCGTCCATGGGGATGCCGGGGTACGCCTCGCCCAGCTGCTCCATGGATTCGAAGAACAGTGGCCGCCCCGTCGTGAGAGTCTCCACGCCGGGGATGTGGGTGTCGAGACCGACTCCGTCGAACCGGTCCAGGAAGCCCCGGGGGAAGCCCGTCTCCCAGGCCAGGTAGAGGCGCCCCTCGTTCTGGAGGTAGATGGCCAGCTGCCTGCCTCCGAAGGCGGGCAGCAGTTCCTCCGTGACCACCGCCGAGACCTGGCGCGCCGTGACGGCCTCCGTCAGCGCGATGGCCAGGGCGACCGGCCTGTACAGGACGGCGGAGCGGTCGGCCGGTGAGCCGAGCTCCCCGCCCGGGGTGGCGTCGGATTCGGGAGTGCGGCCGGGCCGCCCGGAGGGGCTGAGGGTGATCGAGACCCCGTCGCGGCCGGGGAACATCGCCACGGACAGCCACTGCCCCGGGGTGCGCCGGGCGAGGAAGTACACGGGGTCGTCGGAGAACAGGGCCGCCCGGAGGTGGTCCTCGTAGGCGGTGTTCGCGAGCCAGGGCAGCGCCTCCCCGAGGGGCCGGCCGGTCAGTTCCGCCCGGCTGTGGCCGAGGATCTCCTCGGCCGCACGGTTGACGTAGGTGATCCGTCCGAGCCGGTCGTGGGAGAGCAGGCCGCGTACGATCCGGTCGGCCGCGTCGGGGACGACCGGACCTGCTCCCTGGTCGAGCAGGACGCCGGTCACTCTGCCCGCCCGGCCGCCGTGCTCCCCATGGCCGGAGAGCTCGGCGAGGAGGGGGCGCCCGCCGGGTCCCCAGAGCCGCATCCGGCGCACGTGCGGCTGTGCCGACCGCGCGGCTCCGCCCCCCAGCGTCCACAGCCCGTACACGTCCTCGGGCAGCAGCCGCGCCGTCAGCGCCTCCATGGACCGTGCCGGCGCGGCCGCAGGTCCGAGGCCCAGGATCTCGTGCGTGTCGTCGTCCGCGGTGACCTCTCCGCTGACCGTGTCCCACTCGAAGTGTCCGACGCGCAGCGGCCGCGCGGTGCCCGAGGGCAGCCGTACGAGCACCGGGTCGTCGTCCCACAGGGCCGGGAACCCCTGCTCGGCGATGTCGGACCCGAGCCGCGCGGCGAGCGCTTCCATCCGGCGCCGGTCCGCCCCGCCGACCGGCACGCCCCTGGTGGCGTACCGCAGCACGGCGAGCACGCCCAGGGGTGTGGTCACGCCGGTGACGGGCGCGTAGAGCGAACCGAACGGGAACGGGAGGCCCGCCATCAGCTGCGGGAACCGGCGCATGGCGTCCTCAGCGTCGCCCAGGTACACCGGCCGGTTCGAGCGGTAGGCCTCGGCCACCGGGAACGGCCGGTTCACATGCATCCGCCACCAGGGACGGATCAGCGGGCCCGGCAGCCCCGCCAGCACAGCCATCCGGAGGAGGCCCGGGGTCCGCGAGCGCAGGTAGACCCCACCGGCGTAGCCGCCGACGGCGTCCACGGCGCTCACCACGGCCTGGGCGAGCACCAGCGACAGGCCGTCGGGCGTTCGGCTGCCCTCGGGGCTCCAGGTCACACAGTCAGGATGCGCACTCGCTCGCGGGTGCGCATGTCCGCGTGCGGCCCGGCCCGTCAGGTGCCGGCCGGGACGGAGGGCTCCGTGCCCGCCCGCGCGCACACCGAGGCGGCCACCTCGGAGGCGAAGGACAGCATGTCCCGCAGCTCCTCGGGTTCCGGATGCACCGTGAAGGAGCCGTGGGCGCACAACCGGCTCAGCAGACCGGCGGCGAACGCGTCCCCCGCGCCGATCGTGTTGACGACCTCGACGGGCGTGGCCGCGACGGACACCGGCGGTGCGGTCGCGGTGTACGCCGTGCTGCCGCGGGCGCCCCGGGTGAGGACCACCAGACGTCCTCCGGCCGCCAGCTTCCGGCAGGTCTCCTCCGGGTCGGCCCCCGGCCACAGCTGCCGCAGGTCCTCGTCGCTGGCCTTGACGACCTGCGCGAGGCCGCACAACTCGCGCAGGGCGGCCGAGCCGCGGTCGGGGCCCAGGGTGCGGTCCCGGCGGACGTTGGGGTCCACGACGAGGAGGGACTGTTCCGCGGCCGCGAGAGCGGTGGCCCGGACGGCCGACGCGGCGGGCTCGACGACTGCCGCGAGGCCGCCCACGTACACGGCTCCGAATCCGCCGGTGCGGGCGGAGAGGTCCGGCAGCCGGAACGTCGCCGTGTCCTGGAGGTGGAAGTGGTACCCCGTCTCCCCGGAACCCGGCTCGGCGACGGCCAGCGCAGTCGGCAGGGCGGAGCGTGCGCAGAGCTCGAGGCCGGCCCCCGCCGCCCGGAGCCGGGCCTCGATCATGCCGGCGAACCCGTCGTCGCCGAGGCCCCCGGCGAACGAGACCGGGGTGCCGAGCCTGGCCAGCCCGACGGCCACGTTGGCCGGGGCCCCGCCGAACTGCGCCGCCCGTACGCCGCCGTCCCCGGACACGGGTACGAGGTCGACGAGGGCCTCGCCGAGCACCAGGGTGGCGCCGGGACCGCCCGTCACGGCTCGACCACGATCTTGCGGCCGATGCCCGCCTTGAAGCGGTCGATCGCCTGCGGGTACTGGTCGAGCGGCAGCCGGTCACTGATGAAGACCGCCGGGTCGAGCACCCCGGCGGCGAAGAGCGCGGCGGCGCGTTCGTAGCTGTGCAGGACGGCCATCGAACCGGTGATGGTGATCTCCTGGTTGTAGATGCGGTACGGCTCGATGACCGCCGTCGTGGCGTAGTCGGCCACCCCGAACTGGAGGAAGGTGCCGCCCTTGGCGACGCGGCCCAGCCCGTCCTGGATGGCTGCCGCGTTGCCCGTCGCGTCGATGACGACGTCCCAGCCGGCGGGGCGGTCCAGTTCGTCGGCCCCGGCCGCCGAACGGGAGCATCCGAGCCGGCCGGCCGTGGCGAGGCGCTCGGGGTTGACGTCCAGGATGTCCACGCCCGCCGCACCGGTGCGCTTGGCGAGCTCCAGCATCATCAGGCCCATGGTTCCGGATCCGTAGATCAGCACCTCGGCGCCGAGCGTGCTGCTCAGCACGTCGTAACCGCGGACCGCGCAGGACAGCGGCTCGATCAGGGCCGCGTCCCTCACGTCGATGTGCTCGGGCAGTTTGACGCAGTTGGCGACGGGGGCGACGGCGTACTCGGCGGCGCCGCCGGAGACGGTGACACCGATGGCGGCCCAGCGTTCGCAGAGGTTGCCGCGTCCGCTGCGGCAGTAGCGGCACTCGTGGCAGTGCAGGGAGGGGTCGACCGCGACGCGGTCGCCGACGGCGAGCTCCGTGACGTCGCGTCCGACACCCACGATCTCCCCGGCGAACTCGTGGCCGGGGACGAGCGGGAGGGTGGGCGCGAACTCCCCCTGCAGGATGTGCAGGTCGGTGCCGCAGAGCCCGCAGGACGCGACGGACACGACGACCTCGCGCGGCCCGGGCGTGGGGTCGGGGACGGTGGTGACGGAAACCTTGCCGGGGGCTTCCACGATCGCTGCCAGCATTACTTCACTGCTCCTAGGGACAGGCCCTGGACGAGTTTGTCCTGGGCGGCGTAGCCGGCGGCGAGCACCGGCAGGGACACGACGACGGACGCGGCACACAGCTGGGCCAGGAACAGGCCCTGGCTGGTGACGAATCCGGTGAGGAAGACGGGTGCGGTCTGGGCGACGACGCCGGTGAGCACCCGCGCGAAGAGCAGTTCGTTCCAGCTGAAGATGAAGCAGATGAGAGCGGTGGCCGCGATGCCCGGTGCCGCCATGGGCGCGACCACCCGTGCCAGGACGGTCGGCAGCCGCGCGCCGTCGACCTGGGCCGCCTCGATGACGGACACCGGTACGTCCGCGAGGAACGACTGCATCATCCAGACGGCGATCGGCAGGTTCATCGAGGTGTAGAGCAGGACGAGGAGCCAGATGTTGTCCAGCAGCCCGGCGTTCTTGGCGAACAGGTAGACGGGGAGGAGCCCCGCGACGACGGGCAGCATCTTCGTGGAGAGGAAGAAGAACATCACGTCCGTCCACTTGCGTACGCGCCGGATGGAGAGCGCGTACGCCGCCGGGAGCGCCAGCAGGAGCACCAGGACCGTCGAGAAGAGGGACGCGCCCAGGGAGTTGAGCAGCGGGGGCCACGGGGTGACGCCGGTGTCCGCGCCGAAGAAGGCCCGGTATCCGTCGAGAGTGAGCGGCGCGAAGAGCGAGGGCGGGTTGGTCGCGGCGTCGGACTCCGCGTGCAGCGAGGTGAGCAGCATCCACAGCGCGGGCAGGCAGAAGGCGAGACCTGCCGCCCAGGCCAGCAGGCCGAGCGCGGCGGAGCGTCGTCGGGCTCTGCGCAGGACGCTGCGCGCGGACGGGACGCGAGCGGGAGCGGGGACGGTGGCGGTCATGCGCGGTTCGCCTCCTCACTGAAGAGGGACGAGACGGTCCGGAGCGCGAAGGTGGCGATGATGATCGTGCCGATCACCACCACGACTCCCGCGGCGGACGCCAGTCCGTATTCGTGGGCCTGGTAGAAGGTCTGGTAGATCGTGTACGGAAGGTTGGCGGTGCCGAGGCCGCCCGCGGTGATCGTGAACACCGCGTCGAAGTTCTGCACGATGTAGACCGCGCCGAGCAGCACCCCGAGTTCGAGGTACCTGCGCAGGTGCGGCAGGGTGAGGTACCGGAAGGTCTGCCAGGCGCTCGCTCCGTCGAGGCGCGCGGCCTCGACCACCTCGGCGGGCCGGCTCTGGAGCCCCGCGAGCAGGATCAGCATCATGAAGGGCGTCCACTGCCAGACCAGTGCGGCGATGACCGCGAGCAGCGGCATGTCCGCTATCCAGTCCGGCTGGCCCGGGCTCGTGTCACCGAAGAGCTCACCCACCCAGCTCAGTGCGCCGTTGAGGAGGCCGTACTCCGGGTTGTAGAGCGCGTGCTTCCACAGCAGCGCGGCGGAGACGGGCACGATCAGGAACGGCGTGATGAGCAGGGTGCGGACCATGCCGCGGCCGAGGAACTTCCGGTCCAGCAGCAGCGCGAGGCCCAGCCCGATCACCACGGTGGCGACGACGACGCCCGTCGTCAGCAGAATCGTGGTGAGGACCGAGTCGCGGAGCGCGGCGTCCGTGAAGACGGAGGCGTAGTTGTCGAGCCCGTTGAAGGCGCGCTTGTCGGGGCTGAGGGAGTTCCAGTCGAAGAGTGAGATCACCAGGGTCGCCACGAAGGGAAGCTGGGTGACGACGATCAGGAAGACCAGGGCGGGCAGGAGCGGTGCCCTGGTGGCCCACGCCCGGGGACCGGTCTTCCCGCGTACGGGGGCGGGTGGCCGGGGTGGTGACTGGGGGGTCGTGCCGACTGCTGTGGTCATCGGTACTCCTTGGCGACCTGTTCGGCCAGCTTCTGGGAGGTGGCCAGCGCCTTGTCGACGGACTGGCGTCCGGCTATGGCCGCGCTGATCTCCTGCGCGACCCGGGTGCCGAGATCGGTGAACTCGGGGATGCCGACGAACTGGATCCCGGGAACGGGGCGTGGCTGGGTGCCCGGGTTCTTCGGGTCCGCGCCGGAGATGGCCTGCTCGGTGACGTCCGCGAACGCGCCCGCCGCCTCGCGGTAGGCGGGGTTCTCGTAGGTGGAGGCCCGTTTGCCCGCCGGGACGTCGGACCAGCCGCTCGTCTCCCCGACGAGCGACTCGTACTCCTTGCTGGAGGCCCAGGAGACGAACTTCCACGCGTCGTCGGACTTCTTGGAGGCCTTCTGGATGCCCCAGGCCCAGGTGTAGAGCCATCCCGAGCTCTTGGTGCGCTCGACGGGCGCGGGCACGTAGCCGATCTTCCCCTTCACGGGGGATCCGGCAGCCTCCAGCGAGCCGGCGCCGGCCGTGGCGTCGTACCACATGGCGGTCTTGCCCTGTGTCATGTTGTTGAGGCACTCGGCGTACCCGGACTGGGAGGCGCCGCGCTCCCCGTGCTTGCGGACGAGGTTCACGTAGAAGCGGGTGGCCTCCTTGAACTCCGGTGAGGTGAGCCGCGGTTCCCAGTCCTCGGTGAACCAGGTGCCGCCCATGGTGTTGACGACGGTGGTGAGCGGGGCGACGAGCTCCCCCCAGCCGGGCAGTCCGCGCAGGCAGATGCCCTTCATCCCGCGTTCTGCGCCGTCGGCCCGTGCGGCGAGCGCGGCCACCTCCCGCCAGGTGGGATGCGGGGGCATCGTCAGTCCTTGGGCCTCGAATACGTCCTTGCGGTACATCAGGAAGGACGACTCACCGTAGAAGGGCTCGGCGTAGAGCTTTCCCTCGGCGGTGAGCGACTCGCGCAGGGGTTCGAGGATGTCGTCCTGGTCGAAGGCGGTGTCGTTCGCCGCGTAGGTGTCGAGGGGGTGCAGCCAGTCGTTCTCCGCGAAGAAGGGGACCTCGAAGTTGCTGATGGTGCCGACGTCGTACTGGCCGGCCTGGTTGGAGAAGTCCTGGCTGATCTTGTCGCGGACGTCGTTCTCCGGGAGCACGGTGAAGTGCACCTTGATGCCGGTCTCCTCGGTGAAGTGCGCTGCCGTGAGCTTCTGCAGTTCGAGCATCTGCGGGTTGTTCACCATGAGTACGTTCAGCGCGTCACCCCCTCCGAAAGCGGTGCCGCCGGCTCCGGCGCAGCCGGCGGCGAGGAGGGCCATCGCCGCCGTGCCCGCGACCGCACGCACGCGGGTCCCACGGCGTCGTTGCTGGTGGGGCATAAGTTCTCCTGATCGGTCGTAGCGGCTGGTGGATCGGTGCTCGTGGACGTGTCCGGCCTCCCGGCCGCCGCGGGCATGGCGAGGCCGTCCCCCCGGCCTCCTCACGAGGACAGAGACGGGGTGGTGGGGACCGCGGTCCGTTCCCGCCGTCGTGTCAGACGCGGATGACGTTCGGGCCCAGCAGGGAGTAGCGCTGCGCCTCGGCCGAGGGCAGCCCCGTGTCGGTGATGACGGCCTCGAAGTCGCCGACGCCGGCGAAGCGGCAGAAGCTCACCGCTCCGAACTTCGAGTGGACGCCGGCGAAGACCCGGCGGCGGGCGCTGCGCATGGCCTGCGCCTTCACCTCGCCGACTGCCGGGTCCGGGGTGGTCAGCCCGTACTGACGGGAGATGCCGTTGGCGCCGACGTACGCCAGGTCGATGACGAAGTCGGCGAGCATGCGGGTGGCCCAGTGGTCGACGGTCGCCATCGTGCTGCCGCGCAGACGCCCGCCGAGCAGGAGCACGGCGGTCTTCTCCACGTCCGCGAGGACCGTCGCGACGGCCAGGGACGCGGTGACGACCGTCAGCGGCCGGTCCCGGGGCAGCGCTTCGGCGATGAGCTGCGGGGTGAAGCCCTCGTCGATGAACACCGTCTCGGCGTCGCCGAGCAGTTCGGCCGCGGCCGTCGCGATCCGCGACTTCTGCGGTACGTGGTGCGTGGTGCGCATCGCGAGGGTGGTCTCGAAGCCCGCGCTCTCGACCGGGTACGCACCGCCGTGCGTGCGCCGGACGAGACCGTGCTCCTCAAGGGTGTGCAGATCGCGCCTGATGGTCTCCTTGGCCACCTCGAACCGTTCGGCCAGCCGGTTCACGTCGACCGCGCCGTCCTGTCGGGCCGTCTCGAGAATGCCCCGTCGCCGTTCCTCGGTGCCCACGACACATCCCTGCGCTAGTACGGATCCGGATGGTCCCGGCGTCCGTTCGGGCCCATGCGTCGTTTGTACAAGCAGGAACGGCACTACGACCAGCACCTTCGCGTCACGGACTGCGCCCGTTCATGCCCGTTTCACCACAGGTTCCGTCCTGGTGGCCCGGGACACGGCGGTGACGGGGCGTCCGGACGGTGCCCGCTCGGCCCGTTACGGTGCCCGTTCGGTGCCCGTATTCGGTCACGACGTCAGGGCTCTTAGCACGGCTGACCGGGGAGCACAGGAGGAACGTCTGGTAAATGTCTGATTCCGTACCTCAAAACATGATTTCGGCCAACACTCCGTGTCTCAGGCCCCTTCGGACAACCTCGGGCCCGGCAGTCGCCTCTCATGGGCAAAAGCGACTCCACCGCCCCACCGGGCACCCGGACATCGGAGAACGATGAGCACCAGAACCCCCCGCAAGCGGCTGTGGCGTCCGGCGGTCGCCGCCGCCGCGGCGATCGCCGTGACCGCGGGCGTCGCCGCCGCCACGCCCGACACGAAGAAGGCGGCGGCGGTCCCGCAGCTCGGCCTGGTCGCCGCGTCGAATTCGGTGACGCTCGACTCGTGGAAGGAGGAGCCGGGCGTCTATCTCGACCTCGGGACGTACCTCACCGCCTCCGGTGCGCCGCTCGAACTGCGCGTGACCAGGAAGAGCTACAAGGACCCGGTCGTCGCCACCCAGGTCATCCGCGAGGGTGGGAAGACCCGGACCCGGGCCCTGCCCGAGGGACTGGTGAAGAACTTCTCGGGGCTGCCCGGCTTCATCCGCGTCAAGGTCCGGGACACCACGGGCAGGACGGTGGCGATCCGCACGGAGTCGTTCTGCCCGAACAACGCCTCGGGCAGGATCGAGCCCGACGCCCCGGCCACGTCGAAGTATCCCGAGAGCTGTCCCGTGAATCCCTTCACGCTCGGCTCGGTCTGGGGTGTCGAGAAGGGCTGGGCGTCCAACACCTACGCCGGCTACTACTCTGCTCCGGTCGTCCTCCCGGCCGGCAAGTACACCGCCGAGGTGTCCGTCAGCAAGCGCTACCGGGACATCTTCAAGATCGCTGACGCGTCGAAGACGGTCAACCTGACGGTGCGCGAGCGCAGTTGGGAGGAGGAGAGTGCCGCTCCCTCCCCGGCCGCACGCTCCGCGTCCGGGCACGCGGGCCACGGAGCCGGGCACTCGGCCCATGCCGGCCACACCGCGACCCGCCCGCCCGCCCCGGTGGCCGCGACCACCGGCGCGGGCACCTCGTACAACGTGGGCCACGGACCCTACGCGCCCGCGCCCGCCGCTCTGCCCTGGGCCGCCGCGCGCCAGGCCCTCCGGGCCGCGGAGGGCGACGCGCCGGGACGTACGGACGGCTCCCGGCAGGCACCTGCCGTGCAGCCGAACTCCCGGCGTCCGACGGGCAGGGCGGCTGTACCGGACGTGCCCAAACCCGATCTGCGCTCCCTGCCCGCCTACGGCATCACCATCGGCGCGGGTGACGGCGGGGCTCCGGGCAAGGACTATCTGGCCTTCAGCGCCAACGTGTGGAACGCGGGTCCCGCCCAGTTGGTGGTGGACGGCTTCCGGAAGCCCGGCAACGCGCTGATGGACGCCTACCAGTACTTCTACGACGCCTCGGGCAAGCAGGTCGGCTACACCCCGACCGGCACCATGGAGTGGGACCCCCGCGCCGGCCACGAGCACTGGCACTTCACCGACTTCGCCAGCTACCGGCTGCTGAAGGCCGACAAGAAGGAGACCGTGCGCAGCGGCAAGGAGGCCTTCTGCCTGGCCAACACCGACGCGGTCGACTACACGGTGAGGAACGCCAACTGGCATCCGGACAACACCGACCTGTCCACCGCCTGCGGCCAGGAGAACTCCATCTCGGTGCGGGAGGTGCTCGACGTGGGTTCCGGTGACACGTACACCCAGGACCTTCCCGGCCAGTCCTTCGACATCACGGGGCTTCCGAACGGCACGTACTTCATCCAGGTGCTGGCCAACCCGGAGAAGCGCCTGAAGGAGACCGACCTGACCAACAACAGCGCCCTGCGGAAGGTGGTGCTGGGCGGCAAGCCCGGTGCCCGCACGGTGACGGTGCCCCGGCACGAGCTGGTCGAAGCCCCCTGACCGGTGCGCGGGAGGGGCCCCGGACGAAGAGGGCCCCTCCCGCGTCGGCACCTGCCCTCCAAATGGTCGCCACCGGGGGGAAGTTGCTGGCAGACTGCGCAGGTGGAGCGGCCACCTCATCTGCAGCGGAGCACGTCATGACGACCGGAACACCTCAGCCCCCCATCGACACCAGCAGGCCCCACTCGGCCCGTGTGTACGACTCGCTGCTCGGCGGCAAGGACAACTATCCGGTCGACCAGGCGGTCGCCGAGCACCTTCCGGCCGAGGCGAAGGCCGGCGCCTTCCAGAACCGCGCGTTCATGAACCGCGCGACGGCCTGGCTGGCCGGGGAGGGCGTGGACCAGTTCCTCGACATCGGCACGGGGATCCCCACCGCGCCGAACCTGCACCAGATCGCCCAGGAGACCAATCCGGCGTCCCGGGTCGTCTACTGCGACAACGACCCGATCGTCCTGCGGCACGCGGAGGCCCTCCTCGTCAGCCGTCCGGAGGGGGCCACGGACTACGTGCACGCGGACGTGCTCGAGCCGGCCACGATCATCGAGGCGGCCCACAAGGTCCTGGACTTCGACCGCCCCATCGCCCTCTCACTGCTGGGTCTCCTGCACTTCCTGCCCGACGACGTGGACCCCGTGGGCATCGTGCGCACGCTGACGGCCGAACTGCAACGGGGCAGCTACGTGGTGCTGTCCCAGGGCGCGTCCGACGTGAACCCCGAGCGCGGCGAGCAGGGCGCGGCCGAGTACGGCAAGGGCGGCATCCGGCTCGCGCTGCGCACCCGCGCGGAGTTCGCCCGCTTCTTCGAGGGCCTGGACATCGTCGAGCCGGGTCTGGTGACGGCCCCCGAGTGGTTCCGCGGTGCTCCGGCTCCCCGGCCGGAGTTCAGCGGCGTGTACGTCGCGGTCGCCCGTATCCCGTAGCACCGGTCCGGAAGGGACGTCCTCGTGGCAGACGGACATCAGCACGCGGCAGCCGTGGCGTTCGACGCCATCGGCGACGCCTACGAACGGGCCTTCGCCGGCTCGGCCGCGCACCGGGCCTCACTGGCCCGGCTGCTCGGCGTACTCGCTCCGCACAGCAGGATCCTGGACGTCGGCAGCGGAACGGGCCGGCCGACCGCAGACACGCTGGCGGCCGCCGGACACGAGGTGCTGGGTGTGGACGTCTCGCCCGTCATGGTCGAGCTCGCGTCCCGCCGGGTTCCGGCGGCGTCCTTCCGGCAGGCCGACATCCGCGGGATCCCCGTCGAGGAGGAGGGCTTCGACGCGGTCTGCGTCTACTTCTCGCTCCTTCAGATGTCGCGCGAGGAGCAGCGTTCCGTCGTGACCCGGCTGGCGGGCGCGCTCCGGCCCGGTGGGCATCTCGTCCTGGCGACGGTTCCTCTGGACGTGGAGGATGTGGGCGCCGTCTTCATGGGCCAGGAGGTGCGGGTGACCAGCTTCGGCCCTGAGGCGTTCAGGGCGCTCGCGACCGGGGCCGGGCTCGTCGTCGAGGACGAGGACGACTCCGTGTTCACCCCGGCCCACCCCGGCGCCGTACCCGAGCCGCACCTCTTCCTGCACTGCCGCCGGAAGACGGTGCGGCCGGGTCACTGACGCCGCCGCGCGTCAGACCGGGCCGTTGCCTCCGGGCTGCAGCAGCTGCTCCGTCCAGATGACCTTGCCGCCGTCGTCGGTGTAGCGGGTGCCCCAGCGTTCGGCCAGCTGGGCGACGAGGAAGAGACCTCGGCCGCCTTCGTCCATGCTGGCCGCCTGGCGCAGATGGGGCGAGGTGCTGCTGCGGTCGGACACCTCGCAGATCAGCGTCCGGTCGCGGAGCAGCCGTACGCGGATCGGGCCGGTGGCGTAGCGGATGGCGTTGGTGACCAGCTCGCTGAGGATCAGCTCGGTCGTGAACGCCTCCTCGACCAGATCCCACTCGGCCAGCTTGCGGGAGACCTGGGCGCGGACCTGGGAGACGGCCGAGGGGTCCGAGGGCACGTCCCACTCGGCCACGTTCTCCGCGGCCAGGCGGAGGGTGCGGCCGACCAGCAGGGCGACGTCGTCGCGGGCGCGTTCGGGCACGAGGACGCGGAGCACGACCTCGCAGGTCTCCTCGGGCGTCCGCTCGGGGTGCCCGGCCAGGGTGCCGCGCAGCAGTTCCAGCCCCTCGTCGATGTCGCGGAGCCGCTCCTCGACGAGCCCGTCGGTGTAGAGCACCAGGCGGCTGTTCTCCGGAAGCTGGATGTCCAGGGTCTCGAAGGGCATGCCGCCCAGTCCCAGGGGCGGGCCGCCGGGCACGTCGGCGAAGGCGGCGCTGCCGTCGGGGCCGACGATCACCGGCTGGAGGTGACCGGCCCGGGCCATGCTGCAGCGCCCGGACACCGGGTCGTAGATCGCGTAGAGGCAGGTGGCCCCGGTGACTCCGCCGCCCTCCGAGCCCTCGGCCGACTCGTCCTGGTCGATGCGGGCGACGAGCTCGTCCAGGTGCCACAGCAGCTCGTCGGGGGGCAGGTCCAGGGTCGAGAAGTTGTGGACGGCGGTGCGCAGGCGCCCCATGGTGGCCGCGGCGTGGAGTCCGTGCCCCACCACGTCCCCGACCACGAGTGCGACCCGGGCACCGGGCAGCGGGATGATGTCGAACCAGTCGCCGCCGACCCCGCCCAGCCCACCGAGTCCGGCCTGCGCGGGGAGGTAGCGGTAGGCGGCGTCGATGGCGCTCTGGTCGGGGAGGCCCTGTGGCAGCAGGCTGCGCTGCAGGGTGACCGCCACGTTGTGCTCGCGTGAGTAGCGGCGCGCGTTGTCTATGCTCACGGCGGCGCGGGCCACGAGCTCCTCCGCGACGGACAGGTCCTCGTCCTCGAACGGCTCCGGCCGCTGCGCCCGCCAGAACATGGCCACGCCGAGGATGACGCCCCTTGCCCGCATCGGGACGGCCATCAGGGAGTGGAACCCGGACTCCACCATGCGCTCGGCACGATCCGGGTGCTGCAGCTGCCAGCCGGAGAGCCGCGTCAGATCGGTGTCGAGGACGGCATCGCCCCTGAGCAGGCCTGCACCGATCTCCGTGGTCGGCAGGAAACGGATCACCGACCCCAGGGGGTGGAGTCCCGTGTCCCCGCGGGCGCCGCTGAAGGCCGACCGGCGCAGGCCCTCGCTGCCGGCGCGGACGGCTGTGGGCTCCTCGCCGCGCAGCACGCCCTCGGCCAGATCCACGGTGGCGTAGTCGGCGAATCTGGCCGTGCCGAAGTCCGCCAGCTCCTCACACGTCCGTACGACGTCCAGGGCGGTGCCGATCTCCGTGCCCGCGTCGTAGAGGAGCTTCAGACGGCCGCGCGCCATGGCGGCCTTGCCCGTGAGGGCCTGAAGCTCCGTGGTGTCCCGCAGGGTCGTCACGGAGCCGGGCGGTCCGCCGTGCCTGTCGGTGGCCCGCTGGCTGACGGCCAGGAGACGGTCCCCCACGGAGTGCACCTCGTCGGTCGCACTGCGTCCCGAGGTCAGCAGTTCGGTGGTGGCGGGGTCGAGGCCGAGCTCCCCGACGGGCCTGCCGTCGATGTCAGGGGGGAGACGGAGGAGCCTTCGCGCCTCGTCGTTGGCCAGCAGCAGCCGCCCGTCCCCGCCGATGATGAGCACGCCTTCCCGGACGGAGTGGAGGACGGCGTCGTGATGCTCGTACATCCGGGTCATCTCGGTCGGGCCCAGACCGTGGGTCTGGCGTTTCAGCCGCCTGGTGACGAGGGCCGTACCGCCCATGGAGAGCAGCAGTATCCCGGCGGCCGAGCCGAAGAGGAGGGGGAACTGGTTCTCGACGACGCCGCTGACGTTCTTGATGGTGATTCCGGCGGAGACCAGGCCCACGACCTTGCCGTCCGCGCCGGTCACGGGCACCACTGCCTGGATGAGCGGGCCGATGGTCCCGTTGATCTTCTCGGTGACGACCTGGCCCTTCAGGGCGGGTTCCACCTCGCCGACGAACCTCTTGCCGATGCGGTCGGGCAGCGGGTGGGTGTAGCGGACGAGGTCGAGGTTGGCGACGACGATGAAGTCGACGCCGGAGCCCTTCCGCGCCGCCTCGGCCTTCGGCTGCAGCACGGCGGTGGGATCGGGGCTCTCCAGGGCGGCTTCCATGCCCGGGGCGTTGGCGAAGGTCTCGGCCACGGCGACGGAGCGGTTGCGGGCCTCGCGCTCGCTGTCGGCGCGGGACTGCAGCACGAGCGCGGCCACGGCGGCAGCGACGATCAGCACCACGATCGCCACCTGCAGGAGAAAGACCTGACCAGCGAGGCTTCTCATGCGGAGAAGCGACCGCGGGCGGCCGTAGCGTCCGGCCATGTCCCCCTTTTTACACCCTGCCCATACGCCGGGCGAGCCGTGCGCGGCGGCTTTCGGCACCGGGCCGCGGGTGAGCACCGCTCAGACGGTTCCGGATGTCCGGACCGCCCCGGCGTCCTCGCGAGCCGTCCGGTCCGGCCACCAGACGCGCGGCCCGATGTCCAGGAAGAGCGAGGTGACCAGCACGGACCGGACGACCAGGGTGTCGAGGAGGACACCCAGGGCCACCGTGAAGCCGATCTCGGCGAAGGCCACCACGGGAAGGGTCCCGAGCGCGGCGAAGGTGCCCGCCAGGACCAGGCCGGCCGAGGTGATGACCGCGCCGGTGGCGGCGAGTCCCGTCACCACGCCCGCCCGGGTGCCCTGGTGCAGGGCCTCCTCGCGGATCCGCGTGGTCAGGAAGATGTTGTAGTCGATCCCGAGCGCCACCAGGAACACGAAGACGAACAACGGGAAGTCCGTCGTCTCGCCCGCGTAGTCGAAGACGTGGCGGAAGGCGAGCGCGCTGACGCCGAGCGCGGCGGCGAAGGACAGCACCACCGTCGCGACCAGCAGCAGGGGTGCCAGCAGGGCGCGCAGCACGAGCGCGAGGATGATCAGGACGACCAGCAGCACCAGGGGGATGATCAGCAGGTTGTCGTGCCGGGTGGCCGCGTCCATGTCGAGTGCCGCGGCGGTGTCGCCCCCCACCTGGGCGTCGGCGCCCGGGATCCGGTGCACGGCGTCGCGGACCCGCTCCACGGTCCGCTCGGCCCGGTCGCTGTCCCCGGCATCGGTGAGGGTCGCTTCGAAGATGGCCCGGCCGTCGTGCACCGGGCGCGCTCCGGGCGGCACGACGAGGGACCCGGGCACCACCCCTCGGGTCCCCTCGACGGCACCGCGCACCTGGGCGCTCCGGTCCGCCGCCGCGATGACGACCAGGGGGCTGCCGCTGCCGGCGGGGAAGTACCTGTTCTGGATCTCCTGGCCGGCGACGGAGTCGGGCTTGTCGGGGAAGGAGTCGGCGTTGCTGAGCCCTGCCGCGCGCAGCTGGAGAAGCCCCAGCGAAAGGGCGGCGAGCACCAGCGCGGTCGCCACCCAGACCCTGCGGGGGTGTACGGCGAGCCGCTGTCCGGTCCGGGCCCAGAATCCGTGCTCGGTGGGCTCGGAGGAGCCGAAGTGCGGGACGACCGGCCAGAAGACCCAGCGGCCGAAGATCACCAGCAGGGCCGGGAGGAGCGTGAGCATGGCGATCAGGGCGACGGCGACGCCGATCGCCGCGACCGGCCCGAGGCCGCGGGTCGAATTCATCTCGGCGGCCAGCAGGACGAGCATGCTCAGCACCACGGTGCCGCTGCTGGCCAGCACGGCGGGGCCGGCCCGGTGCAGCGCGCGGGCCATGGCCTCGTGACGGTCCTCGTGGCGCCGCAGCTCCTCGCGGTAGCGGGCGACGAGGAGCAGGGCGTAGTCGGTACCGGCGCCGAAGACCAGCACGGTCAGGATGCCCGCGCTCTGGCCGTTCACGGTGAGTCCCGCGTGCGCCGCGAGCAGGTAGATGAGGGCCTGCGCGGTGAAGAGGGCGGCGACGACCGAGACCACGGGCAGCACGAGCAGACTGGGACTGCGGTAGGTGATCAACAGCATGACGATCACCACCGCGAGTGCGGCGAGGAGCAGGGTCGAGTCGATGCCCGAGAAGGCGTCGGAGGAGTCGGCCGCGACCCCTCCGGGGCCGGTGATGTGGACGGTGAGCCCTCCCCCGCCGTGCCCGACGACGTCCCGCACGGAGTCGACGGCGGGGCCGATCCGCTCCCAGCCCTTCTCGTCCATGGTGACGGGGACGAAGATCTGGGCGGCTGCGGGAGTGGTCTTCCTGTCGTAGAGGGGGCCGCGGGTCTCCTCACCCCGGACGCCGTGTGCCCGCAACGCCAGCAGCTGCTTCTTGTCCGCGGCGATCCGGGCGCGGTCCGCCGCGGTCAGCCCGTCCGCGCGCGCGTAGACGACGATGGCGGTGATGACCTCGGGGCGGAACTCCTTCGACTCCTCCCAGACCTGGGTGGACTCGGCGCTGCTCGGCAGCCAGGACGTGGCGTCGTTGTCCTGGGCGCCCGTGAGCTTCCCCGCGAGGGGCGCGGCGACGACGAGGACGACGAGCCAGAGGACCACGACGAGCCATTTGGTGCGGCGTCCGCACAACAGCCGGGCCACTTCGCGCATGACTCTCCCGCCCCTTCGTACCGTCCCGTGGCGGAGACAGTAGGACGAGGCGCGCGGGCCGCGTCCGCGACATGCCGTGGGCCCCGGCCGCGAGCCACGGTCGGACCACCGGCGGGTCCCCTAGGGGCGGGCCGGGCGGCCGAAGCGCACCGGGACGCCGGGTGAGTACAGCACGTTCACCGGCGGCCCCCCGGGCGCGGGCAGCCCGGCCGCCGTCACCAGGCCCTCGTCGCATTCGAGGAGCTGTGCGCGGTGCAGTGGCCAGCGCGGGTGCGCGTTGGGGAGGTACACGGTGCGCCCGTGGAAGGTGCTGTGCATGCCCCAGCGCGCGGTCAGGAAGTGTTCCAGCTCGCTGGGCGCGCCGATCCGGTCACCGGGGCGCACCACGATCCGGCTGTGGGCACCCCCGGTCCCGGGCAGCCGCCGCCTGCCGGCGTAGGTGACCGTGTCCGCCTCGTGCCGGATCTCCATCCGGGACCATACGTACGGGAGCCGGAAGACGGTCCGCGCCACGGCCACGGGGATCAGCCTGGAGGCGTCGAGCGAGCGGAAGACCACCCCGCGCCTGCCGTGCGCGTCCCGCGAGTACAGCCGGACGTTGGTCTCGGGGAAGGTGCCCAGGTAGGGGATGCCGGGGAGGCGGAGCCATCCGACGCGGTACATCCGGAAGGCCACGAGTCCGACGTAGGTGACTCCGTCCAGGGTGTCCGGCACGGTTCCGGCGGGCAGGAGCGGCGCCACGTCCGCCGGGTCGGCCGCCCAGTGCAGGAACGTCAGGTCCAGCCACGACTGCGTCATCAGCGGCTTCATCGCCGGGTGCGGCGGGTCGGGGGTGACGGGCTGCGGTGTACGGGAAGGGAGCGGCACCCTGCCAGGGTGCCAGACGGGCCGGGCCTTTCCGGAGGGGAGACGGCTACTGCAGGGCGCGTACCGCGGCGTTGAACAACGGGGGCAGGCGGTGGGCGGCGGGCACGATCAGTCCGGCGGTCAGCGGATGGCCTGCGGCGCCCAGCAGCGCCCCGGTGAGGAGACGGTGACGCCGCGTCAGCCGTGCCCACCGTGCGGGATAGGCCTCGGGCCGTCCCGCGAGCAGGCAGTCGACCGCCGCGCACGCGGTCGCCGTCGCCAGGGCGACGCCCTCGCCGGTCAGCGCGTCGACGTAGCCCGCCGCGTCGCCGGCCAGGAGCACCCGCCCCGCTGCCGGGGCGACGGCGCTCTGGCGCAGGGGGCCCGCGCCCCGTACCGGTCCGGCCTCCAGACCCCGGAGCGCAGCCGCCAGCGCGGGGAAGGCGGCGAGGTGCTGCTCGTGGGAGCGCCGGTGGCGGCTGAGCACGGCGACGCCGACCAGGCCCTCCCCCACCGGTGTCACGTACGCCTCGCCGTGGCGCGACCAGTGGACTTCCACGAAGTCGGTCCAGGGTGCGATCCGGTAGTGGCGGCGCAGCCCGTACCGGCGCGGCGCGCCGGGTCGGCGATCGAGGCCGAGCGCGCGGCGCACGGGCGAGTGCAGGCCGTCGGCCGCGATCAGCCAGCGGGCCGTCAGCCCGGCAGCGGTGACGCTGTCGCGCCCCTGGGTCACCTCCCCCGCCCTGCCCGCGACGACGCGTACCCCGAGCTCCGCGGCCCGCCGGTGCAGTGCCGCGTGCAGTTCGGTCCGCCGGACACCGAGCCCCGAGCGGCCCTTGAAGGCCGCCTCGGCCTGCCGGGAGCCCTCGACGTAGCGGATGCCCCGGAGTTCGCGGCCTTCCGGAGCGACTCCGAGCGCGCGCAGGGCCGCCACCCCGCTGGGCATGATGCCCTCGCCGCACGCCTTGTCCACGGGCGCGGGGCGGGGTTCGACCACGACGGCCTCCAGGCCCGCGGCGGCCGCCCGGATCGCCGCCGCCAGCCCCGCCGGACCGCCGCCCGCCACCAGGATGTCGATCACGCGCGTGCGTCCGCCCCGGCGAGGCGGGCCAGCGCGCCGTCCTCGCACCGGACGCGTACGGACATGAGCGCCGCGTTGCCCACGGTGAACAGGACGGCGGTCACCCAGGCGCCGTGGACCAGCGGGAGAGCCGCTCCTTCGGCCGCGACCGCCACGTAGTTGGGATGGCGCAGCCACCGGTAGGGTCCGCCGGTCACCAGGGGCAGGCCCGGGACGACGATGACCCTGGTGTTCCAGCGGCGCCCCAGGGTGCGGATGCACCACCAGCGCAGTCCTTGCGCGGCGGCCACCACCGCCACCATGCTCCAGCCGGACCACGGCGCGAACGGGCGTTCGGCCAGCCATGCCTCGGCGACGCACCCGCCGAGCAGGGCGGTGTGCAGGGCCACCATCACGGGGTGGTGCCCGCGGCCTGCCTCGGTGCCGCCCCGGGCCAGGCTCCAGCGGGCGTTGCGCAGCGCCACCGCGAGCTCGGCGAGGCGTTCGGCGGCGACGGCCAGGACCAGGGCCGTGTACCAGATCATCGGATTCCCTCCGGACTACCAGCGCAGCAGCACCAGTTCGCAGCAGAAGCCGGGGCCCATCGCCATCAGCAGACCGGGCGTTCCCGGCTCGGGCCTCCGCTGCTCCATCGTGTCCCGCAGGACGTGCAGGACCGAGGAGGACGACAGGTTGCCGACCTCGGCCAGCGAACGCCAGGTGACGTCGAGGGCGTCCTCGGGCAGGGACAGGACGTCGGTGACGGCCTCCAGGACCTTGGGTCCTCCGGGGTGGCACACCCAGCGGCCGACGTCCTTCGGTTTCAGCCCGTGCGGTTCCAGGAAGCCGCCGACGTCCTCGGCGAGATACCGGCGTACGACGTCGGGGACGGCCGGGTCGAGCACCACGGTGAAGCCGGAGCCCCGGATGTCCCAGCCCATGACGTGTCCGGTGTCCGGGTACAGGCGGCTGCGGGTGTCCACGACCTCGGGGCCGTCCACCCGCGCCGGGTGCCCGTCGCCGATGAGGACCGCCGCCGCCGCGCCGTCGCCGAACAGCGCGGTCGCGACCAGGTTGGCGGGGCTCGCGTCGTCGCGCTGGAAGGTCAGGGAGCAGAGTTCGACGGAGAGCAGCACGGCCACCTGCCCGGGGTGGCCGATGAGGTAGTCGTGCAGCCGCGCCACCCCTGCGGCGCCCGCGACGCAGCCGAGACCGAAGACGGGGAGCCGCTTCACGTCGGGGCGCAGACCGAGACGTCCGACGAGCCGCGCGTCGATGGAGGGCGCCGCGATCCCGGTGACCGAGGTGAACATCAGCAGGTCCACGTCGGCGGGCCGCAGGCCGGCCTTGCGCAGGGCGCCGCGCACGGCTTCGGCGCCCAGGTCGACGGCCGCGCCGATGAACACGTCGTTCGCCGCCCCGAAGCCGTCCAGTTCGCCGTAGCGCTCCAGGGGCAGCACCATGTTCCGGGTGCGTACACCCGCGTTCGCGTGGATCCGGTCCAGGACGCGGCGGTCGGCCCCCGCGGGCAGGCAGGTGCGCGCCACCATGTCGGTGACGTCCCGCTGGGTGCGGCGGTGGGGCGGCAGGGCCCCGTGCACGGCCGCGATCCGGGTCACCCTGGCCACCGCTTCGGAGAGGACATGTCCCTCATCCTGCCTACCTTTCCGGGCAAATCGGTGCACCTGCGGCGCGCGGCTGCCGTGTCCGTGTGCTCGGGGGTCCCTACGATCGCCCCGTGGACACCACCGACAGGCCTCCCGCGCACACCGGCGCCGTACGCCTGCCAGGGGTGCCGGCGGCACTGGCGCTGTCCTGCCATCCGGGTCCCGTCGTGGCGGTGACCGCACTGGTCACCGCACTGGCCGTCAGTTCGGGTCCGGACAGCGGCCGGTGGGCCCTCGTCGCCACCGCCGTGCTGACCGGGCAGCTCTCGGTGGGCTGGTGCAACGACGCGCACGACGCCCTCCGCGACGCCGAGGCCGCGCGCCCGGGGAAGCCGGTGGCGCGGGGTTCCGTGGGGCGGCAAGTGGTGTGGGGCGCGGCGTTCACGGCTCTGTTCCTCTGCGCGGCACTCTCGTTCGCGTGCGGTGCGGCAGCGGGTGCGGTGCATCTGACCGGGGTCGTGGCGGCGTGGGCGTACAACCTGAAGCTCAAGGAGACGGTGGTGTCCTGGCTGCCGTACGTGGTGGGCTTCGGCAGCCTTCCGTGTCTGGTCGCCCTGAGCCTGCCCGGCCGTCCGTGGCCGGCGTGGTGGGCGGTGGCGGCGGGCGCGCTGCTCGGTGCCGCCGCCCACCTGGGCGACGTGCTGCCGGACATCGAGGCGGATCTGCGGGCCGGCGTCCGCGGTCTGCCACAGCGGCTGGGCCCGGCCCGCACCCGGCTGCTGCTGCCCGTCCCGCTGGTGGCGGCCACGGCGGTGCTGGTCCTGGGGCCTGCCGGGGCCCCGGGCGGAAGGGGTGTCGCCGCGCTCTGCGGGGTCGCTCTTCTCGCCGTGGTCATGACGTCGGTGTGCGCCGGTCCACGACCGGCCGGGGCCTGGCGCAAGGCGGCGCTCGCGGGGACGGTCGTGGTGGCCGCGACGGACGTGGCGCTGCTGCTGGCGCGGGGTGCGGAGATCACCTGACGGCCCGTACGGTCGCGGTGGCGGGTCCGTACGGGCCGTCGGGCGCGGCGGCTCCCCCTACTGGCCGGCGAGACCGGTGTGCGCGATCCCGCGCACGATCTGCCGCTGGAAGAACGCGAAGACGATCAGGAGCGGCATCCCGGCGATCACCAGCGAGGCCATGATCTGGGCGTAGCGCACCCCGAAGGTCGACTGGACGTTGACGAGACCGACGGGCAGGGTCATGCCGCCCGGGTCGGTGGTCACGAGGAACGGCCAGAGGAAGTTGTTCCAGGTGGAGATGAAGGTGAAGATCGCGACGGCTGCCAGCACGGGCCTGGACAGCGGGATGACGATCGTCCAGAACACCCGCCAGCGGCCGGCGCCGTCGACGAAGGCGGCCTCCTCCAGCTCGCGCGGGACGCCCTCGAAGAACTTCACCAGGATGAACACCATGGCGGGCACGGCGACCTGGGGCAGGATCACACCCCAGTACGTGTCGACGAGGCCGAGCTGGACCATCTCGCGGAACAGGGGCGCGATCAGCACCTGCGGGGGCACCATGATGCCCGCGAGCACCAGTCCGTAGAGCAGCCGTCGGCCCCGGAAGTCGGTGCGGGTGAATCCGTACGCGGCCATCGCGCACGTCACGACCGTCAGCAGGGTGGTCATGACGGAGACGTACGCCGAGTTCATGAGCCAGACCAGCAGGTCGCCCGACTCCCAGACCTTGCTGTACGCGTCGAACGTGACGCGCGAACCGACCCAGGAGAGCGGCGTCCTCGTCGTGTCGCCCTCCGGTTTCAGGGAGGTGGCGACGGCCCAGGCCAGCGGCAGGAGCCAGGCGGCGGTGAGCAGCAGCGCGACGACGAGCAGGACGATCCTGCCGGGCGTCCAGCGGGGACGGCGGCCCTCGGCGTCGGCGGCCCCCACGGACCGCGGGGCGGTGCGGGTGGTGACGGTGGTGGAACCGCTCACTTCGCGGCCTCCTCAGCTCGGCGCCGGGACAGCAGCTGCTGCACCAGGGAGACGGTCAGGATCAGGGCGAAGAAGATGTACGAGACGGCCGAGGCGTAACCGATGCGGTACCCCGTGAAGCCCTGCTGGTAGACGTACTGCAGGATCGGCCGGGTCGACTCGTCGGGGCCGCCGCCGGTCATGATGTAGACCTGGTCGAAGATCTTCAGCGAGGCGAGCACCTGGAGAACCACGACCAGTCCGGTGGTGCGGCGGAGCAGCGGGAGGGTGATGTGCCAGAGCCTCTTCCCCGCGCCTGCTCCGTCCAGCTCGGCTGCCTCGTGGAGGTGCACCGGGATGGCTTGCAGGGCCGCGAGGTAGAGCAGGAAGTTGAAGCCGACGGTCCACCAGACGGTCGTCGCCACGATGCTGAGCATGGCGTACCGCTCGTCGGTCAGCCATCCGATCTCCGGTGTCAGCCCCACGGCCGCGAGCATCTGGTCGGCGAGGCCGAAGCCGGACGGCAGGATCATGTTCACGAAGAGCAGGCAGACGACCCCGGACGGCAGCAGGAACGGAGCGAACCAGCTGAGCCGCCACAGCCACTGCACCACCCTCAGCTGGTGGGCGAGCAGGGCCAGTACGAGGCCGACGACGACGAGGGGGACGGTGGACAGGACCGTGAACCAGACGGTGTTCCACAGCGAGGACCACACGTCGGGGTCGCGCACGGCCTCGGCGTAGTTGTCGAGGCCGACGAACTCCCCTCCGCTGCCGGTGATGTTCTCGCTGGTCAGGCTCATACCGAGGCCTGATATCAGAGGCCAGACAAGGAAGATGGCGTAGACGAGGAGGAAGGGCGCGATGAACACCAGACCGTGTTCGGTCCACTTCCTGCGCACGCCGCGGGCAGGGCGCCCGGCCGCGCCTGGGGCGGGCTTCGCCACGGGTGCGGGCGCCGCCGCGGTGGTGGAGGTCATGACGCGGCTCCCGGGAGGGGGTTGCGGGTGTCGAGGAGCTCGCGCAGCCGCGCCTTGGCCTCGGTCAGCGCGTTGCGCGGGCTCCGCGACCCGGTGAGGACCCCGGAGAACACGGCACCGAGCTCGATCCACATCCGGGAGGCCGAGCCGGCGAACCACGCGGGTTCGTCCAGCGCCACGTCGTCGATGACGGCACGGTATTCGGACTGCGGCTTCAGGGCGAGGTACGCGGGATCGTCCAGGACCGGCAGGTAGGCGGGCACGTGGCCTCCCCGGGCCCAGGCCACGGAGTTCTGCAGCATCCAGGCGGCGAGCGTGTGGGCGGCCTCGTCGGTGGCGCCGCCGCGGTCGTCCTGGTGCGGCAGGACGAAGGCGTGGCAGTCGGCCTGCGTGGCCGCCGTGCCGAAGAGCGCCGGGATGCGGGTCATGGAGAAGGGGAGCCCGGTGGTCTTGAAGGTGGTGATCTCCCATTCACCGTTGAGGTGGAAAGCGGTCTTCCCGCCGTTGAAGACGCCGATGGATCCCGCGTAGTCGACACGGCGCACCATCAGCCCGTCCTCGACGAGCCGGGCCAGGTACTCCAGCACCCGGAGCGCCTTGGCGTCGTCGAGGGCCAGGCGTTTACCGTCCTCGGAGAGCACCGTGCCGCCGGTCTGGGCGTAGAAGCTGGAGAAGAGGCGCCAGGGGGTGATGCAGTCCGGTCCGAGTGTCTCCGTGACCAGGCCCGGCTGCCCGGTCGCCTTCTTCGCTGCGCGCAGTGCGTCGGCGAACTCGTCCGCGCCGCTGATCGGCTTGAGCCGGCCGCCCGCCATGAGTCCGGCCTTCTCGCAGACCTCGGTCTGGTAGTAGAGGACGAAGGGGTGGGTGTCGAGCGGGACGGCGTACTGCTTCCCGCCCACCTGGCCGCGGCGCCAGATGTCCGGCGGGAAGTCCTTCTCCTGCACACCGTGTTCGGCCAGCAGATCGAGGTCGAACGGGTCGAGGAGCCTGCCGGGGGCGAAGCCGGCGAGCCGGGCGAGGTGCAGGGCTGCGAGCTCGGGGGCCCGGCCTCCGGCACCGGCCATGCCGAGCTTGGTGTAGTACGGGGCGCCCCACTGCAGGGTCGACGCCTCCAGTGCGATGTCCGGGTGCCCTGTCCGGAAGTCGTCCAGCATTCCCTGCATGTTGACGCCGTCGCCGCCGCCGAACAGATGCCAGAACCGCAGCAGGGTCTGTCCCGGCCCCGCGGCGGTGGCAGGGGCGGCGCAGCCCGACAGGGAGCCCAGGGCTCCGGCGGTGACCAGGGCGCCGGCGCCGCCCGCGAGGGCTCGGCGCCGGCTGAGGAGGGGTGGATGCATGGCGGCTCGTCTCGACTCGTCTCTGAGGTGCGGGGACGCGCGAAGGACAGGCGGAGCGTTCGATATTTCGACGCCCGCCCGTCACTTCGGACGGGACCGTAGGCCCGGGAAAACGCGGCGTCAATGACTCGCGCTGAAACTGCGAACGATGTTCGACATCACGAACGGATACCCGCTTTCCGGCCCCCTGGCCGGGGGTCGGGAGCATGGACGGACGGACCCACCCGAGGAGATATCGCGGGGATGAGGACACATTTCTTACTGGGGGGTAGGCCCGCCCGGCATCCTTGCTATACCTTCCGTCTAACAAGAGGACCGGAAGACCGCCCGGCGTGGCCGGCTCCGGCCCCTTGCCTGTTGCTGCCGTCATGTCCGTTACGCAGCACGGCATATGACGACACGTCATTCACCATCACATGCGAAGAACCAAGGACATCGCTGACGAACCGAGGAGCCGCACCATGGCAAGCAGCACCGTTCGACCGGATGCCGAGGACCGGGCCCCCGAGGACCACCTCACCCGTCGCCTGCTCGAATCGGCCGCCACCCTGGCGTACGACCCCGCCACGGAGGTCGACTGGGACACACCGCTGGACAAGGGGTTCCACGGAGCGAGCCCGGAGTGGAGCACTCTGTACGGCACCACGTACTGGGGAGAGCTCACCGAGGACCAGCGCAGGGAACTGACGCGCCAGGAAGCCGCTTCGGTCGCCAGCACCGGCATCTGGTTCGAGATGATCCTTCAGCAGATGGTCCTGCGCGACGTCTACGCGAAGGACCCCACGAGCGCGGACGTCCAGTGGGCGCTGACCGAGATAGCCGAGGAGTGCAGGCACTCGATCATGTTCGCCCGCGGGGCGCAGAAGCTGGGCGCTCCGCCCTACCGGCCGCGCCGGTTCGCGGTGGAGCTGGGGCGGGCCTTCAAGACGCTCGCGTTCGGCGAGGCGGCGTACGCGGCGATCCTCGTCGCCGAGGAGGTCCTCGACGTCATGCAGCGCGACTGGATGCGGGACGAGCGGGTCGTGCCCTTCGTCCGCACCATCAACAACATCCATGTCGTCGAGGAGTCCCGGCACATGAAGTTCGCCCGCGCCGAGACCCGCAAGCACCTCAGCGGCGCGGGCCCGGTGCGGCGCCGGATCAACGCGCTCGTCATCGCGATCGCGTCGTACGTCATCGTCACCAGCATGGTGAACAGGGACGTCTACGCCAACGCCGGGCTCGACGCGAAGCGCGCCCTCGCCGAGGCCGGAGCCAACGAGCACCACAAGTCGATGATGCGCTCCAGCTGTTCGGGCCTCATGGACTTCCTGGCCTCGGCCCGCCTGCTCACCAAGCCCGCCCTGGTGTTCTACAAGCGTGCCCATCTGATCTGAGCGGACGACATGACCTACGCCATCACCCAGACGTGCTGCAGCGACGCCACCTGTGTCTCGGTGTGTCCCGTCAACTGCATCCATCCGACGCCGGAGGAACCGGACTTCGGCCGGACGGAGATGCTGTACATCGACCCGAAGTCCTGTATCGACTGCGGTGCCTGCGCCGACGCCTGCCCCGTGGAAGCGGTCTTCCCGGTGGACAGCCTCCCTGCCGCACAGCAGGAGTACGGCCCGCTCAACGCGGCGTACTTCGCGGACCGGGACCCCGGACAGGCCTCCGAGGGGCCGAACTTCCACGTGTGGGGTGAGCCGGCCTTCGAGCGCAGCCTGCCCTCCGACTTCGCACCGCTCCGGGTCGCCGTGGTGGGCACCGGGCCTGCGGGGATGTACGCCGCCGAGGACCTGCTGCTCCACACGAGCGCCGAGGTGACACTGATCGACCGGCTGCCCGTCGCGGGCGGCCTCATCCGCTACGGCGTGGCGCCCGACCATCTGTCCACGAAGAGGGCCGGAGACACGTTCGCCAGGTTCCACACCCACCCGAGGGTCCGCATGCACCTCGGACTGGAGGTGGGCCGGGACATCACTCCGGAGGAACTCGGCGCGCACCACGACGCGGTGGTCTACGCGGTGGGCGCGTCCGCCGGACGCCGGCTCGGGATCCCCGGCGAGGACCTGGCCGGCAGCATCTGCGCGACGACGTTCGTCTCCTGGTACAACGCCCACCCCGAGATCGCCCCCGACGCCGTGGACCTCTCCGCCGAGCGGGTCGTCGTGGTCGGCAACGGGAACGTCGCCCTGGACGCGGCGCGGATCCTGGTCTCGGACCACGAAGCGCTGGCCTCCGGGGACATCGCCGGTCACGCGCTCGACGCCCTGCGCGCCGGCTCGGTGCGCGAGGTGGTGCTCCTGGGGCGGCGGGGGCCGGAGGATGCGGCGTACACCCGGTCCGAGCTGCTCGCACTCAAGCACCTGCCCGGCGTGGAGCTGGTCGTCGACGACCACGACCCGCGGACCGGTGCGGCCATCGACGCGGCGGGTACGGGCGACAGGGCCGCGCTCCTGCGGGGCGTCGCCCGTGAGGCGGTGGACTGGTCGGCGCCGCCGCCGGAGGGCCGCCGCATCGTGTTCCGCTTCCACTCCTCGCCCGTGGAGGCGCTCGGTGACGCCGCCGTGGGCGCCGTCCGGGTCACGGACGGCGCGAACGCCCGGACGAGCGGCGGCACGAGCGGACGGGACATCCCGGCCGGACTGCTGCTGCGGGCCGTCGGCCAGCGCGGAATCCCGGTCCCGGGGCTGCCGTTCGACGAGGTGACGGGCACCGTGCCGCACGAGGGCGGCCGGGTGGCCGGCCGGCCCGGGACGTACGTCGTGGGATGGATCAAGCGCGGGCCCACGGGCGGCATCGGGGCCAACCGGACCTGCGCCGCGGAGACGGTGGGCACCCTGCTGAACGACGCCGTCGCCGGCACGCTGCCCGCACCGGAGTACGGCGCGAAGGCCTTCCATCGGCTGGTACGGCGCCGTAACCGGCACGTCGTGGACGCCCGCGGCCTGGCGGAGATCGACCGGACCGAGCTGGCGCTGGGCCGCCGCGACGGCCGCCCGCGGGTCAAACTGGCGACGGTGCCCGAGCTGGTGGCGGCGGCCAGGGGCCGCCGTCGGAGGATTCCCGGCCGGCCTTCGGACTGAGTACTGGGACCGGCCCGTCGACCGTGCGTCGGCGGGCCGGTCCGCGTCGCGCCGGCCCCAGGCGGGCCCTCGGCAACTCCTTTACGAGCAGACGGTATTGCATGCTTAGGTTAGGCTTGCTTTACTAAGCATCGTCCATCGTTGCTCCGCGGACGAACCCGTGGGGACCCTCCGGCCGGAGGCCGGCCCTGACCTCAGGCCCTCCTCCCGGTCGTCGCCACGTGAGGAAGAACCTTGCACCAACCGAGCTCTCCGGGGGCGGTTCACGATCCCCGGACCGCGGGCATGACGCCGTCGAGCGCGCTCGAACTCAACGCCTACCTCATGTACGCGACGGGCAAGGCCGCGCGCCGCAAGCTCACCGACACGCTGACGGCGCACGGGCTGCGGCTGTGGCATCTGACCATCCTGGCCATGCTGGACGACGCCGGCCGGCTGTCCAAGGGCGATCTCGCCGCACGGCTGGACATGAACCAGAGCGATCTGACCCGAACCGTCACCGGCCTCGAGGCGACCGGCTACGTCGAGTGCGCCCGCGACCCCTCGGACCGCCGCCGCATCGAGGTCTCCCTGACGCCCGTGGGCAGATACGCGCTGGCGCGGCTCAGCTCCGACGTGTCGGCCACCGAGGCGTACCTCCTCGCCCCGTTGACCCGCGAGGAGCGCGAGGTGTTCGCCTCACTGCTGCGCCGCGTCCACGCGCACCTGGAACAGGACCGGGCCGGGGACGCGACGACCCTTGCCGAGCCGAGGAGGACGGGACCGGCCGGCGGGCACGACACGCGTCCGGGCACCCTTCGGCCCGTGGGATCCCGTCCCTCCCCCTGAGGCCGCGATCACACGGAGCTACGGGCATCCCCCATGGGCACCACGCCGTGCGGTCCGGCACCGGACCGCTCCGCCTGCCCGGTGAGCGCCGCCAGGCGTTCGGCGTCCCGCGTGCCGGGCTCGGCGGTGTAGATCATGACGTGCAGGTCGCTGCCCGCCACCGTGAGCACGTCGCAGTCCAAGGTCACCGGGCCGGCTTCGGGGTGGTCGATGGTCTTGCGTGCCGCCTCGTGCCGGCCCGTCGCGCCGGAGTCCCACAGCTCGGCGAATCTGTCACTGTGCGTGCGCAATTCCGCGACCAGGCGTTTCAGCGGTTCGTCGGCCGGATAGCGGGCGGCGGCCGTACGCAGGTCGGAGACCAGGGCGGCCTCGAACCTGGCCCGGGACGTGGAGGTGTGCCGGGCCCTGCCGGGCGGGCCGACCATGTTGCGCCACACCCCGTTGCGTTCGTTGCCCCGCCATCCCGACGGGTCGCCCATCAGCGCGGCATAGGGCGCGTTGGCCTGCAACAGGGTCCAGGTGGCGTCGGAGACCGCGACGGGTGTCCCGGCCAGCCGGTCCAGCATGCGGTGGACGCTCGGCGGGATGAGGGCGGGCACCGTTCCCGGCCCCGGCGTGGCCAGACCGGCCAGCTGGAACAGGTACGCGCGTTCCTCCCCGCCCATGCGCAGAGCGCGTGCCAGGGCCTCGACGACCTGTGCCGAGGGGTGGGAGGCACGGCCCTGTTCGAGCCGGGTCACATAGTCGACGGAGATCCCCGCCAGCAGTGCCAGTTCCTCCCGGCGCAGTCCGGCCGCCCTCCGCCGGCCGCCGTCGGGCAGCCCCGTGTCCCCCGGTGAGACCCGGTCGCGCCGGCGGCGCACCGCCTTGCCGAATTCCGCCGTCGCCATGCCACCAGTGTGCACCGGCCGCCGCCCGCCGTCCTGGTACCGGCGGTCCCAGGAAAACCGGGTCACTGGCTTGATCCGCCGCATCGGCACACCGTGGACGCATGACCACCACACTGATCACCGGAGCGAACAAGGGTCTCGGCTTCGAGACCGCCCGAAGGCTCGTCGAGGCGGGACACACCGTGTACGTCGGGAGCCGGGACGCCGAGCGCGGGCGGCGTGCCGCCGAGCGGCTGGGCGCGCGCATGCTGCACATCGACGTCACCGACGACGCGTCCGTCGCGGCGGCCGCGAAGGCCGTGGAGGCCGACGGCGGGCTGGACGTGCTGATCAACAACGCAGGGATCGAAGGGACGGTCGTCGGCGCCGAGGACACCACGGTGGACACGGTTCGGCCGCTCTTCGAGACCAACGTGTTCGGACCGGTCCGCGTCATGCACGCGTTCCTGCCGCTGCTCCGGCGCTCCGCCGCACCGGTCGTGGTGAACGTGAGCAGCGGGCTGGCGTCGCTGACCCTGGTCAGCACACCCGGCACGCCTCACCGCGCCTATCCCGGCGTCGCCTATCCGGCCTCCAAGACCGCGCTCAACATGATCACCGTCCAGTACGCGAAGGCCTTTCCGGAGATCCGGATCAACGCGGTGGAGCCCGGTTTCACCGCCACCGACCTGAACGGGCACCGGGGCACGCAGACCGTCGAGGAGGGGGCCGAGATCATCGTCCGTACGGCCCGGACAGGGCCGGACGGTCCCACCGGCCGCTTTGTCGACGTTTCCGGCCCTCTCCCCTGGTGAGCACCACGCGGTGGGCCGGTCAGGCACCCGCCGTCGACTGGGCCTCGGCCGCCGCCCGGTAGAGGCGGCGCAGCCGCACCACGCCCAGGTCGTGCTGGTAGAGGTTCTCGCGCTGGTCGGCGTCGGCCGGCATGGCCTCCAGCATGACGCGGTCCTGTTCCAGGACGTCCCAGTGGCGCTGCTCGATCAGCGTCCGGTACAGGAAGCGCCAGGACGCGCGCTGCCAGTCCTGGACCCGGCGGTAGCGCCAGAAGAAGACGCCGGTGCGCCGCTCGTCCACCGGGCAGACCATGCCGACGATGCCGAACGCGCCACCGGGACCGGCCGAGGGCGGATACGGGATGGAGAGGTCGACCCAGTCCACTCCGGTGCGGCAGAGCTCCACCCAGTCGAAGTTGACGCCGCGCTGGTCGGTCTTCTCGAAGAAGTAGCCGCGGGCGGTCTCCCGGATACGGAACTTGGCCGTGGTGTCGCCGTCGAACATGGTGTGCGAGTCGTGGTGGAGGAAGGCGCCGTGCATGGGGTCGAGCAGGTTCTCCACGGCGTACCGCCAGGGCGCGTCCCACTCCGCGTAGCAGAGGAAGGCGTCCACCTCGGGATCGGTCAGCGGCTCCGGGAGGGTGAGCTCGGCGGGCTCGGGGTGCTCCTCGTCGCCGAAGTAGGCGAGGATCGCGCCGGCGACCTCGCGTACGGGCAGCGAGGTCACCAGCTTCTTGCCCTCCAGGCTGCACCCGGGCAGCCCGGGCACGGAGGAGACCGTGCCGTCGGGTTCGACCTCGACGCCGTGGTACCAGCAGGCGACCCGGTCGCCGAGGTGTTTGCCGAGGGACAGCGGGGCTCCGCGGTGCGGACAGCGGTCGGCGAGCATGGACAGCGCTCCGTCGGAACGGCGGAACAGCAGCCACTGCTCGCCGAGCGCGGTCACCTTGCGCATCGCGCCCGGGGCCACGAAGTGCGAGGGGACGACCGCGTGCCACTGGTTGCGCAGCCCGGTGGCGTAGATGTGGTCCGCGGTGGCGGAGGACGACAGCGTCATGGTCAGGCTCCCAGTCGGTTCATCTCGGCGCGGAAGGACTCCTCGGTCCACGGGCTGCCGTCGCCGGCGTGGACCTGGCGGGCGTTGAGCCCGCGCACCACGTCCGCGAGCTCGTGGCCCTCGCGGGTGAAGACCTCCTCGAGGGTGGCGGCGAGCTTGTACTCGTACGGAGTGGGCTCGTGCGTTCGGGACTGGTGGACGTCCAGGTACGGCCAGGTGTCGGTCATGGTGTCTCCTGAGGGTGCGGGGGGAAGGTCACAGGTCGAGGACGAGCCGGCCGGAGGCGCACCGCGAGACGCAGATCATCATCGAGGCGCCCGCGGCCCGTTCGGCCTCGCTGAGCAGGAAGTCGCGGTGGTCGGGGGTGCCTTCGAGCACCCGGGTCTCGCAGGATCCGCAGATCCCGTCGCGGCACGAGCTCTCCACGGCGAGCCCGGCGCTCTCGGCGGCCTCCAGGACGGACGTCCCGGCGCCGACGGTGAGCGTCAGCCCGGACGTGCGGCACTCGACCTCGAACGCCCCGTCGTCGCCGCCGTGCTCCACCGTCGGCGCGGCGAACCGCTCCAGACGCAGCCGGTCCCCGGGGCAGCGCCGCTCGACGGCCGTGAGGAGCGGTTCGGGTCCGCAGGAGTACACCAGGGTGCCGTCGGGGAGCCCGGTGAGCGCGGTGTCCAGGTCGATATGGCCCTGCTCGTCCTGCGGCACGAGGGTGACGTCGCCGCCGAGCGCGGCGAGTTCGCCGGTGAACGCCATCGAGGCCCGGCTCCTGCCGCCGTAGACCATCCGCCACGCGGCGCCCCGCCGTGCCGCCTCGCGGGCCATCGCCAGCAGGGGGGTGATCCCGATTCCGCCGGCGACGAACACATAGGCGTCGGCGTCCTCCAGCTCGAAGCGGTTGCGCGGCTCGGAGACCGTGATCTGCTGGCCGGGTCGCAGCTGGGTGTGCACGAAGCGCGATCCGCCGCGCGACGCGGGCTCGTTGAGCACGCCGATGCGGTAGACGTCCGGGGTGTGCGGGTCTCCGCACAGACTGTACTGGCGGACCTGGCCACCGGCGTGGACGTCGAGGTGCGCGCCGGGGGTCCAGGCCGGCAGGGGTTTGCCGTCGGGGTGGGTCAGCTCGACGGACAGGACGCCCTCGGCCTCCCAGGTCATACGACGGACGGTCAGCCGCAGCGAGTCGTCGCTCATGGTCTGTTGCCTCCTTGCCGGCAGTTCGGGCGGCCGGGCTACTGGCCCGGGATCCGCACGGGCGGGGTGAACGGGTTCTTCATCGGGCCGAGGGCGTCCAGGTCGACCTCGACGAGCGTGGGGCCGGCCGAGCCGATGGCGCCGGTGAGCACCGGGGCGGCGTCCTCCTCGGCGCCGATACGGGCGTACGGCAGTCCGCAGGCTCGGGCGAGCAGCTCGAAGTCCGGCGTGGTCAGGTCGACCCCGGAGTGGCGGCCGCCGTGGTGGTCCTGCATGTTGCGCAGGACTCCGTAGCCGCCGTCGTTGAAGACGATCAGGGTCAGGCGGGGCCGCTCCTGGGCGAGGGTGAGGAGTTCGCCGAGGTGGACGGCGAGGCCGCCGTCGCCGGCGATCACCACGGTGGGCGCGTCGGGCCGCGCGAGCGCCGCGCCGATGCCCATGCCGAGCCCCTGGCCGATGCCTCCGCCGCGGGGGAAGACGTTGTCCCTGGGGTCGTACATCTCCAGGAGCCGGTTGCCCCAGCTGCTGGAAGGGATGGTGACGTCGCGCGCGACGACGGCCTCGCGGGGCAGGGCCGCGCGGATCGCGTCGCAGATCGCGGCCTGCGGGCCGATGGTGTCGTGCAGGACTTCACGCACCTCGGTGCGTACGGCGCCGACCCGGTCCGTCCAGCCGGGCTCCGCGGGGACGGCGTGCGGGAGCAGGCCGTCCAGGGCCGCGGCGGCGTCGGCGTGCAGCGGGTGGGTGGCCGGGTAGACCCTGCCGAGGGCGGCCGCCTCGACGTCGATCTGGATGTGGGCCCCGGGGAGTTCGAGGGTGTAGTCGGAGGTCTCGTTCGACCGGAAGTGCGTGCCGACGGTCAGCAGGACGTCCGCGTCGGCGAGCAGGGCGCGCACCGCGGGTGTGGTGCCGAAGTTGCCGATGACCTGCGCGTGGTCCTCGGGCACGCTGCCGCGCCCGGAGTTCGAGGTGATCAGACCGGCGCCGGTGGCCTCCAGCAGGGCGGCCAGTTCGCCGCGCGCGGTGTTCGCGCCGCCGCCCGCCCAGATCAGGGGGCGGCGCGCGGAGGCCAGGAGGGCTCCCGCGGCGGCGAGTTCGGTCGTGTCTGGCACGGTGGCGGCGGGCGCGGCGTGGGCGGTGGGCTCGTCGGTCTGTGCCGCGTACTGGAGGTCGATCGGCCACTCGACGCTGGCGGGGCCGCCGGGCGCGGTCAGCGCCGCGCGGGCCGCCTCGCGCAGGATCCGGCCCGCCTGCCCGGCGTCCGGGACGCTCGCCGCGTAGGCGGAGACGGCCTCCAGCATGCCGAGCTGGTCCTTGGTCTCGTGGATGAATCCCCGTCCGCTGCCCAGGAACTCGCTCTCCACCTGGCCGGTGATGTGCAGTACGGAACTGCCCGCGCTGAGCGCCTCGATCAGGGAACCGGCCGCGTTGCCCGCGCCGGTCCCGGTCGACGTGAGGGCACAGCCGAGGGTGCCCCGGGCACGTCCGTAGGCGTCGGCGGCGTTGACGGCCGACGCCTCGTGCCGCACGGGGACGAACCTCAGGTCACGGTCGACGGCTTCGACGAGCGGCAGGTTGTGGACGCTGACGATGCCGAAGACGGTGTCGATGCCGAGTTCGCGCAGGACGGTGACGAGGAGATCGCCTCCGTTGTCGTGACGCATGGTGTCTCCTCAGAGGATGGAGCGGCCGACGCCGCCGCAGACGTCGATGCTGGTGCCGGTGATGTAGGAGGCGCGGGGCGAGAGCAGGGCGACGACCGCGTACGCGACCTCTTCGGCCCTGCCGAGGCGGCCCAGCGCGATGCCCCGGTCCCGGGCCAGTTCCGCCTGCCAGTCCTCGTAGGACAGGCCGGAGTCCGCGGCCGCGTGGCGGCGGGTCCACTGGCCGGTGTCGACCAGTCCGAGGCAGACGGAGTTGACCCGGATCCCTTCGCCGGCGAGTTCGACGGATAGGGACTTGGAGAGGTTGAGGATGCCGGCGCGTGCGGCGCTCGTCGTGATCAGGCGGGTCTCCGGCTGTTTGGCGAGCACCGCGTTGATGTTGACGACGCTCGCCGCTCCGGAGCCGGCGAGGTGGGGGCGCGCGGCCTGGAGGGGGTTGAGCACCCCGGCGAACTTCAGCTCCAGCTCGTCGCGCCAGTCCTCGGCGGTGGAGTCGTCGAGTCCCTTCATCCGGGACTGTCCGGCGTTGTTGACCAGTCCGTCGATGCCGCCGAACTCCTCGGCGGTGCGGCGGACGAAGCCGCGGACGGCGTCGGCGTCCCGTACGTCGCACACGCCGGTCAGCAGGCGGTCGCTCCCGGCGCCGAGACCGGCGACCGCTCCGGCGAGCCTGTCGGCGTCGCGGCCGCAGGTGGCGACGCGGGCGCCCTCGTCGAGCAGGGCGCGGACCGTGGCCAGGCCGACGCCCGAGCTGCCGCCGGTGACCACGATCGTGCGGTCGGCGAGGCCCAGATCCATAACTCGTGTCTCCTGCTGTTCAGTTCATGGTGAAGCCGCCGTTGACGGCGATCACCTGTCCGGTCAGATAGCGGGATTCCTCGGCGAGCAGGAAGGCGACGATCCCCGTGAGGTCGTCGGGCTGCTGCGGCCGGGGAATGGCCCGGTTCACGCGGTAGAGGTCGTGCCGCTCGGCGGGCACCGTCTCGGTGGCCTCGCACTCGGTGAGGCCGGGGGCCACCGCGTTGACGGTGATCCCCTTCTCACCGAGCTCGCGCGCCATGGCACGGGTCAGCGCGATGACGGCGCCCTTGGAGGCGATGTAGTGCGCGAGACGGGGCGAGCCGTAGAGCGCCGCGTCCGAGGCGATGTTGACGATGCGGCCGGGGTCGGCGAAGAGGGGGTACAGGGCCTTCGACACCAGCCAGGGGCTGCGGGCGTTGACCGCCATCAGCCGGTCCCACACCTCGATGTCGATGTCCTGGAACTCCTTGCCGCCCACTCCGTTGGCGAGTGCCGCGTTGTTGACCAGGCCGTACAGCGGGCCCAGCTCGCGCACCGCGTCGGCGAGCGCCTCCACCGAGGCGGGGTCGGCGACGTCGCAGCGTACGAAGTGGGCGTCGACGCCCTCGGCACGCAGGCCGGCCGCGGCGGCCTCGCCCCGCTCCCGCTCCAGCTCGGCGAGGACGACCCGGAAGCCGTCGGTGCCCGCCCGGCGGGCCATGGCCAGTCCCAGGCCACGGCCCGCTCCGGTGACGACGACGGTGCGCCGGCCTGCCGGGGGCTGGTCAGCCACGGGTGACGCCGTGCATCGGCGAGTACTCGGGGTAGGTCGGCACCTGCGGCTTCTGCGTGCCGATCACGACGCAGAACAGGGCGTCGGTCTCGCCCTCGTTCTTGAGGGACCGGGTCACACCCGCCGGCACGACGATCATGTCGCGGTAACCCAGGGTGCGGTACTCGGCCTCGTCGGCGCCGCGGTGGATGCCGACCCTGACCTCGCCCTCCAGGACGAAGAAGGCCTCCTCGACGTCGTGGTGGGTGTGGGCCGGGCCCTCGGCGCCGGGCGGCAGCAGCATGTTGGAGAAGGTGAAGCCGCCCGAGGGCAGGATGCGGCTGTCGCTCTCGTGGTTGCCGGTGGCGCCCGAGCCGACGTAGCGGATCTGGCCACGGCGGAACTGCGAGCCGGCCTTCTCCTGGAAGGAGAGGGTGTCGAAGTCGGCGACCCGGGATGCCTTGGAGGCGATGAGGGAGTCGGTGTACGCGGAGAGGTCGTCGCCGTTGTCGTACGCGTCGGTGGTCAGAGGCATGGTGGAGGCTCCTACTCGGGGATGGATGCGGTGATGCGGAGGTGGGAGAGCACCCAGGCGTTGACGTGGCCCGGCTGCTCCTGGTTGGCCAGGTGACCGGCGTCCTTGACGATCACGTAGGCGGTCCTGTGGATGGCTCCGGCTATGGCCTGGCTCGCCTCGATGCCGGTGACCCGGTCCTGTTCGCCGCAGATCACGAGGGTGGGGGCGGCGATCGAGGGGAGTTCGGCGCGCAGGTCGGCGGAGGCCATGGACTCGGCGGCGTACGCGTATCCCGGCAGCCGTACCGAGGCGGCCATGGTGTCCACGACGCGACGCACCAGCTCGTCGGGGGCGTCGGGGGACACGAGTCGAGGGCCCCGGGCCTCCGCGAAGGCGCGGGCGCCCTGCTCGGCGAGGTCGGCCGCCCTGGCACGCATCGCCTGGGCCTTCGCCTCGTCCGTGCCCGATCCGGGACTGGAGTCGGCGACGATCAGCGAGGCGACGAGCTCGGGATGACGGGCAGCCAGCCGCAGGGCGATCACACCGCCCCAGGAGACTCCGAGGACGTGGGCGGTGGTGGCGCGCTCACGGATGAGGGCGGCCGCCGTGTCGGCGTAGTCGTCGAGGCTCATCGGCCCGGCGGGGTCGGGAGAGGTGGCGTAGCCGGGGGCGTCCCAGGCCACGACCCGTACGTATGCGGAGAGTTCGGCGAGCTGCGGGGCGAAGGCGGCCGAGGAGGAGCCGATGCCGTGCAGGCAGAGCAGCAGGGGGCCGTGGTCCCCCGCCTCCTCGACGTGGACGCCGGCGGCGCTCACAGGATCTGCCCGGTCCGGCCGGCGAGGGCCGCGAGGCTGCGCAGTACGGCGTACGGCACCACCTGGCTGGTGGCGGGGTTGCCGGGATCGGGCAGGTGCGCGACCTCGAAGCGGTACGTGCCGTGTCCGCCGGACGCCTCGATCACATGGCGGGTGTGGTGCGCCGCCGGGTCGGCGACGACCTGGACCCGCACAGCGTCCAGGTCGCCGACGGCCAGCGCGACCGAGGCGGCCACGTTCGTCGACTTGGGGAATTTGACCGGCACCTCGCGGGCGGTCCCGGACATGACCTCGACCGGTCCGGTCGCCGTCCGCATCCGCCCCAGCAACTCGTCGTCCATCCAGGGCTGTTCGAGGGTGGAGGGCAGCTTGGTGGTGGTCAGCCGGACCTCGTCGAGCGGACCGAGGGAACGCACGGCCTGGAGCAGGTCGAGGCCGCCGACGGCGCCGCCGGTGAAGTACACGCGGCCCGGCCCGGCGGCCAGCAGCCGCTTCGTGAGCTCGTCGTCCGTCAGCGCGCCGGTGGAGGCGATCAGCAGATCGGTGCCGGAGGCCAGGACCCGCTCCCCCCACTCCCGTACAACGCCCTGTCCCGCGGCCTCGACGATCAGGTCGCAGGCCTCCATGGCCTCCTCGAAGGTGGCCTGCCGCACGGGGGCGGCCTCACCGAGCGGGCGGTTGTCGACGACGCAGACCAGCTCTGCGCCGGTCACGCGTCCTTCGGCGAGCGCGGTGCCGACGACCCGGCCGATGGCGCCCCAGCCGACGACGGCGACCTTGCGGACGGTGCTCATGCGGTGGCCTCCTGGGCTTCTACGGGAACGAGCGGGACGGCGCCCCGGTCGTCGGGGGTGGTGCGCGGGGCATCGCAGGGGGGAGCGAGCGGGCCGGGGTCCGGGGAACCGGCCATGCTGCAGCGGATGTCCTTCGACGGCGCGCCGGCCGTCCCCCACAGGTCGGACAGCTCGGGGACCCGTCGCCACACCCGTGCGATCCAGGCGTCCTCGACGATCTGGGCGACCTCGGAGGTGTACTCGCAGACCAGCCCGGACGGGTCGGTGAAGTAGGAGAAGGTGTTGTTCCCGGGGCCGTGCCGGCCGGGGCCCCACTGGGGGGTGATCCCGTGGTGGCGCAGCCGCCCTAGGCCCCGCATGAAGTGGTCGACCGAGGTCATCTCGTACGCCACGTGGTTCAGCGAGGTCCACTCGGCCTGGTTGAAGGCGATGCAGTGGTGGTCGCTGTTGCAGCGCAGGAACGCCATCTGGTGCTCGGACCAGTCGGAGACGCGCAGCCCGAGGACCTCGCGGTAGAAGGCGACCGCGGCGTCGATGTCGGTGGTGTTGAGCACGGCGTGCGTCACCCCGACGGGCACGGCGCCGTCCCTGCCGCGTGGCGCGACGGCCTCGACCTGGGCACTGATCTCGATCAGGCGGCCCTCGGGGTCGGTGAAGCGCAGCCCGTAACCGCCGCCGGCCTGGTCCAGGGGGCCGGGTCCGGTGACAGGAGCGATCGAGCGCGCTTCGAGCCGCTGGGCCGCACGGTCCACCTCGGCGGGTGTGGCGACGGCGAACGCGATCCGGCCGAGGCCGACGCGGTCCCGCTCGGTGAGGTGGAGGACGTGGTGCTCGTCGCCGGTGCCGCGGAGCCATCGGGCGCCGGTGTCGGACTCGACGGTCTCCAGACCCCAGACGTCCTCGTAGAAATCGGCGGCCTCGGTGAAGGCCGGGGTGTGCAGCTCGACGTAACGCAGCGAGCGGAGCCGGGCGATCGGACCGGGCGGTGGCTGGTGCATGGGGTCCCTCCAGGACGGGCGGACGTGCCGGGTCAGTTGGCCCACGGAAGCGGGTGGTCCGAGATGCCCCAGTACAGGGACTTCTGGCGCTGGTAGGCGCGGATCGCGTCGCGGCCCTTCTCCGTGCCGAGGCCGCTGTCCTTCCACCCGCTGAAGGGGGTGGAGGCACTGAACTGCTTGTAGGTGTTGATCCAGACGGTGCCCGCCTCGATGCGGCGCGCCAGCGCCCCGGCGGCGCGGAGGTCGCGGGTCCAGATCCCGCAGGCCAGGCCGTATACGGAGTCGTTGGCCTGGCGGACGAGGTCGTCCTCGTCGTCGTAGGGCAGGGCGACCAGGACGGGGCCGAAGATCTCCTCCTGGCAGGTGCGCGAGGTGTTCGCCAGACCGTCGAGCACGGTGGGCAGGTAGTACGCCCCGTCCTCGTACAGCTCTCCCTCGGGGGCGGATCCGCCGCAGAGGACCCGGGCGCCCTCGGACCGGGCGAGGTCGACGCACGCGGCGACGCTGTCGCGGTGCCTGTGGTGCACCAGGGGTCCGACCTGGGTGGCGGGGTCGGTACCCGGGCCGACTCTCAGTTTCCTCACGCGCTCGACGAGTTCGCCGACGAAGGAGTCGTAGATCTCGCGGGCCACGAAGAGCCGGGATCCGGCGATGCAGGACTGGCCGCTGGACGAGAAGATCCCGAACATCACCCCGGCCAGTGCCTGTTCGATGTCGGCGTCGGCGCGCACGATCGTCGGGGACTTGCCGCCGAGCTCCAGCGAGGCGGGGATCAGCTTCCGGGCGGCGATCTCCGCGATGGACCGCCCGGTCTCCGTGCCCCCGGTGAATCCGATACGGCCGACGAGCGGGTGGCGCACGAGGGCGTCTCCGACCACGCGGCCGCTGCCGGGCAGCACGGAGAGGAGTGCCGCCGGCAGCCGGAACTCGTCGAGCGCCTGGAAGATCAGCCGCCCGAGCGCCAGGGAGACCAGGGGCGTCCACGCCGCGGGCTTGAGGATCACCGCGTTGCCGGCGGCGAGAGCGGGGGCGATCTTCTGCGCGTCGCTGGCGACCGGGGAGTTCCAGGGGTTGATCGCGCCGACGACTCCGACCGGCTCGTGCGTGTTCACGGTGACGTAGGCACCACGGGAGGGGGTCACCGACTCCTCGGCCGTCTCCAGGACGGCGGCCATGTAGCGGAAGGTGCCCGCCGCGCTGAGCGCGAGGGCCCTGGTCTCGGTGAGCGTCTTGCCGGTGTCGGCGGTCTGCAGGGCGGCGAGGTCACCGGCGGCCTGCTCGGTGAGCTCGCCGATGCGGTGCAGCAGCCGGGCCCGCTCATGGGCGGGCAGGTCGCGCCAGACCGGGTCGGCCGCGGCCTCCGCCGCGGCCTCCGCCGCTTCCGCGACCTCGTCCGCCGATGCGGAGTGGACGGTGGCGAGCACACGGCCGGTGGCCGGGTCGACCGTGTCGACGGGCTCGCCCGCACCGCGCCGCCACTGGCCCGCGATCAGGATGTCGGTGGAGAAATGCAGCACGGGTGACCTCCGGGCGAGACGGAAAGGGGGGTGGACTCCGGGTGCGGACAGGCTCGTCGGGTTACCGCCACCGGACTGCCGAAGTGCTAGAAATCTAAGCGCTTAAGTTTCTTAACACAAGACCCCGAGGTGAAATCGTTGCCCGGATGGCCTTGAGCACGGCATCCATGACACCGATGATGGGGACCGAGTCGCCGGGAGCACGCTTCCTAAGCTCTTAACTATTGACCACTTAGGTATAGCCCCCTACTGTCTCCGCAACTCATCTGCCCGCGGAAGGACACCCTCCATGACGACTGTGGCCGGAAAACCCGCTCTCGGCTCCATTGCCGCACGACTCGAACGGCTGCCGCACTCGCGCTGGCACGTCAAGGTCCGGTTCCTGATCGGCGCCGTCACCTTCTTCGAGGCCTTCGATCAGCTGCTGGCCGCGTCCGCGCTGCCCGTCCTGATGAAGGAATGGCACCTGAGCACCGGGCAGGCCACCTTCGCCGTCACCTCCGCCTCGATCGGCATGCTGCTCGGCGCCCTGGCCGCCGGATGGCTGGGAGACCGCATCGGTCGGGTGCGCACCGTTGCCTTGGGTGTCGGTGTCACCGGTCTCGCCAGCCTCGCCGTGGCGTTCTCCGGCGGCATCGAGACGTTCTCCGCCTTCCGCTTCCTGCAGGGACTCGGTATCGGCGGGGTCGTCCCGGTCGCGGCCACGTACATCAACGAGATCGCCCGGTCCGACAAGCGGGGCCGCTTCGTCCTGCTGTACGAGATGATCTTCCCGGCCGGACTCGCGGCCGCCACGCTCCTCGCGGTCTGGGTGGTCCCCGCTTTCGGCTGGCGCGCGATGTTCCTCGTGGGCGCCCTGCCGGTGGCGATCGCCGCGATGCTGCCGCGCCACGTCGAGGAGTCCCCGCGCTGGCTGCTGTCCCGTGGCCGTACGGCCGAGGCCGAGGCGGCCATCGCCCGGATCGAGGCGGAGGTCGCCCGCGCGACCGCCGAGGAGCTTCCCGCGCCGGCTCCGTCCGTGGACACGCCGAACGAACCCAGGGGCACCCTGAAGGACCTGTTCCGCGGCCGCTACCTGCGGCGCACGGCGGTGCTGTCCGGGCTGTGGTTCGTGGCGTACTACGTGAACCACGGCATCTCCACCTGGCTGCCGTCGCTCTACACGAAGGAGTTCGGCCTGGATCTCACGACGGCGCTGGTCTTCACCCTGCTCAGCAACGTCACCGGGCTGTTCGGCACCTTCATCATGGCCATGCTGATCGACCGTATCGGCCGCAGGCCCGCCCTCATCGGCGCGTTCGTCGGGACCACGCTCTCGCTCGCCGTCCTGGCGGTCGCGGGCGCGACCTCGGGCGGCCAGGTCGCCGTCTTCGCCTCCTGCACGACCTTCTTCCTCTATGCGATCAACGCGGGCCTCTACCTGTACTCCCCCGAGCTGTACCCCACCTCCAACCGGGCCAGGGGCGCGGCGTTCGGCGGCCTGTGGAACAGGCTCGGCGTCATTCTCGGCCCGGTGGCCGTCGGCGCGGTCATCGGAGCAGGCGGCGGCCTGGCCCTGGTGTTCGCACAGCTCGCCGTGATCGCCACCGTGGGTGCGCTGATCGCCTGGTTCGCCGTCGAGACCAAAGGCAGGACGCTGGAGGAGCTCAACGCCTGACCGTGCCGGTTCGGGGCCGGTGGCCGGGAGCAGCGCTCAGTGCTCCGGGCCCTCGGCCCCGAGCGTGTGCGCCAGGGTCCCGAGGAGCGCGGTGAGCCGCCGGCGTTCCGCGGGGCCCAGTCCCGCGAGCAGTTCCCGCTCCTGGCCGGAGCGAGCGGCCGAGACGCGATCGGTCAGATCGACTCCTCCGGGCGTGAGGCACAGCCGCACGATCCTGCGGTCGTCGGTGTCGCGCTCCCTGCGGATCAGACCGGCCTCCGCCAGCCGGTCCGCCTGCTGGGTGAGCCCGCCGGCCCGGACCGGGCCCGCCGCCGCCACCTCGCCCATCGTCAGCCGGTACGGGGAACCCGCCTCGCGCAGGGTGGCCAGTACGTCGTAGGCGGGCAGGCTGATGCCGTAGGCGCGCACGGCCCTTCCGACGACGAGCCGACGGCGCGCGGCGCACTCGTCGAGCAGGGCGAACAGGGACCCGGGAGAGTCGTCGGCCGGGGCAACCGTCTCCTCCCGTGCGCGCCGAGGCGAGGGTTCCGTCGGTTGCGACCCGTCTTCACCGGGCTCACTCGCACAGCGCGGGGACTCACCGAACGCCGTGGCGAGCACGTCGCTCAGCGCCGGGGCGAGCTCCTCGGTCGGCACCGACGCCGCCGGTTCGTGCGCGAACACGTAACGCTCCATGATCACGCCGAAGAGGACGCTGCGGATCACCGCGGCTCGCACCTCGGCACCGGCGCCGGTGCCGAGCACCTGGGCGAGGGGTTCCCCCACCTGCGCGTCGAGGATCGTGCGCAGCAGGTCCGCGCTCGGCGGATGGCTCACCGCCGAGCGGATCAGCGCCGGCCAGGGGTCGTCGGCGGGCAGCCGGTCCCACCGGTCGAGATACGCGCGGGCGAGCGCCCCCGGGAGGTCGCCCGCATCGCCCACGGAAGCCGCGAGCACATCACCGCTGACACCGGCTCCGCTGCCGACCGCCGCGCGGAAGAGGCCGTCCTTGGTACCGAAGTACGCCATCACCAGCCCCGGAGTCACCCCGGCCTCGGCCGCGATGGCGCGCACCCCCACCCCCTTGTAGCCATGCGCGCCGAAGAGGCGGCGCGCCGCGTCCAGGACCGCCCTGCGGTTCCCCTCGGGGTCGTGCGAGCCGGGGCGGCGGGGCGCGGCCGGCTGTGGCACGGCTGCGCCGTCCGCCTGTCGTCGGCGGCTCGTGTTCGTGCTGTTCGGGTCCACGTGATCCAGATTAAACGGGCGTTCATAAAAACAGGCGTTCAAAAAAGGTCACGTGTTGTGCACCGGTCCCCTGCCGGCGGTGAGCGGCGCACCGCTGCCACCGCGTCGTACGGCGATGATCTCGGCCAGCACCGAGAGGGCGGTCTCCTCGGGCCCCCGGCCGCCCAGGTCGAGACCGATCGGCGACCGCAGACGGCTGAGCCGCGCCTCGGTCACGCCCGCCTCCCGCAGCCGCGCCACCCGGTCCTCGTGCGTGCGGCGGCTGCCCATGGCGCCCACATACCCCGCCGCACCGCCCAGGGCGCGGGCGAGGACCGGGACGTCGAAGCGGGGTTCATGGGTCAGGACGCAGACCGCGGTCGTCGGGCCGACCAGCTCCTCATGGTCACGGAACCAGCGGTCCGGCCGGTCGACGACCACCTCGTCGGCGCCCGGGAAGCGCGCGGGATCCGCGAACGCGGGCCTGGCGTCGCAGACGGTCACGTGGTGACCGAGGGCCGAGCCGAAGGCCACCAGCGGCCGGGCGAATTCGGCGGCTCCGAAGATCAGCAGTCTCGGCCGGGCGGCGAAGGACTGCACCAGCAGCTCGCGTTCCGGGGCGCAGTCCGGTCCGCCGGACCCCGGCTCCCCCACGGTCACCGGCCCGCTCTCGCCACGGCCGAGCATGCCCTCGGCCGCCAGGCCGGCCATCCGGTCGAGGGCCGCTCCGCCCAGTGTCCCGCTCACCGCTCCCCGACCCACGGCCAGCTGGCCGTGCCCGTCCAGCGGCGTGACCAGCGCGACCGGGATCCCGGCCGCCAGGTCCGCCGCGACCCGGCCGAGCGGCTCCCCGGCGCCCACTTCACGGATCAGCACCTCGATCGTCCCGCCGCAGGTCAGCCCCACGGCGAAGGCGTCCTCGTCACCGGTCCCCCAGCGCTCCACGACCGGCGGGCCACCCGCGAACACCTCCTCCGCGGCCGCGATCACGGCGGCCTCCACGCATCCGCCGGACACGCTGCCGACGATGCGGCCGTCCAGCGTCACCAGCATGGAGGCACCGGGTCCGTGCGGAGCGGAGCCCCAGGTCCGCACCACCGTCGCCATGACACAGCGGATTCCGGATCTCTGCCAGGCAGCCGCCTGGTCGATGACGTGTCCCATGTCGCTCACCTCGGGCCGAAAAATCTGCGGAGACTCTTGCCAACGAGAAACTTTAGTGTAAATCATTTCAGCTACTAGATACATCTGTTCGTATCGATCGCACGCGGGGCGTCCCGAGCGCCACCGCGTGACGACCGTCCGAGAGGCCCGGTGGCAGCAGATTGAAACCCACACCCTTCGACTACACCGCTCCCCGAACCGTCGCCGAGGCGGTCACGCTCCTCGCCGATCCCGCCCGGGACGCCAAGGTCGTGGCGGGCGGCCAGTCCCTGATCCCGATGCTGAACATGCGCCTGGCGCGCCCGGAACTCCTCGTGGACATCACCCGCATCCCCGAGCTGGCCCGACTGGCGGTCGACGGCTCCGGCGCTCTGCGCATCGGCGCCGCGGTCCGGCAGGCGAGGGCGGCGGCCGATCCCGCCCTCCGGCGCGGATGGCCGCTGCTGGCCGCGGCGATCACCCGCATCGGCCACCCGCAGATCCGCAACCGCGGCACCGTCTGCGGCAGCCTCGCCCACCACGATCCGGCTGCCGAACTGCCCACCGCGGCACGGGCCCTGGACGCGCGCTTCGTCATCACGGGGCCGCGCGGCACCCGTACGGTCCCCGCCGAGGACTTCTTCGTCGCCACGTTCTCGACGGCGGTCGAGCCCGACGAGCTCCTCTGCGAGGTCGTCGTCCCCCCGCCCCCGGACCGGTCGGGCTGGGCCTTCGAAGAGCTCACCCGCAGGCACGGCGACTTCGCCACCGTCGGGGTGGCCGTGCTGCTGGAGCGGGACGCGGCGACGGGCACCGTCCGCGGCGCCCGCGTCGTCTTCAGCGGGGCCGGCCCCGCCCCCGTACGCCTGCCCGCCGCGGAGGAGGCGCTCGTCGGCACCGAGGTGGGCGCGGAGGCGCTGGCTGCCGCGCGGCTCGCCGCCCTCTCCGGCCTCACCCCCTCCGACGACGTCCACGCGAGCGCCGCCCACCGGCGCGAGACCGCCGCCCACCTTCTCGTCCACGCCTGCACCACCGCCTGGGAGCGCTGCTGATGACCCCCTCCGCACCTGTCCCCCTCCCCGTCCGCACCCCGCCGCTCGCCGAACCCTCAGGCTGGCACCGGGTCGCACTCACCGTGAACGGGGAGCGGATCACCGCCGAGGTCGAGTCCCGGCTGCTGCTCAGCGACTTCCTGCGCGACCGGCTCGGTCTCACCGGCACCCATGTCGGCTGCGAGCACGGTGTGTGCGGCGCGTGCACGGTGCTGCTCGACGACGAACCGGCCCGCACCTGCCTGACCCTTGCGGTGCAGTGCGACGGCGTCGCGATCCGCACGGTCGAGAGCCTCGCCCCCGACGACGCCCCGCTGACACCCGTCCAGCGGGCGTTCCACGAGTGCCACGGCATGCAGTGCGGATTCTGCACCCCCGGATTCGTCATGACCGCGACCGCCCTGACCGAACTGCCCGAGCGCCCCGGTACGGAGGACGTCGCCGACGCGCTCAGCGGCCACCTCTGCCGGTGCACCGGCTACCGCAACATCCGCCGTGCCGTCTGCCAGGCACTCGACGAGCGCTTCGGGGAGTGACCCGTATGTCCCACGATTCCGACCGGAGCCCGCAGGACGGGGGCGGCTGGACAGGCCGGTCCGTCCCCCGCGTCGAGGACGACCGGCTGCTGCGTGGCAGGGGCCGCTACGTCGACGACATCGCCCTGCCCGGTGGCGTCGAGGCCGCGTTCCTGCGCAGCCCGCACGCCCACGCACGCATCGAGTCCGTCGACGTGAAGGCGGCGCTCGAAGCACCCGGTGTCGTCGCCGTGTGGACCGGCGAGGACGTCGCGGACCTGCCGCCGCTGCTCAACAAGGAGGAGCTGCGCACTCCTGCGGGCCTCGCCGAACTCCTGGACCCGACGGTCCGGATGACGCCCATGCCGCTGCTCGCGGGCGGCACGGTGCTCTACGTCGGCCAGCCCGTCGCCGTCGTCCTGGCCGAGAACCGGTATCTCGCCGAGGACGCGCTCGAACTCGTCGATGTCCGCTACGCCCCGCTGCCCGTGCTGGTGGATCCCGAGGACGCCCTCTCGGAGGGCGCGCCCCTGCTGCACGAGGACCTGCCGGACAACCTCGCGGTGGACGTGGCGACACGCGTCGGCGACCCGGACGCGGCCTTCGCCTCCGCGCACACCGTGGTCTCCGAGCGGTTCGAGGCGCACCGATACGTGGCCTCACCGATCGAGACGCGCGCGGTCTCCGCCCAGGTGGATCCCTACAGCGGCCGGCTGACCGTCTGGTCGGGGACCCAGACTCCCCACCGGCTTCGGGACGCTGTCGCGCACACGCTCGGACTCGCGGCCGGCTCGGTCCGCGTCATCGCGGCCGACGTGGGCGGCGGCTTCGGGCAGAAGGGCATCCTCTACGTCGAGGAGCTCCTGGTCCCGCACGCCGCCCGCAGGCTCGGCCGGCCCGTGCTGTGGCGCGAGGACCGCAACGAGAATCTCACCGCCTCCTCGCACGCCCGCGAGCAGATCCACCGCATCGAGCTGGCCGCGGACGCCGAGGGACGCATCCTCGGCGTGCGCGACCGGATCACGGTGAACTTCGGCGCCTACAACATGACCGGCCTCGTCGTGCCCTACAACTCGCTCTGCCATCTGCTCGGTCCGTACCGCATCCCCCATGTGGAGATCGGCGTCACGGGGGTCCTCACCAACACCACGTTCGCCACGCCGTACCGCGGGGCGGGCCGGCCGGAGACGGTGTTCGCGATGGAGCGCGCGATGGACCGGCTGGCCGCCGATCTGGGCATCGCCCCGGAGGAGCTGAGGGCACGCAACCTCGTCGGGCCGGACGAGATGCCGTACGCGACGGGACTGGTGGACCGCTCCGGCAGCCCGCAGTCCTACGACTCCGGCGACTTCCCCGAACTCCTGCGCCGCGCCGTGGCGAAGGCCGACGTGGAGGGCGTGCGTGCCCGGCAGCGCGAGGGGGCGCGTGACGGCAGGCACCTCGGCGTCGGCTTCGCGATGTACATCGAGGCGACCGGCCTCGGACCGTTCGAGACGGCCCGCGTCGACATCGCCCCCAGCGGGCGCGTACGGCTCGCCATAGGCGCGCCCTCCCAGGGCCAGGGGCACCGCACGTCCATGGCCCAGATCGCCGCGGACGCGATCGGGGTACCGCTCGGCATCATCGACGTGACCGGGGGCGACACCGACGCCACCCCGTTCGGCTTGGGCACCATCGCCAGCCGCGCCCTGGTCAACGCGGGCAACGCCACCCACCGGGCCGGCAAGCTGGTCCGCGAGAAGATCATCGAAGCGGCGGCGCGCCGCCTCGGCGTACCGGCGGACCGTCTCGGCCTGAGTGACGGGGTGGTCTCCGCCGGGGAACCGGGCGGGCCTTCGATCGGCCTGGCGGAACTGGCGGGCGGTGCCCCCATGCCCGGGACACCGGAACCCACCGACGGCCGGCACGGCACCGAGCTGAGCGAGACCGTGCACTTCCGTCCGCCCGGATTCGCCGTCGCGAGCGGGGCGCACGCTGCCGTCGTCGAGGTGGACGAGCACACCGGCGCCGTCGAGATCCTGCACTACGTCGTCGTCCACGACGCCGGCGTCATCGTCAACCCGATGATCGCGGAGGGCCAGGTCACCGGCGGCATCGCGCAGGGCATCGGCGGTGCGCTGTACGAGGAGATGGTCTACGGGCCCGACGGGCAGCCCCGGACCGGCACCTACATGGACTACCTGGTGCCGACCTCCTCGGAGATCCCCGACCTCGACATGGACGAGCTCCACACCCCGAGCCCCATGAACGACCTCGGCGTCAAGGGGCTCGGGGAGGGCGGCGCGATCGCCCCGCAGGCGGTCCTCGCCAACGCCGTGGAGGACGCGCTGCGCCCCTTCGGCGTCGTCGTACGCCGCGGCCCCCTCTCCCCGAGCCGGGTACGCGACCTGATCCGCCCGGCGCCCGGCCGCGACTGACCGGCCGGACGTCCACCTCCGAACCCAGGATGGGAAACCCATGCAGCTCGACCACACCTTCTCCGTTCCGGCCGGCCCCGACGACGCGTGGAAGCTCTTCCACGACCTCGGCCGGGTCGCGCCCTGTATGCCCGGCGCCGTCCTCGACACGCTCGACGGCGACGTGTTCACCGGGCGGGTCAAGGTCAAGATCGGCGCGGTGCAGATGAGTTACCGGGGCGAGGGCACCGTCACCCGTGACGAGGCCGCCCGCTCCATGCGCCTCGCCCTCAGCGGCAGTGAGACCCGGGGCGCGGGAACCGCCTCGGCCACGGTCACCGCGACGCTGAGCCCGGGTGCCGACGGCACCCGGGTGCACGTGCACACCGACCTCGACATCACCGGCCGTCCGGCGCAGTTCGGCCGCGGGATCATGACCGAGGTCGGGGACCGGCTGGTGCGGCAGTTCGCGGGCCGCCTCGAGAACCTGCTGCGGGAGACGGGCACCGGTGCCTCCGCCCCCACCGCGCCGGCCGAGCCGGAGGCCGTGGACCTCGGCGCGGCAGCACTGCCCGTGCTGCTCAGGAGGGCGGCCGTCCCCGCGGCCGCCGTACTGTTCGCCCTCGTACTGGCCGGGGTGGTGAGGCGAAGGTCCCGCGGCTGAGCCACCCGTCGCCTCAGCGGTAAGATTCTCAGTGCCGTGAGAAGCCGGGGGGACGCCGGCGCGAGCCGTACGGAGGGGATGAGGATGGCAGCATCAAGGCCCGCTGACCACGATGCCGTGGCGAAGGTGGTCGAGGACTGGGCGCGTGAGCGCCCGGAGCTGGACACCAGTCCCCTGGAGGTCCTCGCCCGGCTGCACCGCTCCTTCCTGCGCTACAGCACCGGGCTCACCGAGTCCATCGAGCGGCACGGTCTGTCCGTGGCGGGCTTCGACGTCCTGACCGCGCTGCGCAGGTCGGGCGCGCCCTACCGGCTGACGGCCGGGCAGCTCGCCGACTCCGGGCTGGTGTCGTCCGCGGGGGTGACCCTGCGGATCGACCGCTTGGAGAAGGACGGGCTCATCGTCCGCGAGCGGGACACCCAGGACCGCAGGGTCGTCTACTCACGCCTCACGGACAAGGGACTCGCCACGGTGGACACGGCGTTCACCGAACACCTCGACAACGAGAACCGGATGCTCGGAGGGCTGTCCCCCTCGGAGCGCCGGCAGCTCGCGCGGCTGCTGCGCAAGCTGGAGATCTCGATCCTCGACGCCGACGGGGACGGGAACGCGCAGTAGCCGCCCGCGGGGGTCCACTCCCTTCGGGCGGGCCCCGGTTCCGCCCGGCGCCGGCCTATCGGCTCATCGGACGCCCGGGCGGGAACGGTTCGGACCGTCCGCTCAGGAGACGGCCCCCGGAAGAGTCCCCAGGTGGCAGGGTCCGGCCGTCATTCGCTCGTATGCGGGCACCGCGCGCCCTCGGCCTGCCTCGGGACCCGCATCCGGCGCAGGAGATCGCGCGTCACACGGCGATCGAGCGTGGTGTGCCAGACAATTCCCGGATACCGGGCTCGCAGGTGGGAGAGGGCCCTGGTCCCGAGCCCGCTGCGATGGAACCGCTTCTCGATCATCACATCGGTGATGACTGCCTCCTCACAGGAAGCGCAGAGGCGGAACTCCACGTGGCCGACCACCTTGCGCACAAGCACCAGGAGTAGGCACCGTTCACCGGTGCCCCGCCCCGGAGCCTGCACCAACTCGACCTGGCTGTAGGCGAGTACACGCCGGTGCCAGGCACCCTTGCGGTGCCGGCGCAGTCGATGGCGGCCTCCGCCGCCGTGGTGCGCGGGGGCATCCGCGGTGGCCCCGGCACGAAGAGGCGGAGTGCCGAGTGTGTACGTCACGGGTTGTGCGTAGCTTCCCTGCATGTCTCGCGACTGCCCGCCCTGCGGCGGCCGATGCCTCCCCGACCCGCCGGGCCCGGGGCGCCGCAGGGCGGGCAGTCGCGGCCCGAAGCCGCGGCGCATACCGGTCGCCGGCCAGGGCACACGGCAGGTCACATCGACCTCGGGAGTACTTCATGATAATCGTCGGCATCGTCGCCGTCTGTGTCGTTCTGGCCGTCCTCGCGTTCTTCGTGCCCCGCCTGTCCCGCCATCCCGAACGTGGCACCCAGCGGACCCTCGGGGTCGGATCGCGCGTCGGCGGCAAGGCTCCCGGCGTGCTCGGCCGGGTCTTCAGCAAGCCGTTCCGCAGCAGCTCCAAGGCCGTGGGCAGCAGCGGCTCCGCCGGCCGTCGGGCCCGCAGCCGCTTTCCGTTCTGACCTCCGGTCCACCGAACCGGGGTACACACGCCAGGCGTTGTGGCGGACCGATCCGCGTCCGGACGTAGCGGCACGGTCCGCCGATGCCGGGGCCGGGCGAGGCGGCGCGCGGGTTCCGCTGCCCGCCCCTCACCCCCGCCCTTCACCCCCCGGCCTCCCGCTCGATGGTCGCCAAGGGCCCCCTGAAGAGCGGGTTCAGCACGATCGTGCCGGCCGCCACCGGCAGCGCGGCCGTCCCGGCAAGCGGGCTGACGATGCGTTCGGGATCGCCGCATACGTGGCAGACGCCGACCGCGGCTCCACGGATCTCCTCCAGGAACTCGGAATCGAGCAGGCCGGCGTGTTCCGTGACCACGACCAGGTCGGGGTCGAGGACGTCGAGGAACAGGGCCCCCGCTCTGCCTACCGCGCTCGCCCGCTCACGCAGCAGCCCGTCCGCGTAACGGTCCCCGGCCGCCGCCGCGTGCACCACCAGAAGGACATCCGCTCGGGCACGATGCCACGGCGCACCGCGGCCAGCGCGATCACCGTGTTCGACGCCGTCGCCTCCAGGCGTCCTGATCTCCCGCAGGGGCAGGGGACCGTGGAGCCCGGCACAGGCAGATGGGCCACGTCACCGGCGCCGGACCCGGGCCCCTGGGCCACGGCCCGGGCGTGGTTGTCGATCCGCAACCGCGAGTCCGCCCGGATCGAGCACCGTACGCAACGCCGTGGCGGCGTTCGCCCCACGGCGGCCGTCACCGGCCGTACGGGAGAACTGTGGGGCGCCTGTCATGGGGACATCCTCCGGTCCTGCGACGCGGTCGCGACATTAAGGCGGCATGAAATGAGTCCGGCCCTCGTGGCCGGCTTCCCGGCAGGGTGCGCGGCCTGCCCGCGAACGTAGGGAGAACCGCAGGCCAGGGGCAGTTTTCCGGGCCGTCACCAGGGGCGGGGGAAGCGTCGCGCGAGCGCCGGTTCGACCACCGCCGGGCGCCCTTCGAAGGGCTGGTGGGTGCTTGACGTCCCCGGCGGGGCGCTGGAAGTCTCCGGGACATGTTCGCGACGGCCGCCTCCTCCGCCCGGCCCGCACCCGCCGGCCGCCCCACCACGCCGATGGCGTGTCCGGGCCGCTGTCCCGCTGCCTGAACCGGCACCTCCGGCCCGTGCCGCAGGCGGCTCCGCACCGCGGTTCAGCCACTCCCCCGCGCTCCACGCCTCTCTCGCGCCCATCGCTCGGCTGATTGATTCCTCTCCCGGGATTGATCAATCCCGGTCCTGGACGATCCCGCATCCCGAAGGGAATCCCTCATGTCCTCAGCAACCACCGCCCCCGCCTCCACCGTCACCGTCCGGAAGATCGGTGGCCGGATCGGCGCCGTCATCTCCGGCGTACGCCTCGGCGGGGACCTCGCCCCCGCCACCGTGGCGGAGATCCGGGGCGCGCTCCTGGCCAACAAGGTCGTGTTCTTCCGCGGCCAGGACCACCTGGACGAGGACAGCCACGAGGCGTTCGGCCGGCTGCTCGGCACCCCGGTCGCCCACCCCACCGTCCCGTCCGCCGACGGCCGCTACTCGCTCGGCATCGACTCCGACCACGGCGGCCGGGCCAACCAGTGGCACACGGACGTGACCTTCGTACCTGCCTATCCGGCCTTCTCCATCCTGCGCGCCGTCGTCATCCCGCCGTACGGCGGCAACACCCTGTGGTCCAGCACCGGCGCGGCGTACGCCGACCTGCCCGAGCCCCTGCGCGTACTCGCCGACAGCCTGCGCGCGGTGCACTCCAACGACTACGACTACGTGGCGCTGCGCCCCGAGGCCAGGCCCGAGGCCCTCGCCCAGTACCGGAAGGTGTTCACCTCGACGAAGTTCCTCACCGAGCACCCGGTGGTGCGCGTCCACCCCGAGACCGGCGAACGCGTCCTGCTCCTCGGCAACTTCGTCCAGCGCATCAGTGGCCTGACCGGCCGCGACTCCCGCGCGCTGCTCGACCTGTTCCAGTCCCACATCGAGCGCCCGGAGAACACCGTGCGCTGGCAGTGGCAGACCGGCGACGTCGCCATCTGGGACAACCGTGCCACCCAGCACTACGGCGTGGACGACTCGGACGCCCACGAGCGCAAGCTGCGTCGCGTCACCATCGACGGCGACATCCCGGTCGGCGTCGACGGCCGCTCCTCGACGCTGATCAGCCCCGAGGAGGTGCCCGACCCCTCGTTCGGCATCGCCTCGGGAGCCTCGGCCGCGGAGGTGGCGGAGGCCGCCGGGAAGTCCCTCGTCTGAGTCGGTGGGTGACACAGCGCCCCGGCGGTCGGTGCCCGTGCGGCACCGGCGCCGGGGCGCGCCCGCGCTGCGGCGTGCGGGAGACCTCGGCGTTCTTCGCGGGGTGAGGCCGCGGGGTGCGCGAGGCGAGGACGCGGTGAAGGGCGGTGACGCCGCGGTGGCGGGCGGTGACGCCGCGTGGAGGCGGTGTTGTCGTCGGCACAGGCACCGGCACCGGCACCGGCACCGGCTGCACGGTCGGAATCCAGTGCGGTTAACATATGAGCACCGCCTAGCTCGAAAGATGGACTTGTGACTTTCACCGAGGACTCGTTCACCAATTGGAAGACCCGCGAGGAGATCGCGGAGTCGATGATCCCGATCATCGGGAAGCTGCACCGGGAGCAGGACGTCACGATCCTGATCCACAGCCGCTCCCTGGTGAACAAGTCGGTGGTCAGCATCCTCAAGACCCACCGGTTCGCCCGGCAGATAGCCGGCGAGGAGCTCTCGGTCACCGAGACCCTCCCGTTCCTGCGCGCTCTCGCCGCACTCGACCTCGGCCCGTCGCAGATCGACCTCGGCATGCTCGCCGCGACCTACCGCAACGACGACCGCGGACTGTCCGTCGACGCCTTCACCGCCGAGGCCGTGGCCGGCGCGACGGGCGACAACAAGACCGAGCGCCGCGAGGCGCGCGACGTCGTCCTCTACGGCTTCGGCCGCATCGGCCGCCTCCTGGCCCGGCTGCTGATCGAGAAGACCGGTTCCGGCAACGGCCTCCGGCTGCGCGCCATCGTCGTGCGCCAGGGCGCCGGCCAGGACATCGTGAAGCGCGCCTCCCTGCTGCGCCGTGACTCCATCCACGGCCAGTTCCAGGGCACGATCACTGTCGACGAGGCGAACAGCAGGATCATCGCCAACGGCAACGAGATCCAGGTGATCTACTCCGACGACCCCACGGCGGTGGACTACACGGCGCACGGCATCAAGGACGCCATCCTCATCGACAACACGGGCCGCTGGCGCGACCGTGAAGGTCTCTCCAGGCACCTGCGCCCCGGCATCGCGAAGGTGGTCCTGACCGCGCCCGGCAAGGGTGACGTCCCCAACATCGTGCACGGCGTCAACCACGACACGATCAAGCCGGACGAGCAGATCATCTCGTGCGCCTCCTGCACGACCAACGCGATCGTCCCGCCGCTGAAGGCGATGGCGGACGAGTACGGTGTGCTGCGCGGACACGTGGAGACCGTCCACTCGTTCACGAACGACCAGAACCTGCTGGACAACTACCACAACTCGGACCGTCGTGGCCGTTCGGCGCCGCTCAACATGGTCATCACCGAGACGGGTGCCGCCTCCGCCGTCACCAAGGCGCTGCCGGACCTCCAGGCGAAGATCACCGGCAGCTCGATCCGCGTTCCGGTCCCGGACGTCTCCATCGCGATCCTCAACCTGCAGCTCGCGCGCGGCACCAGCCGCGAGGAGGTCCTCGACTACCTCCGCAACGTGTCGCTGACCTCGCCGCTCAGGCGCCAGATCGACTTCATCACGGCTCCCGACGCGGTCTCGAGCGACTTCATCGGCTCCCGTCACGCGTCGATCGTCGACGCCGGCGCCACCAAGGTCGAGGGTGACAACGCCATCCTCTACCTCTGGTACGACAACGAGTTCGGCTACTCCTCCCAGGTCATCCGGGTGGTGCAGCACGTCTCCGGCGTCGAGTACCCCACGTACCCGGCCCCCGCCGTCTGACCGCCCCGCGTCCGGCGGCTCCCGGTACCACCCGGAGCCGCCGGACGCGGGCGCCCGGTGCGCGCCCCACCGCCGCCGTCCCGCCGCGCGGTGCCAGGGGCCGGCGCCGTGACAGACACCGTTGCCGGTGCAGGACGACACCGTCCGGGCATGAGCGACGGATCCTTCGTCCGGGCAGAGTTCCCGCCTCGTCGGCAGAGGACACCATGCGCCGGGTGTACCCCGCGGGGCTCTGCCGGATCAGGCCACCGGGCGGCCACCGCCCCGAAACCGGCTCGACCTGGCGCCTTCGCGAAGGGATGCTCCGGGTATGGAGTTTCTCTGCTATCACCGCGACCGTCCCGGCTCGATGCCGCTGCGTGACGAGCTCCTGGAGGAGCACTGGTCCTACATGGACCGATACGCGAAGGAGTTGATCGCCCGCGGCCCGACCCTCGCCGGCGACACACCCACCGGCAGCCTGCACATCGTCGACCTGCCCGATCCCGTCGCCGCCCGGGCGTTCGCCTTCGCCGAACCGAACTACCAGGCAGGCGTCTACCGGGACGTGCTGCTGCGACGGTGGCACAACACCCTGGGGCGCACCATGTGGGACTTCCCCGGCGGTGGGACCGAGGGCAGCCGGTACCTGGTGCTCGGCCTCGGCGCCGGGGAAGCCGCCGACCTCGCGGTGCCGCCCGAGCGGGACGAACTGATCGCCTACGGCCCGTTGCTGTCCGACGACGGCGCCGCGTGGCTGGGTACTGCGGCGCTGGTCCGGGCGCCCGACCCGGACACGGCACGCGGCATCCTGACCCCGGACCGGTACGCCGACATCGAGGTGCACAACTGGCAGTTCGGAGGACGCCGGTCATGAGGACGACCGGCCCGCCGGCCGGTCGAAGAGGAGCAGGAGTCCTCGTGTCCACCACCTGCGGCGCACATCCGCCTGCTCGTGTCATCTGCCCCTCAGGGCGCGGAAGTCGACGTACATGCGGATGAGGGACTCGCGGCTGTTCCTCACGTCGAGGAAGTCGAGACACGGGTGAACACGTGGTCCAGGGCCCGCTGATCCTGCTCCGGTGTCAGGGGTCCGCGCCATGCACGCAGATCCACCTCGGGAACGGCTTCGCGGAAGGTCTCCTTGTACCAGGCGAAACCGGAGAGCTCCTGCCTCTGGGCACAGAGCCACTCCTCGAAGCCACGGAAAAGTCCTCGGGACCTGGCGGCGCAAGGGTCCCCTACTGTGTCACGTCATGAGGATCCTGATCATCGGCGGCAGCGGTTTCCTGGGCGCTGAGCTGGTCCGCCGGGCGGCAGCGGCCGGGCACGCGACGGCCGCGACCTTCGCCAGCAGGCCCGGAAGCACTGCGGGCGTCCAGTGGCACGCCCTGGACCTGCGGGATCCCGTGCGTGTCGACACGGTCCTGGCCGAGGCCGCCCCGTGCCTGGTCGTCAACGCGACGAGCGGCGGATCCGACTGGGCGGTCACGGCCGAAGGCCCTGTCCGCCTCGCGATGGCGACGGCGAGGTACGGCCTCCGCATGGTCCACGTCTCCAGCGACGCGGTGTTCTCCGGCGCACGCGTCCACTACGACGAATCCTGCCCACCCGATCCCGTCACCCCGTACGGCGCGGCCAAGGCCGCAGCGGAGACGGGCATTCGCTTCGTACATCCGGATGCCGTGATCGCTCGCACCTCACTGATCATCGGCGACCAGCGGTCCACACACGTACGCGCGGTGCACGACCTCGCGGCCGGTACCCGGGACGGTGTCCTCTTCACCGACGACGTCCGCTGTCCCGTGCACGTCGCCGACCTGGCCGCCGCCCTGCTGGAACTCGCGTCCGGCGAGGCGAGGGGCGTGCATCATCTGGCAGGGGCCGACGCCGTGAGCCGTCATGAACTCGGATGCCTCATCGCCGGGCGGGACGGGCTCGACGCCTCCCGTCTGCCTGCGGGTCTGCGGGCCGGCAGTGCGCTCCCCGGAGCGCTCGACGTCCGCCTCGACAGCCGCGCCACCCAGCGCAAGCTGCGCACCACACTGCGCGGCGCCCGCCAGTTCCTCGTCCCGAGTGTTTGAGCCCGGTCCACAGGTCGACGGTCCACGCGGGCCGCCCCGAAACGACGGGATGCCGGGAGCCGGTGCAGTCCGGCGGCTGGTCCCTGCCCCGAACCGGCGGCTCCCACCGGATCGCCTCACGCCCTGCCGGCGCGCACCATCAGATCATCAGCCGGTGGATCCGGGGGCGGACCCGGCCGCGCGTTCATCGATGAGCGGCCAGCACTGCCGCGAGACCTGCCTGCAGATCCTTGACGAAGTACTCGGGAACCTCCAGCGACGGGAAATGCCCTCCGGCCTCGGGCGACCTCCATCGGACGATCTGCCGGTACCGCTCCTGCGCCCAGGCGCGCGGACACTTCTCGATGTCGCGGGGATACATGCTGATGGCCGAGGGGACGTCGACCCGGAGTTCGGGGTCGAGCGACTGATGGCTCTCGTAGTAGATGCGGGCCGCCGATGCCCCGGTCCGCGTCAGCCAGTACAGGGTGACGTCGTCGAGGATCCTGTCCCTGGAGATCGTCTCGAACGGGCTGTCCTCGGTGTCTGTCCACTCGGCGAACTTGTCGAGGATCCAGGCGAGAAGCCCGACCGGTGAGTCGACGAGGGAGTAGCCGATGGTCTGCGGCCGGGTCGCCTGCTGCTTCGCGTACGCCGCGCGATGGCTCCAGAAATCGCGGGTGTCCTCGGCCCATGTGCGCTCGGCCGCCGTCAGCCCGTCCGTCGTCAACCCGGGCGGTGCCTCCGCGAACGTCGTGTGGATGCCGAGAACGTGTGCCGGGAACCTGCCCCCCAGGACCGTGGTGATCACACCTCCCCAGTCACCCCCGTGGGCCAGGAACTGGTGGTAGCCGAGCCTTCCCATCAGTTCCACCCACGCGGCGGCGATCTTCTCGATTCCCCATCCGGTGGTGGCCGGCTTGTCGCTGTAGCCGAAGCCCGGCAACGACGGGACCACGACGTGGAACGCCGGCGTGTCCGCGTCCTGCGGATCTGCCAGCTCGTCCACCACATCGACGAACTCGGCAACGCTGCCCGGCCAGCCGTGCGTCAAGATCAGAGGAGTGGCATCCGCGCGCGTGGACCGGCGGTGCAGGAAGTGGATTCCCAGACCGTCGACGGTCGTGCGGAACTGGCCGATCCGGTTGAGACGCGCTTCGAACGACCGCCAGTCGTACCCGGTGCGCCAGTAGTTCACGACATCGACGAGGTCGGTGAGGGGAACGCCCTGTTCCCATCGGCTGGGGCCGGGCGCGGCGCGATGGACCGTCTCAGCTTCCGGCAGCCGCGCCGCGGCCAGTCGCGCACGCAGATCGTCGAGGTCCGCGTCCGTCGCGTGGGCTTCAAACTCTTGCACGCCTCTGGGCATGAGACCTCCTGGTCATCGTGGAACCGGCTTGGCCGTTCGAGAACCGGCTAAGACGGTTCTAGCGCGCCGCGATGCCGGCGCGCAACCCGCTAAGGTGGTTCCATGCATGTCCGGTTCCCCGACTTCCGCCTCGGCAAGGTGCTGGCGACCAGCTTCACGGCGACCCTGACGGAGCGTCGCGGCGACGCCGTGGAACGCATTCCCGTGCCGCAGCGCCTCGTCGACTGGCTGGCGGTGAACGGCCTCACCGTGGAGTCCTGCACGACCGCTCAGCTCGAACTCGCCCGGGAACTGAGGGAATCGATTCACGCCGCCCTGACAGCGGCCGCGATCCTGGAATCTCCTCCCGCGACTGCTGTCCAGGTCATCAATGACCGCAGCACTCAGGGTCGGGCCGCGGCCGTCCTGACGCCCGAGAGCCATCGGCAATGGCGCCTCAGCCCGGATTCCCGCGTGGAGGACGCGCTGAGTGTCGTCGCCGCCGACTCGATCAGCATCATCGCGGGCGAACGAGACGGAAAACTGGCCTTGTGCGCATCGCCGACCTGCCGGGCCGCCTTCTTCGACACCAGCCAGAGCCGCACCCGTAAATGGTGCGACATGAACACGTGCGGGAATCGCCAGAAGAAGGCACGCTTCAATGCCAACAAGCACAAGGACCCCGGATGAGCACGTAGGCGCACGGTGGCCCAGGCCCTGGGCCCGCGGCAGCCGGACGTCGGGGTCGCGTCACGCGGGACGTCGGCACTGATCGTGCTCGCGGAGCCTCACCCACCGCAGCCGTACGGCCTCGGACTCACCCACACGGGACATGATCGCCGTTTGCGGCTGGTGACAGCGCTATTGCCGGCACCCCGCAGATGGGCTGAACGGACCAACGATCTCGGCCGCATCTGCCGGTCTGCCTCGGCAGGTCAGCTGACCGGGCGGTCCAGCGGGTTCGCCCGGACGCGCTCGGCGAGGCCACCCCGGACGGCCGCGGCCGGCGAGCTCTCCGGCTTGCGGGCGGCCTGGTCGTGGAAGCAGGCCAGGAACTCGTCCGAGAGTCCTGCGCGCGGATAGCATGCCAGCACCTTCGCCTGGAACCCGGCGGTGAAATCGTCCAGGTTCCGGCCCGAGATGTCCACGCCCGTGGCCCGCTCCAGCAAGTGGCCCTCCGGGTCCTCCCGCACGTCTACCGCGTCCCACATATGCCGGACGATGACCTCCGACAGCCGCTGTCGGCGTTCTGTCGGCCACCCGGCACCCGCCGCGAACACCCAGGCCACGTGCCCGCCAGCCACGTCGAAGTCAGTCGTGTGGCTATCGAACTCTGCCACCAGGCCGATGTCGTGGAGCAGCGCGGACACGTACAGCAACTCGGCGTCGTGCTCGATGCCGCGCTGCGCTGCATACGCGGAGGCCCACACGTAGGACCGCACCGAATGGTTCAGCAGCGCGGGAGAGCAGTAGGCGGTGGCGACTTCGAGAGCGGCGGCGCAAGCAGCCGTGTCGGGGGCGGCGGGTACAGTCGAGGTTCCGTGGCCGCTGTGAACAGTCATGCTGCTGATTATCCCTCCCCGTCCCGATCACCCTCCAGCCGCCATCGGCGACTTCTGGACGCGCTGGGACCACTCTTCACCGCCGTGCGCGCCCGGTGCGGGCATGCCAAGATCGCGTGCCCCGGACAAGATCCGCCGGACAGGCCCCAGACCTTTCCTCTTAATCACCTCCCGCAGGGGCTGGTGTCAGTGCGGCATGGGAAAGTCCTGGGCGTGACGATGCCGGAGAACCTTGAGCGAATGCTGCCCGAGGTCGGACGTGACTTGTTCGACGTGGTCGTCATCAGGACCGACTTCAGCGACGACGAGTCGTGGAACGCGGCGGTGGTTGGGGAGTTGGGACGGCCGTGGGGGCCAGGTGGTGAGTTTCCCGCGAGAGTGCAGCTGGTCGATGCGTCTGCTTGGTCAGGGGCAACCGCTGTCCAGGTTCTGGCCGCTGCGGTGAATGAGGATCTGAGTGTCCTCTTCCTCGCTGACCGCGAGACGATGCGGTCGCCGGAGCGGGCGTTGCCGGCTCTGTCGACCAACTGGGAGGACGAGAGCGAGCTCGACCCCGTCTACTACCAGGTACTCATCGAGTCAGGTGCTGCGGCCCATCTGACCGGACCAGCGAGCGGCACGCGGCCGGTGCCCGCGAAAGGGGGCCCTCGTCGAGGAGCCGGACCATCATGCGCTCGACCCGCTTGACGGGCGCTCAGCGCCTCGTCTCGTACCTGGTCAGGATCACGCCGCAGGGAAGCGTCCGCGTCTCCACCAGGTTCAGGTTCACCCAGTTGTCCAGCACGGTGAAGAACGGCGTGCCGCTGCCCACCAGGACCGGCGCGGTGGCCAGCACGTACTCGTCGATCAGCCCGGCCCGCATGGCCGCCCCGGCGAGCGTCGCGCCGCCGATGTCCATCGGGCCACCGTCCTCGGTCTTGAGCCGGGTGATCTCGGCGACCACGTCGCCAGTGACCAGGCGGGTGTTCCAGTCGACCGTGTCGGTCGTCGAGGAGAACACCACCTTCGACATGTCCCGCCAGCGACGGGCGAACTCGATCTCGGCCCGGGTGGCGTCGGGCTGCTGGTCTGCGGTGGGCCAGTAGGAGCTCATCGTCTGCCACAGCTTGCGCCCGTACAGCGACAGGTCGGTCGCCTCCAACTGGTCGGACCAGAACTGGAACAGCTCGTCGCTCGGCACGCTCCAGCCGATGTCGTCGCCGGGCGCGGCGATGTAGCCGTCCAGAGTCAGGTTCATGCCGTAGATCAGTTTCCGCATGGTGCCAGCCTTCCGTGGATCGGTCTCCAGTGTGCAGACCGGCGCGCCGCAGGAATCTCATCGGTGCGCGATCCGAGCCCGCATGTTCGGCCGGGCCTGCTTCCGTCTCCAGCGCAGTCGCGTCCTGCTGAGCCGGAACCCGAGTTGCGACGGCATCCTGCGGGAGCTGTGCGTCGGCGTGCGTACTTCTCCCGGCGGCGACCTCCGGCCGAGCTCGACGGATACCCAACCCAGCGGAGCAGCCGTCATCCGTCCGACGACTGCCTCAGCTGGCCAGGTACGGCACAGATCTCGACCGTGGCCTCAGGCCAGGTCCGCCTCCTCCGCTCCCGGCAGAGGCTGTTCGGCCCAGATGGTCTTGCCCGTGCCGGTGTAGCGGGTGCCCCAGCGCCCGGTGAGGCTCGCGACGAGCAGCAGGCCGCGTCCGCCCTCGTCGAAGATCCGGGCGCGGCGCAGATGGGGGGCTGTGCTGCTGCCGTCCGTGACCTCGCAGATGAGCGCGGTGTCCCGGATGAGCCGGAGCCGGATGGGGTCCCCGCCGTAGCGGATGGCGTTGGTGACCAGCTCGCTGACGACCAGCTCCGTGGTGAACACCGCGTCGTCCAGGCCCCATGCCACGAGTTGCGCCGAGGCCCGCTTGCGGGCGTTCGAGACGACGGCCGGATCCGCGGCGAGGTCCCACGAGGCGTAGTGGCCCGCGTCGAGCCGCCGTGTGCGGGCCAGGAGGAGGGCGACGTCGTCGTCCGGCTGCTCGGGGACGAGTGCGTCCATGACGGTGTCGCAGGCTTCTTCGAGCGTGCTCGCGGGACGGCCGAGAAGGTCGCGCAGCTCGGCGAGTGCGGCGTCGATGTCCCCGCCGGCCGTCTCGATCAGGCCGTCCGTGTACAGGGCGAGCCGGCTGCCCTCGGGCAGTTCGAACTCGGCCGCTTCGAAGGCGATGCCGCCCACTCCGAGCGGCGGCCCGGCGGGCAGCGGCAGTTGCTCGACCGTGCCGTCCGGGCGTGCCACCACCGGCTCCGGGTGGCCCGCCCTGGCCATCGTGCAGTGTCCCGTCGCCGGGTCGTACACGGCGTAGAGGCAGGTCGCGCCGGCGACGGGTGCGTTCTCGGAGCTGTCGGCCGGCTGTTCGCGGTCGAGCGTGAGCACCAGGTCGTCGAGCTGGGTGAGCAGTTCCTCGGGTGCGAGGTCGACGTCGGCGAGCGTCCGTACGGCGGTGCGGAGCCTGCCCATGGTGGCCGAGGCGTGGAGGCCGTGGCCGACGACGTCGCCCACCACCAGGGCGACCCGGGCGCCGGAGAGCGGGATGACGTCGAACCAGTCCCCTCCGATGCCGGCCCCGCTGGTGTTCGGGAGGTAGCGCGCGGTGACCTCGACGGCCTTCTGCCGGGCGGCCCGGCGGGGCAGCAGGCTGCGCTGAAGGGCGAGTGCGGTGGCCCGCTCGCGGGTGTAGCGACGGGCGTTGTCCACACAGACGGCCGCCCGTGAGACGAGCTCGGCGGCGAGCTGCAGATCGGCGGCACCGAATGCCCCGGGCATCCGGTGCCGGCAGAACAGCGTGGTGCCGAGCGTCACGCCACGGGCCCGCAGCGGCACCACCATCACCGAATGGATCCTGTTCTCACGCATGCTCTGCGACCGGTCGGGCTCGTCCGCCGCCCAGTGCCGCAGAGCCTCGTCGTCGACGGCGACACGCACCGGCTCCCCGAGGACCAGAGCGCGGCCCACCACGGAGTCCCGGTCGTAGGAATGGATCTCGCCGAGGGGCACGACCGACTCGGGGCAGCCTTCGAGCACGGACCGCTGGGCCACCCGGTGGAAGCTGATCGTGTCCCTGTGGAGCACGGAACGTGCCTCGTCACCCGTCAGCACCTCGGAGAGGAGGTCGACCGTGACGAAGTCGGCGAAGTCCTCGATGGCGAGCTCCGCCAGTTCCTCGGCGGTACGGCCCACGTCCAGGGTGCTGCCGATCCGCTTGCTGGCCTTGTTCAGCACGGCCAGGCGTCTCCGCGCCCAGAACTGGTCGGTCGTATCGAGTGTCACGACGGATACGCCCTCGACCTCACCGGCGGCGTCGCGTACCGGCGACATCGCCGCCTGCCAGACGTGCTCGCTGCCCTCCACCATGAGGTGCGACTCGTACGGCTCGCCCTCGCCCGTCCGCAGCACGCGGGCGATCGCTTCGGCGAGCCCGGCCCCGCCCTCCAGGAACAGTCCTGGCTCCACCTCACCGGGTCTCAGTCCGAGCATCGACGCCTCGGTCCTGCTGACGGAATCGGCCGCCGCCCCGTTGGCCATGGAAAGGAGCTGGTCCCGGCCGAAATAGGCCACCGGCACAGGCAGCTGGGCCAGGATCCGACAGCGCGCCTCGTCGGACGGCACGCCGGCGGGTTGCCTGACGCCGACCGCTTCCGGGGTGGGCCCGGCCGTGTCCGAAGGCGTGTCTGCGGGGCCCGTCTCGCCCGTGTTCATGGGCCCATCACTCGTCCTCCCCGCCTCGGCAGGCCGCTCACGAGCACGCATGTACGGCCTCTGTCCAAGAATGCTCTTGTACGTCCGGGCTCTCAACCGCCCCTCGGCCGGTCCCGGCGCGTTCGACCGGGCTCCGCCCGTGCCCGGCGCCCCTGCGCACCGGGCACGAACCGCGACCACGGGCGGCCCGGCCGTCGTAGGCACGCCCGTGGACACCTCTGCGCGCGGAACGGGTCAGCGGCGTGGTCCGTCCGCTCCGAGCGGGCCGTCGGCGCGGAACGCCAGTCGCGCGAAGCGTTCGCCGATCCGGCGGTGCGTGGCCGCGTCGGGGTGCAGGGCGTCGGGAAGCGGCAGCTCGGCGGAGTCCGCCTCGCCGTAGAGTGCGCGGCCGTCGAGGTAGTACAGGTTCGGGTCCTCGGAGGCCCGCTGCTCGACGATACGGGCGAGCTCGCGCCTGATGACGTTCAGCGTCAGCTTGCCGGCAGCGGTTTCAGCAGGGTCCCCCGCGGCCCGGAAGCTCAGCCTCCCCTCGCTCATGGCGCTGTGGTCCGGCGCGCTGGGACCCGGGGTGTCCTCGTGGATGGGGCACAGGATGGGCGAGACGACCAGCAGCGGCGTGTCGGGGTGGCCCTCGCGGATGGTGTCGAGGAAGCCGTGGACGGCCGGGGTGAAGGCCCGCAGGCGCATCACGTCGGTGTTGACCAGGTTGATGCCGGCCTTGACGCTTATCCTGTCCGCCGGCGTGTCACGCAGGGCGCGCGCGGTGAACGGATCGAGCAGGGCGCCGCCGCCGTAACTCAGGTTGACCAGTTCGACCCCGCCGAGTGCCGCGGCCAGCGCCGGCCAGGTCGTGGTGGGGCTCGCGGCGTCGGAACCGTGGCTGATGGAGCTGCCGTGATGCAGCCACACCGGCCGCCCCCGGTCCGGGACGGCTTCGACCGGGGCATCGGTGCGCAGGGCGACCAGTTCGGTGGTCTCGTTGTGCGGCAGCCAGATCTCGACGTCCTTCGGCTCGGCCGGCAGACCGCTGAAGCGGACGGTGCCCACCGGCCCCGGCCTGACCTCCGCGGATCCCGCGGCCATGTCGATGATGAGGGTGTTGCCACCGTCGGCGCAGGCCCGGCCGGCCGGGTGGCCGTCCACGAGCAGCTCGTAGACACCGTCCGGGCGGGGCGGGGCTCCCACGTACGTCCGCTTGGTGGGCAGCGTGTCCAGCTCCACGAGGGTGGCCCGGGTCCGGAGGAGGAGCCGCACCCCGGAGGGCTGGGCCTCCGCCATGGCCAGCTGCCCGTCGGTGTTCTGGGCGCGGGCGCGGGCGGGCAGCCGGTGGGGCAGCAGCCCGTGCTCGGTGCGCTCCAGGTCGAGGGCGCCGCGCAGCAGGTCCTCGGTGAGGGGGGTGGTCATCAGCTGGGGCTGGGGGCTCATCGTCTCCGCCGTCCGTACGGGTGTGTGTATCCGGTCCGTGGCGCCGGCCCGGTCAGGGCGCGGGCCAGTTGCGCAGCAGGGCGTCGAGTGCGTCCAGGACCCGCGACCAGGTCTCCTGCGTGCCGGGGGCGCTGTGGCTGAAGCTTCCGCCCGACTCCAGGCTGATGTAGCCGTGGAACACGCTGCCCAGCAGCCGGACCGCGTGCGTCTGGTCCGGCTCCGTCAGGTCGTAGCCGCGCAGGATCGCCCGCGTCATCTGGGCGTGCCTGCCTCCGGCACTGGCGGCAGCCGCGTCCGGGTCCAGCCTGAGCTGCGCGGCGGCGTAACGGCCCGGGTGCTCCCTGGCGTAGTCGCGGTAGGCGTTCGCGAACGCCTCCAGCGCGTCCTTCCCCGCTCGCCCGGCCAGTGCCGCGGCGACGCGGTCGGCGAGTTCGGCCAGGGCCAGCAGGGCGATCCTGGTCTTGAGGTCGTGCGAGCTCTTCACGTGCGAGTAGAGACTCGCGTCCTTCACACCGAACTGCCGGGCGAGTGCCGCGACGGTCACCTTGTCGAAGCCGACCTCGTCGGCCAGCACCGCTCCGGCCTGCGTGAGGCGTTCTGCGGTCAGTCCTGCTCTTGCCATGGCCACCATCCCCTCGGGCAGGTTCGATTATGCATTTTCCTAACCCTACTAGGCAAATACCGAAACCAATAAGGTCGAAGCCCACTCCGGGCGGGTCTCGGCCTACGGTCGGCGACCGTCGGCCTTCCACCTCAGCCACATCGGCGATCGGAACGGTGCGGGCCCCGGCCCGGTGGCCGCACCGGACCGCTCGCCCGGCACGGCGCCTCGTCGGCACGCGCCCGACGAGGCGCCCTTAAGGTGGGGCTTCCTCGTCAGCTGTCGCGGGAAGCGGGAAGCTGGAAGCGGGAAGCTGGAAGGGCGTGCAACAGATGGCCTCCGGCTGGGAATGGGACGACACACTCTTCTCCGGCGCGGCCGCCCACTACCGCCGCGGACGGCTTCCGTACGCCCCCGGGCTGGCGGATGTTCTCGACCGCGCGCTGCGCCCGGACGGGCAGGGACGCCTCATCGACGTGGGATGCGGGCCGGGCACAGTCGCTCTGAGGCTGGCGCACCTGTTCCGCGAAGTCGTCGGAGTGGACCCGGACGGCGGGATGATCACCGAAGCCGAACGTGCGGCGGACCTGGCGGGTGTCGCCGGGAAGGCACGGTGGGTCCGGGCCAGGGCCGAGGAACTCCCGGCGGACCTCGGGAAGTTCGCCGTCGCGGTCTTCGCCCAGTCCTTCCACTGGATGGATCGTGATCTGGTGGCGGCAACGGTCAGGGGCATGCTCCTGCCCGGCGGCTCACTGGTGCACATCTCGGACCTGAAGACGGAGACCCGGTCCGTCGACGGCCTGCCGCATCCGGCGGTGCCCCACGCCGCGATGGGCGACGTGGTCAGGCGTTACCTGGGACCGGTGCGTCGCGCGGGGCGCGGCGTACTGCCGCAGGGGACTCCGGGCGGCGAGGCGGTGGTGCTCTCGCGGGCAGGCTTCTCGGGGCCCCGGCGTCACGTCGTCCCCGGCGGCCAGGCGCTGGAGCGTACGTGTGACGACGTGGTCGCCGGAGTCTTCTCGCTCTCGTCCTCGGCCCCGCACCTGTTCGGCTCGCGCCGTGAGGACTTCGAGGCGGATCTGAGGGCCCTCCTGCGGGCGGCGTCGCCCTTGGGCCGGTTCTCCGAACGCGTGCCAAGCACCGAGGTGTTCATCTGGGGAAAGGACGGGCCCACCGATCCGTGACCATCCGGGCGGATACGCCCGGTGAGGTGCGCGACCACGGTTTCCGCCCGGCCCGCGGCTGCCGGCGCCCGCCCGTCAGGGACCTGTATGGACAGGGCCGTCGGGCGTCAAGGTGCCGTCAGGGGCCGGGCCGGGAGACGCCCTCGCGGGGATAGCTTCGGTGTCACGCCCCGGACCGCCTTCCCGCTCCCGGGGCGCCACCGGTCGCCGTAGAACCCCTGGAGGGCCCCATGTGTCTGTTCCGGTACGAAAGTGATCCCGAGCCCGAGGAACCGCTCCCGGCCGGGCGTCTGTACGTGCCCGTCCGGCCGGGAGACGGAGCGCGGACGGCGATCAGGCTGTTCCGCACTCCCCTGGGCACACGCACGGCCGTCGGATTCACGACCTCGGAGCGGCTGGCCCGGACCCTGGGCGGGAAACAGGCGTACGTCCAGTTGTCGGAGGGCCTGCTGCGCGCCCTCTGCGCACCGCTCGGCGCGCATCTGCTGACGGTCGACCCGGCCCTGTCGGCGCACCCCGTCACCGCGTCGGAGCCCCTCCCGGGCCGCCTCCCGGTCCGGGCCCTGTGAACGGGGACGGGGTCATGACCACGGCTCTCGTCCCGGGCCGGGCCGCCGACGACGCCGACGGCCTTGCCGTGTGGCCCGCCTCCGCCCGCCGGCTGCCGGACGGGGACGTCCTCGTCGGCGGGGTGCCCCTGGCCCAGGTCGCCCACCGTTTCGGCACACCGGTCTACGTACTGGACGAGGCGGAGGTCCGGACCCGCTGCCGCATGTACCGGGAGACCTTCCCGGACGCCGACGTCATGTACGCCGCCAAGGCACTGCTGTGCCGGGCCGTCATCCACTGGGTGCGCGACGAGGGCCTCGGGCTGGACGTGTGCTCGGCGGGCGAACTGGAGCTCGCGGTCACCAGCGGCTTCCCGCCGGAGCGGATCGTCATGCACGGCAACGCGAAGTCGCCGCGCGACCTGGAGACGGCGCTGCGGCTGGGGGTCGGCCGACTCGTCATCGACAGCCCCTCGGAGATCGCACGGCTCGCCGCGGCCGTGGGACCGCACGGTCATCAACGCGTGATGCTCAGGGTGACGCCCGGTGTCTCCGCCGGCGGCCACGAGAAGATCCGTACCGGTACGGACGGGCAGAAGTTCGGGCTCTCCCTGGCCGACGGGTCGGCGGAGCACGCGGTCGCCCGCATCCTGAGCCAGCCGCAGCTCCGGCTGACCGGCCTGCACTGCCACATCGGCTCGCAGATCACGGACGTCGAGCCGTACGTCGCCTCCCTGCGCCGCATGGTGGGGCTGATGGCCCGGATCCGGGACGTCCACGGCATCGCACTGCCCGAGCTCGACATGGGCGGCGGCCACGGCGTCCCCTACCGGCCCGGCGAGCCCGGACTCGACCTCACGGCCCTCGCCCGCGCGCTGCGCGGAGAGCTCTCCGCGAGCTGCGCGGCCGCCGGACTGGATGTCCCCCGGCTCGTCGTCGAACCGGGCCGGGCGGTCACGGGGCCGGCCGGGGTGGCGCTCTACCGGGTCCTGGCCGTCAAACGCACGGGCGGCCAGGTCTTCGTGGCGGTGGACGGGGGCATGAGCGACAACCCCCGGCCCGCCCTGTACGGCGCCCGCTACGCGCCGCGCCTGATCGGCCGGCGCTCCCCCGCCGCGCCGACGACGGCGACGGTGGTGGGCCGGCACTGCGAGGCGGGCGACGTCCTCGCCGCAGACGTGGAACTCCCCGGCGACATCCGCCCCGGTGACCTCGTCGCCGTACCCGTGGCAGGCGCTTACCACCTGTCCATGGCCTCCGGGTACAACCTGGTCGGCAGGCCCCCTGTGGTGGCGGTCCGGAACGGCTCCGCCCGTCTGCTGGTACGCCGGGAGACCCTCGACGATTTCCGCAGCCGGGACGTCGGGGAGTAGATCCGGCCCGGATTTCCGTATGACGCCACCCCTTTCCGAACAGCGCTTCCGCAGGTGATGCGCGAAACGGAAAGGGGTGGCGTACGCCTGCCCGAAAACACTCCCGTACGGACGGCGTCAAGAATTCCGCCGCGCCCGTATGGAGCCCGTCAAAGGGGATCACCGCACGGCTGACCATACGGTTTGCTTTTGATCGGCCGCACCGGTCGATTCCATTTCATTCACTTCATTCAGGAGCTCACGATGGCCGACCTGGCCTTCGTCGTCACCACGATCGCGGTTTTCGCCCTGGTGGCTCTCGTCGCGAGGGGGGTGACGAAGCTGTGACCGCGGAGAACATCGCCGGCCTGGTCGTGGCCGTCTCCCTGCTGGTGTACCTCGTCCTTGCGCTCGTGTACCCGGAGAGGTTCTGAAGCCCGATATGAGCCCCGTAACAGCTGGTGTGCTCCAACTGCTCGCGCTGATCGCCGCGCTGGCACTCGCATACCGTCCGCTCGGTGACTACATGGCCCGGGTCTACTCCTCCGAAAAGCATTTCAAGCCGGAGAAGTGGATCTACCGCGCCATCGGAGCCAATCCGTCGGCCTCGATGCACTGGCCCGCCTATCTGCGCGGCGTCCTCGCTTTCTCCGCGGTGAGCGTCCTCTTCCTCTACGCTCTCCAGCGCCTCCAGGGGGCACTGCCCGGTTCGCTCGGCTTCACCTCGATCGACCCGGACCAGGCGTTCAACACCGCGGCATCCTTCGTGGCGAACACCAACTGGCAGTCGTACTACGGCGAACAGGCCATGGGCCACGTCGTGCAGACCGGCGGTCTCGCGGTGCAGAACTTCGTCTCGGCCGCGGTCGGCATGGCCGTGGCAGTGGCGCTCGTCCGCGGCTTCTCACGCGCCCGCACGGGCGAGCTCGGCAACTTCTGGACGGACCTGGTGCGCGGCACGATCAGGATCCTGCTGCCGATCGCGGTGGTCGGCGCGATCGTGCTGGTGGCGTGCGGTGTCATCCAGAACTTCTCCGGCATCCACGAGGTCGGACAGTTCTCCGGCTCCACCCAGCAGTGGAACGGCGGCGCGGTCGCCTCGCAGGAGGCCATCAAGGAGCTGGGGACGAACGGCGGCGGCTACTTCAACGCCAACTCCGCCCACCCCTTCGAGAATCCGACGCCGTTCTCCAACCTCTTCGAGATCTTCCTGATCCTGCTGATCCCGTCCGCGCTGACCCGCACGTTCGGCCGTATGGTCGGCAACCTGCGGCAGGGCTACACGATCCTCGCCACGATGGCCACGATCTGGATCGGCTTCACGGCCCTGATGATGTGGACCGAGTTCGCCCACCACGGTCCGGCTCTCGAGATCGCCGGCGGAGCGATGGAGGGCAAGGAGACCCGCTTCGGCATCGGCGGATCGTCGATCTTCGCCGTGGCGACCACCCTGACCTCGACCGGCGCGGTCAACTCCTTCCACTCCTCGTACACGGGGCTCGGCGGCGGTATCACCATGCTGGGCATGCAGCTGGGCGAGATCGCCCCCGGCGGCGTCGGCTCCGGCCTCTACGGCATGCTCATCATGGCGGTCATCGCGGTGTTCATCGCGGGCCTCATGGTCGGCCGTACGCCCGAGTACCTGGGCAAGAAGATCGGGACCCGCCAGATCAAGTTCGCGGCGTGCTACATCCTGATCACCCCGGCGCTGGTGCTCTGCTTCACCGCGGTCGCGATGGCTCTGCCCACTCCACCCGACTCGATGACCAACAGCGGCGCGCACGGATTCTCCGAGATCCTCTACGCCTACACCTCCGGCGCCAACAACAACGGCTCCGCCTTCGCCGGACTCAACGCCGACACGCAGTGGTTCAACACCACCATCGGCATCGCGATGCTGCTCGGCCGCTTCCTGCCGATCGTGTTCGTCCTGGCCCTGGCGGGCTCACTCGCCGAGCAGCGGCCGGTCCCGGCCACGGCCGGCACCCTCCGGACGGACAAGCCCCTCTACGCGGGCCTGCTCGTCGGCACGATCCTCATCATCACCGGTCTGACCTACTTCCCGGCCCTGGCGCTGGGTCCGCTCGCCGAAGGACTCACCTCATGAGCACCGCCGCCCCCACCCGTGCCCCGCACGAAGACCTCTCCGGCGGCGCCGGGCCAGGCCGTGCCGGCGGGGGTCTGTTCGACCCGAAGCAGTTGCTCAGGTCCTTCCCGGACGCGGTGCGGAAGCTCGACCCGCGCGTCATGATCAAGTCCCCGGTCATGTTCGTGGTGCTCGTGGGCTCGGTGGTCACCACACTGCTGGCTCTGCGGGATCCGGGTGACTGGTTCGGCTGGGCCATCACCGCCTGGCTGTGGCTGACCACGGTCTTCGCCAACCTCGCCGAGGCGGTCGCCGAAGGCCGCGGCAAGGCCCAGGCGGACACCCTGCGCAAGGCCAGGACGGACACGGTCGCCCGTCGCCTGAACGGCCGCGACGAGGTGGAGGTGTCCGGCACGGAACTGCGCGTCGGCGACCTGGTCGTCTGCGAGGCCGGGGACATCGTCCCGGGCGACGGTGACGTCGTCGAGGGCGTCGCGTCCGTCGACGAGTCCGCCATCACGGGCGAATCCGCTCCGGTGATCCGGGAGTCCGGCGGCGACCGCAGTGCCGTCACGGGCGGCACGAAGGTGCTCTCCGACCGGATCGTCGTCAGGATCACCACCAAGCCTGGCGAGACCTTCATCGACCGGATGATCGCCCTGGTGGAGGGCGCGGCCCGGCAGAAGACCCCCAACGAGATCGCGCTCAACATCCTGCTGGCCTCGCTGACCATCGTCTTCCTCCTCGCCGTCGTGACGCTCCAGCCGTTCGCGATCTACGCCGGCGCCAGGCAGTCGTTGATCGTCCTCACGGCCCTGCTGGTCTGTCTGATCCCGACGACCATCGGCGCGCTCCTCTCCGCGATCGGCATCGCCGGCATGGACCGCCTGGTCCAGCGCAACGTCCTGGCCATGTCAGGGCGGGCCGTGGAGGCGGCGGGTGATGTCTCGACCCTGCTGCTCGACAAGACCGGCACCATCACGCTGGGCAATCGGCAGGCCGCGGAATTCGTACCGGTGAGGGGCACGAGCGAGGCGGAGCTGGCCGACGCCGCGCAGTTGTCGTCGCTGGCCGACGAGACTCCCGAGGGCCGCTCCGTCGTGGTGCTCGCGAAGGAGAGGTACGGCCTGCGCGAACGCCATCAGGGCGAGCTCGCCCACGCCACGTGGGTCGCCTTCACGGCACAGACCCGTATGTCGGGGGTGGACGTGGACGGCCTCAGGGCCCGCAAGGGTGCGGCCGGTTCGGTCGTGGCATGGGTGAAGGAGCGGGGCGGCCGGGTGGCCGACGACGCCGGCGCCCTCGCCGACCGGATCTCCGAGGCGGGCGGCACACCGCTGCTGGTCGCCGTGGAGGACGCGAAGGGCGCCCGCGTCCTGGGGGTCATCCACCTGAAGGACGTCGTCAAGGACGGCATGCGGGAGCGCTTCGCCGAGCTTCGCCGGATGGGCATCAGGACCGTCATGATCACGGGTGACAACCCGCTGACGGCCAAGGCGATCGCCGAGGAGGCGGGAGTCGACGACTTCCTCGCCGAGGCCACGCCCGAGGACAAGATGGCCCTCATCAAGCGGGAGCAGGCGGGCGGCAAACTCGTCGCGATGACGGGGGACGGCACCAACGACGCCCCCGCCCTCGCCCAGGCGGACGTGGGCGTGGCGATGAACACCGGCACCTCGGCCGCCAAGGAGGCCGGGAACATGGTGGACCTGGACTCCAATCCCACCAAGCTGATCGAGATCGTCGAGATCGGCAAGCAGCTCCTCATCACGCGGGGCGCCCTCACCACGTTCTCCATCGCCAACGACGTCGCGAAGTACTTCGCGATCATCCCGGCCATGTTCGCGGTGGCCTATCCGGGCCTCGACAAGCTCAACGTGATGGGCCTCGCGTCACCGGAGTCCGCGATCCTGTCGGCCGTCATCTTCAACGCGCTGATCATCGTCGCCCTCGTCCCGCTCGCCCTCAAGGGCGTCCGGTACCGGCCGACCGGCGCGGACCGGATGCTCCGCCGCAATCTCGGGATCTACGGGCTCGGCGGCCTGGTGGCCCCGTTCATCGGCATCAAGATCATCGACCTGCTCATCTCCCTCATTCCCGGGCTCTCCTGAACCAGAACGGCTGATCAGCCATGAACACCTCCCTCAAGAACACCGTCAGGCTGCTCGGGGCGGGGCTGCGCGCCCTTCTCGTGCTGAGCGTCGTCTGCGGCGTCCTCTACCCGCTCACCGTCACGGGCGTCGCGCAGGCGCTCTTCAGCGGCAAGGCGAACGGATCCGAGATCAGTGACGAAAGCGGACACACCGTCGGGTCCTCGTTGATCGGACAGACCTACGACCTGCCGAAGCGGAACCCCGACGACCCGGACGAGGCGGCGAAGCCGGACCTGAGGTGGTTCCAGCCCCGCCCCTCGAACGGCCTGGGCAGCAACAGCGTCAACCTCCGGTACTCACTGATCCTCTCCGGAGCCACCAACCGTGCCGCGGACAACGCCGACCTGGTCAAGTGGGTCACCGAGGCGAAGGCCGCCGTCGTGGCGGACAACTCCACCCCTGACCACACGGTGCGGCCGGAGGACGTCCCGGCCGACGCCGTCACGTCCTCCGGCTCGGGTCTCGATCCCGACATCTCCCCGGCGTACGCGAAGCTCCAGGTCAACCGTGTCGCCGAGCGGAACGCCCTTCCCGTGCGGCAGGTGGCCGAACTCGTGGCCGAGCACACCGAGGGCCGCACGCTCGGCTTCATGGGCGAGCCCCGCGTCAACGTGCTGGAGCTCAACAGCGCGCTCAAGGCGGTGAGCAAGGCCTGATCCCCCGGCGCCGGGCCGCGGTTCCGGACGGGATCGCGGCCCGGCGCCGATCCGGCTCCGACGGCGGCGCGGGCTCTCCCGCTCCGCGCGACCCGGTACGCGGCTCTCCCACGCCGGGCTCTCCGGCAGCACTCACCGAAAACGGCCCGGATCCGCGATCCGGGCCGTCCGCGTGCCCGGACCCACCGCGCCGGGGAGTCGTCACCGTACTCGTCCACCCGCGTCGCAACAAGACTCGAAAGGCTTCGAAACTTTCGATGTCCTCAGCGAGATTTCCTGAGTCGAAACTTTCGACGCAACAGAAGCACAATTCGTTTCGATCGATTGGCATGGCCTATGAACTGCATAAACAAGCACGCGACGGCCCATCCGGCCATTCGACGCTTTCGTAATTCATGCCGAAACTATTGACACCTGACAGGCCCAGTTCAACACTGTTCGCCGTTGGCAGACCTCAACCACTGCCGATCCGGGTCCACCCCGACCCGGCGCTCAGGCCGGTCGCCCAACGCGACGACCGGCCCGAGGCCCGGCCGGGCCGCGCGGCACCGACGCACGGTTCACCGTCTCCGCCTGCTCCACCGACACCCCCACAGAGGGCGTCTCGCGCTGCCCGGCCCCCCACCCGGCCTCACGAGGACGAGGAGGAAAGCACGCACATGAACGACGCACCCGCACAGTCGACGAGCCGCACGCCCGGCCGGCTCAGACGGTTCATCCGCAACGCCTTCGCCACGGCGACGGCAGCCGTGGCCGTCCTGGCCCTGCCCGGCGCCGCCAGCGCCGACACGGTCATCAACTCGAACCAGACCGGCACCAACAACGGCTACTACTACTCCTTCTGGACCGACAGCCCCGGCTCCGTCTCGATGAACCTGGCGTCCGGCGGCGGCTACGGCACCTCGTGGAGCAATACCGGCAACTTCGTCGCGGGCAAGGGCTGGAGCACGGGCGGACGCAGGAGTGTGACCTACTCGGGCACCTTCAACCCGTCCGGCAACGCGTACCTGACCCTCTACGGATGGTCGACGAACCCCCTCGTGGAGTACTACATCGTCGACAACTGGGGCACCTACCGCCCGACGGGCACGTTCAAGGGCACGGTCACCAGCGACGGCGGAACGTACGACATCTACGAGACGACCCGCGTCAACGCACCCTCCATCGAGGGCACTCGCACGTTCAAGCAGTTCTGGAGCGTCCGTCAGTCGAAGCGCACCGGTGGAACCATCACGACCGGCAACCACTTCGACGCGTGGGCCCGGAACGGCATGAACCTGGGCACCTTCAACTACATGATCATGGCCACCGAGGGCTACCAGAGCAGCGGCAACTCCAACATCACCGTGGGCGGCACCTCGGACGGTGGCGGCGGCACGGGCGGCGGTGGCGGTGGAGGGTGCACCGCCACCGTCACCGCGGGCGACAAATGGAGCGACCGCTACAACCTCAACGTCTCGGTCTCCGGCTCCAGCAACTGGACCGTCACGATGAACATCCCCTCCCCCGCCAAAGTCCTCTCCACCTGGAACACCACCGCCGCCTACCCCAGCGCACAGGTCCTGACCGCCAGATCCAACGGCAGCGGCAACACCTGGGGCGCCACCATCCAGGCCAACGGCAACTGGACCTGGCCGACCGTCTCCTGCAACACCGGCTGACCGGCACATCGCACAGGCGGGGCGGCGGTCCATGCCCGCCGCCCCGCACCCGCCCCCCATTCACCGGACGCGAAGGACACCCGCATGCGAATCACTCCACGCCTGTCCCTACGGCCCGTGACCACGGCACTGGCAGTCGCCGCGATGGCCGCGACCGCCGCGGTCGCCGTAGACACCACTCCCTCGCACGCCGCCTCGTCCGCCGCGTGCAACGGGTACGTCGGCCTCACCTTCGACGACGGCCCGTCGGGCAGCACACCCGGCCTGCTCAACGCCCTGAAGCAGAACGGGCTGCGGGCCACGATGTTCAACCAGGGGCAGTACGCCGCGTCCAACCCGGCCCAGGTCCGTGCACAGGTCGACGCCGGCATGTGGGTCGGCAACCACAGCTACACCCACCCGCACCTGATCCAGCAGAGCCAGGCTCAGGTCGACTCCGAGCTCTCCCGCACCCAGCAGGCCATCGCCGCCGGCGGCGGGGGCACGCCGAAGCTGTTCCGCCCTCCGTACGGTGAGACCAACGCGACGGTGCGGGCGGCCGCGGCCAAGTACGGCCTCACCCAGATCATCTGGGACGTCGACTCGCAGGACTGGAACAGCGCGAGCACCGACGCGATCGTGGCGGCGAACGCCCGGCTCACCAACGGCCAGATCATCCTCATGCACGACTGGCCGGCCAACACGCTCGCCGCCATCCCCCGCATCGCGCAGGGCCTGGCGAGCCGGGGGCTGTGCGCCGGCATGATCTCACCGCAGACAGGCCGCGCCGTGGCACCCGACGGCGGCGGCACGGGCGGCGGTGGCGGTGGAGGGTGCACCGCCACCGTCACCGCGGGCGACAAATGGAGCGACCGCTACAACCTCAACGTCTCGGTCTCCGGCTCCAGCAACTGGACCGTCACGATGAACATCCCCTCCCCCGCCAAAGTCCTCTCCACCTGGAACACCACCGCCGCCTACCCCAGCGCACAGGTCCTGACCGCCAGATCCAACGGCAGCGGCAACACCTGGGGCGCCACCATCCAGGCCAACGGCAACTGGACCTGGCCGACCGTCTCCTGCAACACCGGCTGACCGGCACGGGCCGTCGAACGGAGCGGTGGGGGCGGCCCTGGCAGGCCGTCCCCACCGGCTCGTCCCGGCCGGGGCCACCATCCGGTACGTAGCCGACAAGCCCGGCGAAGTCACCAGCGACAGCGCATGAGTTGGCCGACGGGCGACGTGACCGGCGCTCGCGTTCCCTATTCTGTTCGCAAGCTGATCATCCGCTGCCGCGCCCCACCAGGAGTTCGCCATGTCCCGACCGGAGAACGATGCCCCCGCCCTGCGCATCGACACCAGCAGACCTCATCCCGCCCGGATGTACGACTGGTTCCTCGGGGGCAAGGACAACTACCCCGTGGACGAGGCCATGGGCCGGCAGATGCTCGCCGTGGAACCCGGGGTCCCGGTCATGGCGAAGGTGAACCGGGCGTTCATGCACCGCGCCACCCGATGGCTGACGGCCAACGGAATCCGGCAGTTCCTCGACATCGGCACCGGGATACCGACGGAGCCCAACCTCCACCAGGTGGCGCAGCAGGCCGCCCCGGACGCGCGAGTCGTCTACTGCGACAACGATCCGATCGTCCTGGCGCACGCCGAGGCCCTGCTCAAGGGCAGCGGGGAGGGCGCCATCGACTACGTGCAGGCGGACGCCCGGGACGTGGACGTCATTCTCGAACACGCGGGCAGGACACTGGACTTCAGCCGCCCGGTCGCGCTCTCGCTGATCTCGCTGCTGCACTTCGTGAGCGACGAGGACGGCGCCTACGCGCTGGTGGACCGGCTGACCCGTGTGCTCGCGCCGGGCAGCCATGTGGTGATCTCACACCTCACGGCCGACTTCCACCCGGCCGAGGCCCGCAAGGTCGACGAGATGTACAAGGCGAACACGCTCACCCTGGCGCCCCGCACCCGTGATCAGTTCTCCCGCTTCTTCGACGGACTCGACATCGTCGAGCCGGGCATCGTGGCGGCCGAGGCGTGGCACCCCGAGCTGGGTGATCCGGTACCCGGCCAGGACGACGTCATCAGCGCCGGCTACGTGGCGGTGGGCCGCAAGCCGTAGTCCGGCACCGCGCCGCCCTCGGTGGCCCTCCGGGGCGGGTCCACCGAGGTCAGCCCCGGCCGGCCCGCGGGTAGGGGAACCACGTCCCGGGGCGGAGCGGCCCGCAGCCCCGGGGACTCATGCCGGCTGCCCTTCGCCGTCGGTGTGCCGGAAGCAGGAGACGGCCACGACGAGCGGCCAGAACGACTGCGCGAACGTGATGACGCGCTCGGCCGCTCCCGCGGTGTCGAGGACGAACAGGGCGAGCAGGAACCAGGCCCCGCCGAGCCACATCAGCGCGGTCGCCGTGACGGACGGCACGGGCCGCAGCCCCCAAGGCGCCGTCATCGCCGGGGCCTGCGGCGTAGCAGGACGCGGCCACGGGTCCGCTCCGCGGGCCGGCGTGGCCCGCCGGAGAGAGGTGCTCCGGCGCACGGCGAGGACCGGCCACACCGCGAGCAGCAGGAACCCCACGGCCACCACCACGCCGTGGTCGAACGAGCCGCCGCTGCTCGGCGCCGGGAACAGGGCCAGCAGCATCGCCGAGAGCCCACCGCCGGCCAGCGCCACCCGTCCGGACAGTGCGGCGGGGCGCAGTCCCCAGGCGGTGACGAGATGGCAGGCTCCCAGAGCGAGCAGAGCCGACGTCATCACCCAGTACCCGGCGGCGCCGTCGGAGGCGAGGATGCTGATCGTCGCCGACGCGGGGTCGTAACCGGGTCCCTGGAGCTCCGCGGAGACCGCCCAGCCGCCGACGAGGAGGACCGGGGCGCTCACCGAGGAGAACAGCACCCACCAGGGGACAGATCGCATCGGTGAACGGTAGAACGCCGACGGCGGCAACCGTCGGTGCACACGCTGGCAGCGGAGCGTACTCCGCTCGCCAGGGGGTAGACGTGTGACGCCGGATCACATGACGGTGTGCGACCCGCCGCCCCGGACATGGACCGAACCCAGAGGAGAACCCGCTGTGCTGACACCCAGTCCCCAGGACCTGAGAGTGGCCTTGGCCCGCTACGCCGACGCGCGGATCGAGGATGCCCGCCGCTCCACCGAGGCGAGCGCACGGGTCGTGGAGGACGCCGCCTACACCCTGTGCGTGATGACCGGAACCCAGGCCGTCCGGCAGGCCCTCCACGTCGCGGACTCGATGCTCGGCATGCGGGCCACGGTCTCCCCCGGTCTTCGCCGGCCGGACGACAGCCTCCGGGCGGCCTGACCCGGCGGCCTGACCCGGAGGCCGGACCTCCGGGAAACCGGCACCGAAATACCGGGCCGGGCCGCTCTCTCCGGCCGGCGCGCGGCATGCCCGCCGTCGGCCTAATCCCGCCCGGTACCGCCTCGGCCCCTGGACGCTGGGCGGGTGGACGAGAGCCGGGCGGGAACGGGTGACGAGAAGACCACGGAGCGGCTCACCGCCCTGTCCGACGGCATCTTCGCGATCGCCATGACGCTGCTGGTGCTCGATGTCCGTGTGCCGCCGGGCCTGACCGCCGAGGATTTCCGGGATGCCGTCCGCGACGTCCTGCCGGACCTCGGCGCCTACGTCCTGAGCTTCATGATCCTGGCTGCCTTCTGGCGCGACCACCGCCGGATCATGGAGCTGGTCCCGCGGTTCGACGGGCCGGCGCTGAGGTTCGCGCTCATCTGGCTGGGGGCGATCGCGCTCATCCCCTTCCCGACCTCGCTGCTCTCGGAATACGCCTCCGAGCCCCTGGCCGTCGCGGTCTACGCGGGTGCCGTGAGCATCACCAACCTGCTGGAACTGGCTGTGCTGAGGACCGGACTGCGCGGGTCGTGGCCGCAGGGCCGGGCCACGGAACGGACAGCCCGCTCCATCGCCGCCGACCTGGGGGGCACAGCCGTGGTCTTCGGAGCCACCGTGCCGCTCGCCTATGCCCTCTCCCCCGCGGCCGCCATGTGGTCGTGGCTGGCGCTCGTCCCGGTCAAGGCCGTGCTCGGCCACAGAACCCGTCGCGCGCGGCCCTTCTGACGCGGGGCGGACGGCGCGGGCCGACGCCACGGAGTGCGGTGGCGCCGGCTTCCGCCGTCACTCAGGAGTGGTGGCCAGGGTCTCGTAGTACGCGCCGAGCCCCCGCAGATAGAAGAGATCGCCGGTGTCCTGATCGCGCTCGAAGCGTGGGGCGTCCATGATCTGGTCCTTGGTGCACCCGACCTGGATCACCCGTTCAACGTCGTCGACGGCGGTCACCAGTCCGGCCGGCACGACGACGCTTCTCCCGAACTTCCAGACCCCCGCGTCGATCACCAGGTGGTCGAAGCCCGCCACCGGCGAGAGCCTGATGACGGTGCCCAGGCTCCCGTCCGCGGCCTCCACGCCGTAACCGATCACATCGTCGCCCGGCGAACGGTCCAGCTGTGTCTGCCAGGTCCACACCGTGTTCATGGTCTCCTCCTCCTGGCAGCCGGCCGGATCCGGCTGCCGGACCTTCCATATGCCCCCGCGAGCGCCGACGAAGCGGTCCGGCCCCGGCCTTGTACCCGGTCGGCGCTACTCCGCCATCTCGTAGGCCCCGGACAGAGCCTCGACGCGGTCCCAGACCCGCGCCGAGCGGGCGTCGTCGACGACCGGACGCCGGACGGCCGCGAGGGCCCAGGCCTGCTGTTCCGCGGTGGCGGAGTCCTTGCCGTGCAGCTCGACCGCGTTGGCGGAGAAGTCGCGGACGAGAACCGAGAACAGCTCGTCCAGCACGTCCTCGTCCAGGCCGGTCAGCCGGGCCTGCTCCAGGATCAGCTGACCGTGGACCACCAGCGCGAAGAGCTGGCCGACGGACAGCAGGAAGTCGAGGTCCCGGCTCTGCTGTTCGTCGGGTGCGGACTCCGCCACGAAGGCGCACAGGGCGTCCGCCTGCTCCCGGAAGCGGGCGACGTTGGGAACGGCGGCGTACGCGTCGTAGGCCGGGCGCCAGTCGTGGAAGCGCACCGAGCCGAGACCGCGGGCCGGGCCCTGCCGGAAGAGGAACGCGTCGTCCGCGGCGTCCAGGCGGGTCGTCACGGGCTCGTACGCGGCCGGCTCCAGCAGGTGGTTGCGCATGAACTTCAGGATGAGGGCGAGGTTGACGTGGACCGTTCCCTCGAGCTTGGGCAGACTGCGGATCTCCACCGCCGCCTGGGCGAAGTAGGTGTCCTTCTCGAAGCCCTTGGCGGCGATCACGTCCCACATCAGGTCGATGACCTTCTCGCCCTCGGTGGTCACCTTCATCTTCGTCATGGGGTTGAACAGCAGGTAACGGCGGTCGTCGGGTCCGGCCGAGCGGAAGTAGTCGACGGCGCGGTCGCTGAAGAGCTTCATGCCGACGAGCCGGACGTACGCGTCGGCCAGCTCGCGGCGGACGTGCGGGAAGGCGGTCACGGGGCGGCCGTAGAGCATCCGGTTGTGCGCGTGGGTCACGGCCTCGTACATCGCGTGCTCGCAGATGCCGATCGAGGCGGTGCAGAGGTTGAACTTGCCCACGTTGACGGTGTTGAGCGCCGCGTCGAAGGCGGCGCGCCCGGTGTGCAGGACGTCGTCGGGGCCGACCGGGTAGCCGTCGAGGCGGAACTCACTGACGTACTTGGAGGAGTCGACGACGTTCTTCACCAGGTGGTAGGCGGGGTGGCGGCTGTCGGCCGCGAAGAAGACGTAGCCGTCGGGGCCCTCGACGTCGGTGCGGCGGCCGAAGACGGAGACGAGGCCGGCCGCGTTGCCGTTGCCTATGTAGTACTTCGAACCGGTGGCCAGGAAGGCGCCGTCACCGTCCGGCTCCAGGAGCATGTCGGTGGAGTAGATGTCGGCGCCGTGCGCCTTCTCCGACAGCCCGAAGGCGAACACCTCGCCCTCGGAGAGGAGCTGTGCCGCGCGGCTGCGGGCGGCGGCGTTGCCGCTCTGCCACACCGGGCCGAGACCGAGGATGGTCACCTGCCAGGCGTACCAGTAGTCGAGGCCGTAGAAGCCGAAGATCTCGTTGAGCGCGGCGATCCTGGCGGTGTCCCAGCGCTGGTCCTCCCGCTCCGCGGCGGAGGCGGGGGTGAGGAAGGTGGCGAACAGGCCTTCCTTGGAGGCGAAGTCCAGGAAGTCGCCCAGCCAGGCGCGGGACCGGTAGTCCTCGACGAGACGGCGCTTGCCGCGGGCCTCGAACCAGTCGACGGTGGCGCGCAGCAGCCTGCGGGTCTCGGGGTCGAAGTGCGACGGGTCGTAGGTGCGCGGGTTGAACAGCAGCGTGTCGGCCATGGTGATACGCCTTCCGGGGCGGTGTGGGCGAGAGGGTGCGGGACGGTTCAGGTACGGGGCCCGGCCGCGCCGAGCCTGTGGAGGGTGGCGAGCACGTCGTCGAGCCAGGCGACCGTCATCCGCTCGTACGCGATGCCGCCCCGCAGCACGACGTGCTGCAGCTCCTGACCCGCGTCGAGCGGTGCGGGCGCGCCGGGCCCGGTGAAGTCGCGCAGCTCCCCGGCGAGGTAGTGCGCGAGCCGGTCGCTGTGCACCCGGTGGTGCCGCTCGACCTCGTGGAGCAGCGCGGCCGGGTCGTCGAAGGCGGCGCCCCGGATCTTCACGGCGAGGTCGTGGCGGAGGCTCTCGGGTTCGATCGGTTCGTGAAGCCAGTCGGCGAGGGCGGCGCGGCCGGGGCTCGCGACGGAGTACTCCTTCTTGTCCGGCCGGCGCTCCTGCGGGACGTCGCGGACATCGAGCAGGCCGTCGTTCTCCATGCGCTTGAGGACGCGGTAGATCTGCTGGTGCGTGGCCGTCCAGAAGTATCCGATGGACCGCTCGAACCTCCGGGCCAGCTCGTAGCCGGAGCCTGGCTGCTCCAGCAGGGAGACGAGGATCGCGTGTTCGAGCGCCATGCCCCGATCGTTCTATGCAACTGGTTGCATAGCAAGCGACGGCGGCCGGGTGAGACGCGCCTCACCCGGCCGCCGCTCCCCGGCGCCCCTCAGTGCTCACCCCAGGGCGAGTCGTACTTCTCGCCCAGCACGCTCGCCTCTTCGGACGTCAGCAGGCGTGGGGACCTCTCCCCCAGGGCCAGGAGCAGGGCGGACACCTCCTCGAGTTCCACGGCCGCGTCGACGGCCCGGGCCATCGTGGTCCCCGCCAGGACGGGCCCGTGGTTCTGGAGCAGCGCGGCGCGGAACGGGAAGGGCAGCCGCGCCAGGTCCTCGGCCTGGGCCGCGTCGCCGGGCGGGGCGTAGGGGACGAGGGGCGCCTGGCCGACCCGCATGACGAAGTAGGGGGTCAGCGGCGGCACCGCGCTCCGCCGCGACCACGGGGGGAGGCAGGACACGGCGGTGGCGTGCCGGGCGTGCAGGTGGACGACGGCCCGGGTGCCCGCGTCCCGCCGGTAGAAGGCGCTGTGCAGCGGGAACTCCTTCGACGGACGTGGCCCGTCGAGGTGGGCGCCGGCGAGATCGAGCGCGCTGAGCCCGTCGGGGTCGATCTCGGCGAGATCGGCGCCGGTCGGGGTGATCAGGACGCGGTCGCCGATCCGGACGCTGAGGTTGCCGGAGGATCCGGGGCTGAGCCCGAGGGCCGCCAGCCGGGCTCCCGCGGCGGCGAGTTCGGTACGGGGGTCGCTCATGCCAGGGCGCTCCAGGCTTCGGTGAAGATGGCGGTGCCGCCGAAGTTGCCCGACTTGAGGGCGAGGTCCACGGTGTGGTCCCTGCCGTGCGCCCGGCCCTCGGCCCGGGCCCAGGTGACGCCCGGGGCGATGGGCGAGCCGATGGACAGGGTGCGGACCCCGAGGGCGGTGACGACCGCGCCCGAGGTCTCGCCGCCGGCCACCAGGAGACGCCGTGCGCCCGCGGCGACCAGGTCGGTGGCGCAGGCAGCGAGGGCCCGCTCGACCAGTTCCGGGCCTGCCGTGGTGCCGTCGGGCGCCGACTGTTCGAGGTCGGCGAGGTCGTCGACCGCGTAGATGAGCGGAGGCTTCGCCGGGTCGTCGTCCCAGGCGCGGCGCGCGAACGCGACGAGCCCGGCGACCGTGCCCGCGAAGTCGGCGCGCAGGGCGGCCAGATCGAGCTTGCGGTGCGGCAGACGGGTACGCGCGTGGGCGACCTGGGCCCGGGTGGCGGAGGACGCGCTTCCGGAGAGGACGATGCCCGGGTCGCCGGGGCGGGAGGCGGGCTCGGCGCGAGCGGCCTCCGCGCGCGGGCCGGTGAGGCCCAGGGCGAGGCCCGCGGCGCCGGTGACCAGGGTGAGATGCCCGGCGGCCTCGCAGATGGTGACCAGGTCCTCGTCGCTCACGGCGTCCACGACGGCCAGGGCGTCGGCGAGCTCAGGGGCGTCGAGCGCCGCACGCAGCGCCTCGCGGCCCGCCCGGACGGTGTCGAGTCCGACGAGCGCGACCGGGTGGCCGGTCTGCGGAGTGAGCAGCCCAGTCAGACGGGAGTCCCGCATCGGCGTGAGCGGGTGGTGCCGCATCGGGCTCTCGTCGAGGGGTTCGCCGTGGACGAAGAGGCGGCCCTCGTGGACGGTGCGCCCGGTGGCGGGGAAGGAGGGGACGACGACCGTGCGGTGTTCGCCCAGCGCGTCGAGGAGCGCGTCGGTCACCGGCCCGATGTTGCCGCGCGGGGTGGAGTCGAAGGTCGAGCAGTACTTGAAGTAGAAGCGCTCGCAGCCGGCGTCGCGCAGGGCACGCAGGGCCGCGAGGGACGATCCGACGGCCTCCGCCACGGGCGCGGTGCGCGACTTGAGGGCCACCACCACCGCGTCGGCGTGCCGCACGGCCGCCGCCCCCGGCCCCTCGGAGAGGGCGTCCGGGCCCACGGCCACCACGGTCCGGTGGCCCCGGGCGACGAGCATGGTGGCGAGATCGGTTGCTCCGGTGAAGTCGTCGGCGATGGCCCCGAGGGTCGGCATCGGACCTCCTTGCGTTGGGGGGTGCGGTGCCGGGTGGTGTTCCCCGGCACCCTCATGTGAAAAAATGTTAACAGACTTTACGCAGACGGGATCTGCTGATACATCTTGTTAACACGCTCCCCTGTGGTGCTCGTGCCGTAGCCGAGACCGCCTCTGCCGGAGCCGTTGAACCGAGACTTGCGCCCGTCTAGGAGAGCCAATGAACCTGCATCACCTGTTCGCCGGAACCGGCGACCGGACCGTGCGCTACGCACTGTCCGGCGCCGGCGGCGGCTTCGCCCGGACCTTGCTGGCGCAGACCCCGCGCATCGGGCGTCTGGCCCCCGCGGTCCTGTGCGACCGTGACGTGGAGCGGCTCCGCGGCATGCTCGTCGAGCTCGGTTACCCGGCGGAGCGCCTGGCCGTCTGCGCGGACCGCGACGAGGTCGCCCGGGCCTCGCAGGAGGGGGCCGTCGCCCTCGTCGCGGACGGCTCGCTGCTGTCCGCGGCCCCCTGGGACATCCTGGTCGAGGCGACCGGAAGCCCGGCCGACGGATACGCGATGGCCCGCGAGGCGCTGACCGGCGGCCGTCATGTCGCCATGGTCAGCAAGGAGGTCGACTCCGTCGCCGGGCTTCACCTCGCCGACCTGGCACGCGACAACGGCGTCGTCTACACCACGGCCGACGGCGACCAGCCCGCCAATCTCATCGCCCTGGTGACCTGGGCCGAGCTGCTCGGCCTGGACATCGTGGCGATCGGCAAGTCCAGCGAGTACGACCTCGTCTTCGACCCGGAGACCGGCTCGGTGACCCAGCTCGACACCACGGTCCCCGCCCCGGAGCTGGCCGGGCTGCTCGGTCTCGGCTCCGACGTGCGTGCCACGCTCGCCGCCCGGGCGGCCGCCGTGACCGCCCTGCCCACCGGTGCCACCGCCGACTACTGCGAGATGGCGGTCGTGGCGACCGGCACCGGCTTCCGGCCGGATGTCGAGCTCCTCCACTACCCGGTCGCCCGGATCGCCGAGCTCGCCGACGTCTACGCCCTGCGCGAGGACGGCGGCCTGCTGCACCGCGCCGGCGCCGTCGACGTCTTCAGCGCCCTGCGGCTGCCGGACGAGGCCTCGTTCGCGGGGGGCGTCTTCGTCGTCGTGCGCACCCGTGACTCCGTCACCTGGGAGACGCTGCGCGGCAAGGGACACGTCGTCAGCCGGGACGGGCGCTACGCCGCGATCTACCTGCCGTACCACCTCATGGGCGTCGAGACACCGGTCTCGCTGCTCTCCGCGGTGCTCCACGGGCGTCCCTCCGGCGGCACCGACCCGCGTGCCCACGCCGTGCTCGCCGGCCGGGCCCGGCGGGACCTCCCCGCAGGCACCGTGCTGGACATGGGCGGCCACCACCACGACGTCACGGGCGTGCGGGCCGTCCTGCTCCGCGACGAGGACGCTCCCGCCGACGCGGCCCCCCTGTACCTCGCCGCGCACGCCACCCTCGGGCGCGATGTCCGGGCCGGGGAGCTGATCGCCCTCGGCGACCTCGCTGACCCGGACCCGGACCTGCTCCACGCCTGGACGTCGGGGCGCGCGTCGCGCGCCACCGGTGCCACCGTCCCCCTCGCGAGCCGATGATGAGCAGCGACCTCCAACACCTCCTGCTGGGCGCCGCCGCGGTCGTCGTCCTGATCCTGCTGATCACCAAGGCCAAGCTCCACCCCTTCCTGGCGCTGGCGCTGTCCGCGCTCGGTCTGGGGCTCGCGGCGGGCATCGGTCCCGGCGCCACCGTCGAGCACTTCCAGGACGGTTTCGGCGACGCGCTGAAGAGCACCGGGCCCACGATCGGGCTGGGCACCATACTCGGCGGCATCCTTCTCGGCTCGGGCGGCGCCGACCGCATAGCCACCGCCTTCATCGGCGCGCGTCCGGTCAAGTGGATCCCGACGGCGATCACCGCGGCCGCCCTGCTCATCGGGATGCCGCACCTGTTCGACGTCAGCTTCGTGATGCTGGTGCCGCTGGTGTACGCCGTCGCCAAACGCACCGGGACGCACCTGCTCTACGTGGGACTCCCGCTCGCCGCGGGTCTCTACATATCCCACGGGCTGCTCCCGCCGCACCCCTCCCCCACGCTGGCCGTCTCGGCGTACGGGGCGAACACCGGCCTGACCATCATGTACGGACTGATCATCGGCATCCCGATCGCGGTGATCAGCGGACCGCTGCTGACGAAGTTCGCCTCGCGGTGGTTCGGCCCGGCCCCGGACCTGGACAAGGGCCCCATCCCGGAGACGAGCCCCGAGCCGGAGAACCGCAAGCGGCCCGCCTCCCTCGTCCTCGCCCTGATCACCGTGCTGCTGCCGCCCGTGCTGATGCTCATAGGCACCGTCGGCACGGCGAACACCGCCGAGGGGTCTCTGCCCTACGCGTTCTTCGAGGCGTGCGACTCCTCGGTCATGTCCCTGCTCGCCGCGGTGGTCTTCGCCTTCTTCGCGCTGGGTCTGCGCTCCGGCTTCGGCCTCGGCCAGCTCCAGAAGATGGCGGGCAAGGGCCTCGGACCGGTCGGCGGCATCGTGCTCATCCTCGGTGCCGGCGGCGGGCTCAAGGCGATGCTCACCGCGACCGGCATCGACCAGCTGATCTCGGACTACGCGGTCGACTGGTCCATCCCCCCGCTGCTGCTGGCCTGGCTGGTCGCGGCCCTGCTGCGGATCTGCCTCGGCTCGGCGACGGTGGCCACCGCGGCCGCCACCGGGATCGTCGCTCCGCTGATCGGCGCCTACCCGGGCCTCTCCCCCGAACTGCTGGTGCTGGCCACGGCATCGGGCGCGGTCATGCTGTCGCACGTCAACGACTCGGGGTTCTGGCTGTTCAAGGAGTACTACCAGCTGTCGGTGGCCCAGACGTTCCGCACCTGGACGCTGATGCTGTCCCTCCAGTCGCTGCTCAGCCTCGGCGGAGTGCTCCTGCTCAGCACGTTCGTCGGCTCCTGAACGCCGCGTCCGGTTGGGACGGCGCGCGCCGGGACGGCACAATCGAGCAGCGACCGCGGTGGTCGCGTGAGGAAAGGTAAGAAGCAGTGGCCGACGAAGAGCAGTTGCCCCTGATCCCCGATCAACGGCGCGAGCTCCTGTTGAAGCATCTGCGGCGCGACGGCGTACTGAGCGTCCAGCAGATCACGCAACTCCTCGGCGTCTCCCACATGACCGTCCGCCGCGACATCGCCGAACTGGAGCGCCAAGGGCTGGTGTTCTCGGTACCGGGCGGCGCTCGGATCGCCAGTCACCTCCAGAGCGAGCCCAGTTTCCAGGCCAAGACCGGGATGGAACAGCCCGAGAAGCAGGCCATGGCCACGGCCGCCGCCGGGCTGGTGCGGGAGGGGATGACGGTCTACCTCGACGCGGGCACGACCCTGCTGGCCATGGTGCCGCTGCTGGCGCGGCACGAGTCGCTGACGGTCGTCACCAACGACTTCACGACCGTCGACCGCCTGATGGCCTCGCCCCATCTCGACGTCATACACATCGGCGGCCAGGTGGACCCGTCCAACCGGTCGAGCGTGGGCCGGCTCGCGGCCACGACCCTGCGTCAGCTCGCCCTGGACATCGCGTTCATCAGCACCAGTTCCTGGGACCTGCTGCGCGGGGTCACGACCCCCTCGGCAGCCAAGGTGGAGGTCAAGCAGGCGGCCATGGAGTGCACCGGTTCGAGCGTGCTGGTCGCCGGGTCGTCGAAGTACGGGACGTTCGGCAAGTTCCGGGTGGCCCCGCTCAGCGCCTTCGACACCATCGTCACCGACAGCTCCCTGGCGGAGGCCGCCGCCGAGGGGCTGCGCGCCGGCGGCGCCGACCTGCGGCTGGCGGCCGTCTGATCCCGCACCGCCCGCCCTCGCCCTCCCCCACCGGGGAGGGCGAGGGCGCTGTCGCGTTCAGATGGCGTCGGCGTCCGTCCCGGTGAGGCGCGCCGATACGTCCCACAGGGCGCGGGCCGTGTCCATGTCCTGTGCGCGGGCCGACATGCGGGCGGGTGCGGGTCCTCCCCTGGTCTCGCCGAGCAGCCGGGGGCCGTAGTAGCTTCCGCCGAGCGCGCCGGGCAGGGTGGCCGCGTACAGCGTGGGGAGCGCGCCCGCGGACGGGGGCTGCGTGTAGAGGCGCGTCGCTCGTTCCAGCTTCGCGGCCCAGGGCCGTCCGGCCAGCCGCGGGCCCGCCTGTCCGAGCTCCGTCGCGGAGAGGCCGGGGTGAGCGGCCAGCGAGAGGATCGGCCTGCCGGCCGCGTCGGCACGGCGCTGGAGCTCCGCGGTGAACAGCAGGTTGGCGAGCTTGGACTGCGCGTAGGCGCGCCACTTGTTGTAGCCGTCCTCCGCATCGAGGCCGTCGAGGCCGGCGAAGTCGATACGCCCCATGCGGTGCGCCAGGGACGACACGGTGACGACCCGCGAGGGTGCGTCCGTCCCGAGGAGGGGCAGCAGATGGTGCGTCAGCGCGAAGTGGCCGAGATGGTTGGTGCCGAACTGCATCTCGAATCCGTCGGCCGTCCGCAGCAGGGGCAGGGCCATCACCCCCGCGTTGTTGACCAGAAGGTCGAGCCTGCCGTCGGTCTCCTTCGTGATGCGGCCTGCGGCCTCGGCCACGGAGGAGAGGTCCGCCAGGTCGAGAGCGACGAGCCGGGTGTCCGAACCGGGCGCGGCACGGCGTACGGCGTCCAGGGCGCGCCCGCCGCGCTCGGGGTCGCGGCAGGCGAGGATCGTCCGCGCGCCGGAGCGCGCCAGTACGAGCGCCGTCACCGCTCCGATCCCGCTGTTGGCGCCCGTGACCACCGCGGTGGTGCCGGAGAGGTCGGGCATGTCGTCGAGAGTCCATGAGTGCATGCGTCACGCCTCCCCGGCGAGAGCCGTCGCACACCCGTGACCGCCGTGACGTACGGGTGAGGCGTGACTCGTCCGACGTGGCCCGGTGCGCTTGACCGGCGGGCAGGGCCCGCCTCGGCGGGCCCTGCCGCGTGGCGCCGGACGGAGGGGGCGCACGGTGCGTGGCGGTCGTGCTCAGCCGCCGCCTCCCCCGCGGCTCCCTCCCGGTGGCGCGGGCGTCTCCGCGAGGATGTCTCCGGTCACCCGTGTCCCCGGGTGCAGGTGCGCGCACACGTAGGCGATGGCGAGCGCGATGGCCATGCCGTAGAACACCCACTGGTTCGCCTCGGCGAAGTCCAGCCGGAGCGCGTCCATCGAGTCCCGCATCAGGGTGGCGATCCGGCCGTCGCCGGTCGGTTCCTGGGCGTCCGGGTTCCCCGTGACGGCCTCGGAGACCGATCTGGCGGCATCGCCCGCGACGCCCGCCGGCACGCCCCTGGACGTGAGGGTCTCCACGACCTTGTCGGTGGTGACATGGGTGAGGACCGTGCCGAAGACGGCGATCCCGATGCTGGCCGCGTAGTTGCGCACGGTCTGGGTGATGCCGGTGACCTCCCCGTACGAGGCACCGATCGACCGGTTGACCGCGTCCGTGGACGCGGGCGCGAGGAGGAAGCCGATCCCCGCACCGGCGAGTGCGGCGTACGGCCACTGGTCGTGCATCGAGAGGTCCGTCAGCTTGTGCGCCCAGAGGGCGAACCCCGCGGCGCCGAGCGCCGTTCCGAGCTTCATCGCCGGCCGCGCACCGTGCCGGTCCAGGATGCGTCCGCCCCACTGGGAGGCGATTCCGAAGCCGATGAAGAAGTACAGGAGGTACAGCGCGGCCTGGTTCGGCGAGGCGCTCAGCGAGACCTGTGCGTACACGGAGGCGAAGAAGAACACCGGGACGAAGGCCAGCATGGCGAAGAAGAGGACGAGCATGTCGACGGTGAACGCCCGGTCGCGGAAGACCTTCAGTGTGATGAGCGGTTCGGCGACTCCGAGTTCGTAGCGGCAGAACAGCGCCAGGACCCCGAGCCCGCCGACGATACAGGCCCAGGTGGCGACGCTGCTCCAGCCCCACGCGGACGCCTGCTGGAAGCCGAGCACGCTCAGCCCCATGCCGACGGCGACCAGGACAGCGCCGGGCACGTCCAGCTTCTCCCGCCGCCGGTGTTCGGGAATGTGGGCCATGGCCGCCAGGACCAGCGCGATGACGGCGACCGGGACGTTCACCCAGAAGATGGCCCGCCAGGTCCAGGCGGTCAGCCAGCCGCCGAGCAACGGCCCGACCGCCGTGAGCGCGCCGGACAGGCCGAAGAACAGCGCCAGTGCCCGGCCGCGCTTCTCCACCGGGAAGACGGCGACGACGACGGCCAGCGCGGCGGGGAACATCAGCGCCGCGCCGAGGCCTTGTGCGGCACGGAAGACGATGAGCCAGGTCTGTGCGAAGTCACCGGCCGGGACACACCCGCAGAGCACGGACGAGACCACGAACAGGAGGGTGCCGATCAGCATCACCCGTTTGTGGCCGATGATGTCGGACAGCCGTCCCCCGAGGGCGAAGAAGGCGGCGAGGGAAAGCAGGTACGCGTTGACCACCCACTGCATCCCGGACGACGAGAGGCCGAGCTCGTCGACGATGCTCGGAGCGGCGATGGAGACGATCGTCTGATCGATGAACGTCATCGACACGGCGAAGAGCATCGCCGCGAGGGCCAGCGTCTGGTTGGCGGCGCCCCGTCCGGCAGGGAGGTCTGCCGCGCCGGGGCCCTGAGGGACCTTGTCGGTGCGCATGATCCGAGTGTGGACGGGATGGGAACCGCGCGCACGTCAAGGCCGGGCCCCGCGCGGCGGATGGCGGTGTCTCAGCCCCTCCTGACGAGCAGGCCCGCCGCGACGAGTCCGGCCAGGCCCACGTCCGCGTCCGTGTACTCACCGCCGAGGAGATGGTCCACGTAGGCGTCCTGGGCCAGGACGACCGGATCGACGAACTCCTCCGCGTCGGGCGTGGGTTCGGCGACCTTGCGGCAGCCCTTGGCCAGCACCGCGTATCTGACGTGTGTCGCGTAGGACGCGAGGAACGTCCTCATGACGACTTCGGCCGTCCCCGCCCGGTAGCCGGTCTCCTCGAGCAGCTCCCGTGCCGCCGCGTGCAGGACGTCCTCCCCGGGCTCGATCATGCCGCCCGGGAGCTCCGCGAGCACCTTGCCGGGGCCGGGGCGGTACTGCCGTACGAGGATGCCCCCGCCGTCCTCCGTGAACGCCACGACGGCGACCGTGGGGGAGCCGTCGAGGATGTCCCAGTCCGAGTCCTTGCCGTCGGGCTGTACGTAGGTCCGGCACCGCACCGTCAGATAACCGGCCGGCTCAGGACGCTCGCTCTTCAGCTTCCACGTCATCGCGTCACCACTCTCCGTCACGGACGGATCATGTCCACCGTGCGGCCCGGCAAACGGTCCGCGACCGGCGCCGCCCTCCGGCGGCGTGTCAGCCGGAGGGCGGGGCGGGGTGGTCGGGCCCGGAGGCCGGAGCGGGCGGGTCCGGCGGAGTGGACGCGTGTCCGTCACGGCCGCGGTGCAGGGCCAGCATGGCCTGGTCGTCCTGGGGCCGGCCGTCCGCGTGGCGGCGGACGTCCTGGATCAGCAGGTCCAGGATCTGGCCCGGCTCGACGCGGGCGCCCGTACGCAACCTCCTGCCGAGCACGAGCGGGAGGCGGGAGACGGGGTCGTAGAAGCGCCCGGCGGCGTTCCGGGACTCGGTGACGCCGTCGGTGTAGCAGAGCAGGGTGGAGCCCGCGGGGAAGGCGAAGCTGTCGACCGGGGCGGACCACGCGCCCAGGTCGCTCATGCCCAGCGGGGGCGCCTCCTCGGACGACCCGAGGAGTGTGGCACCGCCCTGCGCGTCGATCAGCACGGGAGGCGGATGGCCACGGTTGATGAGGCGCACGGTCTCCAGGCCGGGGGAGAACTCCGCGATGAGAGCCGTCGTGAAGCCCTCCTCCTGCTCCCGGCCGCCGCGCCGGCCGCCTTCGAGCAGGAGGGCCCGCTCCAGCCGTGTCACGAGTTGCGGCAGGTCCTCGGCCTCGTCCGCCGCGTACCGGAAGGCGCCCAGGTCGGCGCTGACGGCGCTGACCGCCCCGAGCCCCTTCCCCCGTACGTCACCGACCATCACCCGGATTCCGTACGGGGTGTCCTGCACCACGTACAGGTCACCGCCGATCAGGGCCTCGCTCTCGGCGGGTACGTACCGGGCGTCGATGCGCAGGGCCCCGAGGCGTGTCGGGGGCCTGGGCAGCACGGCCCGCTGGGCGACGGCCGCGACCTGCTGCGCGCGGCGGGCGCGGGCGTCCTGCCTGCGCAGCGTGCGGTGGATCAGGACGGCGAGCGCGGTGACGGCCGCGAGGGTGATCTGGTTGGCCACCCCCGCCCGCCAGCCGAAGGTTCCGTCGACCTGCGCGAGGAAGGCGTGGACGATCATCGCGGTGATGCCCACGCCGATGATCCCGCGGACCCCGAGGAGCGGCGCGGCGGCGACCGGTGCGGCCATGAGCAGCGGCGCGGACGTCACGTCGTGCGGCGTGATCACGTCGACCACCACGGCCAGCACGATGAGGCCTACGGGGATCCACTGGGTTCTCAGCAGGTGCGGCACTCCCCCACGCTGCCCTCAAGCACGCCCCTCCGCATCCCCGGCGACCACGATCCGGCGCACGCGGCAGGACTTCTGACGGGCAGGAGCCTCTCGTGACCGTGGGGCTGTTCCCCACGCAATGATCTTCTGCCCGGCCCGCGGCTCTCCGCCGAACCATCGCGTGCATGGCCCACCCACGTGCGCGAACGGAGCAGCCCGCGCCTCCCCGCCCCTCTCGCTCCGCTCCCCGCAGCACGTGCACCCGGTGGGCTCGGGCACACGAGAACGCCGGGATTCCGGGGACGTCGGCTGTTAGGGTCCCCTCGGACACTGATCTCTCGGTGAGGAGACCGGACGTGGTGGGAGACGACGACATCTCCGGGTGACACCCGGATGTGATCGGCCTTCGGCCGGTGCGTGACAGCACCGTGGCCGCGATGCCCCATGTCATCCCCTCCTCCCCATGTCCGCCTGCGGCAGAGGTCCGTCTGCCCGCATGTCACACGAGGTCACACGCATGCCCGACCCCTCAGCCCCCCTGCTCGCACACGACGTCGTCCGTTCCTTCGGCAGCGGGCGGGTGGTCGACGGCTTCTCCCTCACCGCGTCACCCGGCCACCGCATCGGCCTGATCGGGGAGAACGGCGTCGGCAAGTCGACGCTGCTCCGTCTGCTCGCCGGGGTGGACGAACCCGACGCGGGCAGCATCACCCGCCCGGCCGATCTGGGTTTCCTGCACCAGGAGATGCCGTTCGACTCCGCGGCCACGATCGCCGACGTGCTGGACGAGGCTCTGCGCGAGGTCCGCGACACGCTCGACGACCTCGAACGTCTCTCCGGACGACTCGCCGGCGCCCAGGAGGACTCACCCGGCTACGCCGCACTGCTCGACACATACGGCCGACGGCTCGACGCCGCCCAGGAACAGGCGGCGTGGGACGCGGACCGGCGCGCCGCGATCGTGCTCGAAGGCCTCGGCCTCGGAGGGATCGGGCACCAGCGGGCACTCGGCTCACTGTCCGGCGGCCAGCGCGGCCGCCTGGCGCTGGCCTCGCTGCTGGTCAGGAGGCCGTCCGCGCTGTTGCTGGACGAGCCGACCAACCACCTCGACGACAGCGCCGCCGCGTTCCTGGAGGAGCAGGTGCGCGCGCTGCCCGGAGCCGTCGTCGTGGCCAGCCATGACCGGGCCTTCCTCGACGCCGTGTGCACGGACGTGATCGACCTCGATCCCGCCGTGGACGGCCCGGTGCGGTACGGCGGCAACTACACCGCCTACCAGGCCGAGAAGCGCGCCGAACGGGAGCGCTGGGAGCGGCGCTTCGCCGAGGAGCAGGAGGAGCTGGAGGTCCTGCGCCGGTCGATCGGCACGACCACGCACCGCGTCGCCCCGGACCGCGGGCCCCGCGACAACGAGAAGATGGGTTACGGCCTCCGGGCCGGGCGGGTGCAGAGCCAGATCTCCCGGCGGGTCCGCAACGCCGCCCGCAGGCTGGGCGACCTGGAGCGCAACCGGACGGCGGAGCCGCCGCAGCCGCTGCGCTTCCGCCGTACCGCGCTGAGCGGACCGTCGGCGGAGGGAACCCTCGTCTCGCTGCGCGACGTGCGGGTGAAGGACCGGCTCACCGTCGACCGGCTCGACGTGTCGGCGACCGAGCGTCTGCTCGTGACGGGTGGCAACGGAGCGGGGAAGTCGACGCTGCTGGCCGTGCTGGCCGGCCGTCTCGTGGCGGACGGCGACGTACGGCGAAAGGGCGGGGTCTCGGTGGGGCTGCTGGCGCAGGACACCGTGTTCGAGCGACCGGAACGCACGGTCCGGGACACCTACGCGCGGACACTCGGCCCCGAGCGCGCGGAAGCGGTGCCGCTGAGTTCGCTGGGGCTGATGAGCGAGGCGGACCTGGGCAAGGAGGTCGGGCGCCTGTCCGTCGGTCAGCGCCGCAGGCTCGCGCTGGCCCTCCTGGTGGCGCACCCGCCCGAGCTGCTGCTGCTGGACGAGCCCACGAACCACCTGTCCCCGCGGCTCTGCGACGAGTTGGAGGCCGCCATGGGCGCGGGTCCGGGGGCGATCGTCCTGGCCGGACACGACCGCTGGCTGCGGAGGCGCTGGCAGGGGCGTGAGCTGCGCCTGTGACCCTGCGGGCGAACCCTCCCCATCGTGAACACATTTTGGACACATTGTCCGCATAGTGAGACGCGTTTGCGGGGGCCCACGCCTGCGGCGTCTCATCGCGCCTGTGCAAACCGAACAGATAACCCCTGATCAACCGGCATCCGACGACAAGGCGGCGCGGCGCGCCGTCACCGTGTTCCCCGTCCTCGTGCTCGTGGCGGGCGTTGCCGGTCTCGTCACCCCCGGCACGTTCGACGGCTGGACGGAGTCGGTCCCGTACCTGCTGGGAATCGTCATGTTCTGCATGGGACTGACGATGACCCCGCTCGACTTCAGGGGTGTCGCGAAGCGTCCGTGGGCCGTGGCCATCGGCCTGGTCGCGCACTACGTGATCATGCCGGGGCTCGGCTGGGCCATCGCCCATCTGCTCGGTCTGCCGCCGCAGCTGGCGGCCGGACTCATCCTGGTCGGCTGCGCGCCGAGCGGGACGGCGTCGAACGTCGTGACGTTCCTCGCCCGCGGCGACGTGGCGCTGTCTGTCTCCGTGGCGACCGTCTCCACCCTGGTCGCACCGCTGGTGACACCGCCGCTCACGCTGCTCCTCGCCGGCGCGTACCTGCCGGTGGACGCGGGTTCGATGATCACGGACATCCTGAAGACCGTCCTGCTCCCGGTCCTCGGAGGACTGGTGGTGCGGCTGGTCGCGGGCAGGTTCGTCGACCGCGTGCTGGGCTTCATGCCCTGGCTGTCGTCGCTGGCCATCGCCGCGATCGTCTGCGCTGTCGTGGCGGGCAGCGCCGGCGCCATCAAGTCGGCCGCCGTGACCGTGCTGTTCGCCGTCGTGCTGCACAACGGCCTCGGACTCGCCCTCGGCTACGGCGCGGGCAAGATCTCGGGGCTCGGCCGGCCCGCGAGCCGCGCCATGGCCTTCGAGGTGGGCATGCAGAACTCGGGTCTCGCGGCCTCGTTGGCGACGGCCCACTTCAGCCCGCTGGCCGCTCTGCCGGCCGCGGTCTTCTCCGTGTGGCACAACATCTCGGGCGCCCTGGTCGCCGCGTGGATGTCCCACCGGTCCCGGCGCGACGAGCTCACGCCCGGGGTGGCGGGGGCGGTACCGGAGACGGCGACCGCCGGGGAATCCTGACCCGGCCAGACCCCTCCTCCGGCACTCTCCACGACTCGAAGGCGTTCGTTCCGGGGTTTCCCGGGGCGAACGCCTCGTGCGCTCCCCGCGCGGCCGGTCCGCGCCAGGACGACCCGTGGGCCGGAGCGGCCCGTCGGGTCCGCCCGGCCGGCGACCCCGGTCATCGCCCGGCGCAGTCGTCGGCGGCGTCGGCGAAGCGACGGGCCAGGTGCGCGAAGGCGTCCGTGAGCTCGGGCGGGCCCACGACCTGGATGCCGGCGTCGAACCTGCCGATGTCGGCGGCCAGTCCGGGCCAGGACCACGCGCCGAGGACGAGCCGGCAGCGGTCGGGGCCGAGTGCTTCGACGACCCCGTCACGGGCGTACACGGATACGGCGGCGGCCGGCAGATCGAGTATCACTTCGCCACGGCAGGGCCATTCGCCCGCGCCGTCGGAGCCCCGGAACCTGCCGGCCACGAAAGCGGCCACGCTCCCCCCGGGCACGTCACGCGGGGTGAAGCGGGGCCCCGCCGGGACGCGCGGAGTGATCCGGTCCGCGCGGAAGGTGCGCCAGTCGTCGCGCTCCAGGTCCCAGGCCACGAGATACCAGCGGCCGCCCCAGGTGACGAGATGGTGCGGCTGGACCCGGCGCGGCCCTTCCGCCGCCGTCGGGGCGTCGTCGGCTGCCGGGGACGCCGGGCGGTAGTCGAAGCGCAGCACCTCGCGGGCACGGACGGCAGCGCCGAGTGCCAGGAGAACGCGGGGGTCGGCCTGCGGATTCCGCTGCGCGCCCACGCGCTCGACCGCGGTGACGTGGAGGGCGTCGACGCGGTGGCGCAGCCGTGCGGGCATGACCTGCCGGACGGTGGTCAGGGCGCGTTCCGCGGCTTCCTCGATTCCGGCACCGGTCGTGACGGCGGTCCGGAGCGCGACAGCCAGGGCGACGGCCTGGTCGTCGTCGAACAGCAGCGGCGGCAGCTCAGCTCCGGCGTCGAGCCGGTAACCACCGTCCGGGCCCCTGGTGGCCACCACCGGGTAGCCGAGCTCACGCAGGCGGTCGACATCACGGCGCACGGTACGGGGACTGACCTCCAGCCGCTCCGCCAGCAGCTGCCCCGGCCAGTCCCTGCGCGCCTGGAGAAGGGAGAGCAGCGACAGCAGGCGTGCGGACGTCTTCGGCATGGCTTCAGTATCACCGGGAGAAGCGGACAGATCCTGGCCTCTACCCCTGCGACGCTGATCCTGCACGACACCGGGAACGACCAGAAGGACTGATCACGATGACCACCCCCTCCACACACCTGGACGACGAGCGGGCCGACCTGCTCGCCGCCCTCGCGACCGCCCGGGCCGCGCTGACGAAAGCGGTGCGCGGGCTCAGCGATGAGCAGGCCGCCACGTCTCCGACGGTCAGCGCGCTCTGTCCCGGCGGCCTCGTCAAGCATGTGGCGTCCACCGAGGCCGGTTGGATGCGCTTCGTGGTCGAGGGCCCGTCGGGAATGCGCCACGACCTGCCGGACGGCGTCACCTGGGCCGACCTCGCGGCCGGTACCGCGGACCGGATCCCGCAGTGGATGATCGACCACGGGAACGAATTCCGCATGCGGCCCGGCGAGACGGTGGAGGAGATCCTCGGGAACTACGCGCAGGTCGCCGCCCGTACCGAGGACATCATCGCCGGTGTCCCCGACCTGTCTGCGGCCCACCCGCTCCCGGAGGCGCCCTGGCACGAGCCAGGAGGCGTGCGCAGCGTGCGCCGGGTGCTGGCGCATCTCATCGCCGAGACCGCGCAGCACGCCGGACACGCGGACATCCTGCGCGAGACGCTCGACGGCCGGAAGGCGACATGAGCCCTTGTCACGCTCCCGTCGGGCGGTGGAAGCCGAGAGCGGCGGACAGCCCACGGATGCCGAGGGGAAGGCGCGCTGCGAGGACACCGCGCCCCGGACGCACCGGAGCCCGGACCGCCCGCGGGCTCCGGGCTCCGGGCACCGAGGTGACGCGATGACCGTACTGGACACCCGGGCGCTCAACCGGGCCACACTGGCCCGGCAGTTGCTGCTCGACCGAGCCGGCCTCCCGGCCCTGGACGCCGTCGGGCATCTCTGCGGCCTCCAGGCGCAGGAACCGCAGGAACCGTACGTCGGACTCTGGTCGAGGCTGCGGCAGTTCGAGCCGGCGGCCCTGTCGGGGCTGCTGACCGGGCGCAGCGTGGTGCGGATGCATCTGATGCGGCGTACCGTCCACCTCGTCACCGCCGACGACGCCGTTGCCTGGCGTGCCCGCCACGCCGCGATGCTGCGTCAGCGGGTGCTCGGCGTCTACCGGAACGAGTTCGACGGAACGGATCTCGACGGACTCGCCGCGGCGGGCCGGGCCGTCATGGCCGACGGAGAGCCGCGTACGACCACCGAGGTCGTCGGCGCGCTCGCCGGCCGCTGGCAGGCACCGGGCCGGCGGGCTCTGGGCGAAATGGTGGTCGCGGCGCTCGTGCCGGTGGTGCAGGCGCCGCCCCGCGGGCTGTGGCGCACCAGGGCGGGGGTCCGCAACGTCCTGCTCTCCTCCTGGCTGGACCAGGACGTCGACCCGTCGGTCGCCGACGCGACGGACCCGGTGGGCCAGGCGTTGGTACGGCGCTACCTCGCCGCCTTCGGGCCGGCGGCGTCGGCGGATCTGCGCGCGTGGTGCGGCCTGGCCGGCCTTCCCGCCGCGGTGGCGGCACTGAGGGAGGAACTGGTCTCCTTCCGGGACGAACGCGGTCGCGAACTGCTCGACCTCCCGGACGCGCCACGCCCCGACCCCGGCACACCGGCACCGGTGCGCTTCCTGCCCGCCTTCGACAACGCGATTCTCGGTTATCACGACCGCAGCCGGATCATCGACGACGCCCACCGGGGCCTCTCCGTCGCCGGCGAGCGTGTGGTGCTGGTCGACGGACGGGTGGCGGCGACCTGGAGCGTCGACGCCTCCACCGTGGTGGTGACCCCGCTGCGCGGGCTCCACCGGGCCGACCGCGAAGCAGTCGCGGAGCAGGGGGCCGAGCTGGCGGCCTTCCTGTCATACGGCGCGAGCAGGCGCGTACGGGTCGCCGGGGCCCCGCGCTGAGCTTGCCCGTTCACCGTCCGGCAGCCGGCATCCCCGGCCCGGGGATCCGCGCGACCGTCACTGTGGCTCGGCGGCGAGCACCAGGTCATGGATCATGAAGTGGAGTTGCACATCGTCCATCGACTCCGCCCACAGCCCCTCGGCGTCGAGCACGGAGGCCGCGACCATCCGGGCCTCAGCGACGAGTTCGGGGTCGTAGGCGAAGCCCGGCCAGGGAAGGACGGGGAAGCCGTTCTCCTCGCCGAACCGCCGCACCCTCTCGATGTCGCCCAGGGCGGCGTGCGGGAGTGACTCGTTCGCCCAGGACCACAGCCAGGTCTGCTGGGCGGCGCTGACGCTGCCGATCACGGTGAGTCGGCCTGTGAGGAAGACCTTGCCGTGGCGCGACCACGTGATCCTCGCGTCGTCCATCGACCAGTCGTACCGCACGTCTCCGGACAGGCCGAAGCGCTCGACCATGAGTGCCTGCCGCGCGCGGGCACGCTCCCGAGCCGCGAGGACGACCTTCTCCCAGCCGGAGTGATCATGCTTCGAGCGGTCGTCCACGTCGCCTCCTCGTACAGAACTTCGAGGAAGATCCTTTCACCCTGCCTGCGGTCCGGACTCGCGGGCCCGGACTTGGCAGTCGTGGGACCGGTTGCATCCCCGAACTCGCCGGACGGCCGGGCGGTGCGGCCGTCCGGGGGCTCGCGGCCCGGGGCTTCAGGCGCGGTCGGCCGCCATGCTCTCCACCAGGCTCCTGGGCCGCAGGTCGGTCCAGTTGCGCTCCACGTGGTCGAGGCAGGCCTGGCGCGTGTCCTCCTGGTGGGTCACCGTCCATCCGGCCGGAACCTCGGCGAACGCGGGCCAGAGCGAGTGCTGTCCCTCGTCGTTGACGAGCACCAGGTAGGTGCCGTTCTCGTCCTCGAAAGGATTGGTCACCGATACTCCTCGAACTTAGGTAAGGCTCTCTTTGCCTGACTGTGGGCGACTCTACCCGGCCCGCTCGAAGCCGACGCGTCGAATCCCTCACATCCGCCGTCCCGACGGCATCGGCGCAGGCGCACCGTAGCGAGGCCGCGGACCCGGTCGGCAGGCGACGCGGCGTCCGTCCCACTGACTACGGCGGGCGCCTCGCGTGGCACTCAGGTACGACCCACGACCGACGAGTAGAGGGATTCGTGGAACCCCCGACCGCTCATACCGTCTTGATCAAGGACGGCGGCCGACCACCGCCGGGATGTTCCCGAAGACGGGCGAGACAGTGAGCGGGTGGCACGGATGACTCAGCAGGATCGGCCGAAGGAAAAGGCGTTCGCACCGGAGTACCAGGGGGCCCTGGGCTCGTTGTCGGTGAATTCCTCCCTCACCGAGGTACTGGCGAAGGGCGTCGAGGAACTGCGCTCCGCCGAACGCGCCGGGCAGCAGCGGGAGATGGCACGCTGCGGGCTCGCCGTCGCGGAGGCGTACCGGCGCCTGGGAAGGGTGGCGGAGGCCGACGCCGCCTGGAAGGCGAGCTACCGCGCGGCGCGTTCGGCGGAGGACGTCGGAGCGATGGCCTGGGCGCTGTGGAGCGGTGGCACGCTCGCCCGCCAGCGCGGCTCCCTGGCGCTGGCGTACCGGCTGCTCGGACTCGCGGCGGAGCTGGGCGAGCGAGGGGGCGACGTGGTGGTGCGGGGCTACTCGCTCGCCGGCCTCGCCGAGACGGGGCGCATCCAGGGCGACTACCAGGCCGTCGGCGAACTGCACGAACAGCTGCTCGCCGAGGCCCGCAGGCGAGGAGAGGCCAGGCACACGGTCTGGGCCCTGGAAGGCATAGCCCAGATGCACCGGAACACGGGCTCGTACGACAGGGCGCTCGCCCTCTTCGAGGAGGCGGCCGAGACCGCGGGCCGGGCCGACGACCGGCGGGGGCGGGCCTGGGCGTTGCGCGGCATAGCCGACGTCGTGTCCGTGCGGGACGGTGACTCGGAGCGCGCGCTGGCCCTGCTCGCCGAAGCCGAATCCGCCTGTCGCGAGATGAAGTTGTCCAGTGCCCTGGCGTACAACCACAAGATGCGGGGCAACGTGCACTACCGCGCGGGACAGTACCCGCAGGCACGGGACTCCTACGCGCAGGCGCTCGCGGAGTTCCAGGAGATGAACGAACCGCGGGGGACCGCGCTCTCCCGGCTGGGACTCGCGAAGGCACTGGCCAGGCTCGGCCGGAACCCGGCGGAGACGGTCGTGGAACTGGCCGAGCTCCGGCGGACCCTGGACCGGATCGGCCTGCGGCACGCGCGGGACATGGTCGACAAGGCGACGGTCGAACTGGGTGTGGGGCCGCTGCCGGACACCGGCCGCCACGTCGAGGAGGCGGTGGCGCGATGATCTCCCCCGCGACCGTGCCGGAGCCCGTGTGCGACCCCGGGTCCGTCCGGAACACCTCACCCGCCGGGAAGGCGACGTCTCCGGTCACCGCTCCGCGCACGCTCGCCCGGTGCCGTGACCTCGTACGCCCCTCCCTGTCCGCTGCGATCGCCCGGCTCCATCCGTGGCACGGCGAGATGGCGGCGTTCTCGCTCGGCTGGTGCGGGGTCGGAGGGACGCCCACCGACAGGCCGTCCGAGGGCAAGGGCGTACGCCAGGCCCTTGCCGTGCTCTGCGCCGAGGCGGTGGGCGTGCCCGGGGAGAAGGCCGTGGCGGGGGCGGTGGCCGTCGAACTGATCCACACCTTCTCGCTGATGCACGACGACATCATGGACGGGGACGAGACCCGGCGGCAGCAGGAGACCGTATGGAAGGCGTACGGCACCGGGCCGGCCGTGCTCGCCGGCGACGCGCTCTTCGCGCTCGCGGTGCAGACCCTCGCCGAGGTGCCGGGGCCGCACACTGCTGCGGCTGTGGGCCGTCTGTCCGGGACGCTGAACGGCCTCGTACGCGGTCAGGCGGAGGACCTGCTCTTCTCCGCCCGTCCCTGGACGGGTCCCGAGGCCGTCCGGACCGATGAGTACCGAGCCATGGCGGAACTCAAGACCGGCACCCTGCTCGGCTGCGCGGCCGCGCTCGGGGGCCTGCTGGGCGGGGCGCCCGCCCGCACCGTCGCCGCCCTGGACCGGGCGGGCCGTCACCTCGGGGTGGCCTTCCAGGCGATCGACGACCTGCTCGGCATCTGGGGCGACCCGGACGTGACGGGCAAGCCCGTGCACAGCGATCTGCGACAACGGAAGAAGACCTTTCCCGTGCTGGCCGCTCTTACCGAGAACAGCCCCCGCACCGGGGAGCTCGCCGCCCTTCTGCACTCCCCCGTTCCCCTCGACGAAGCGGGTGCGGTCCGCGCGGCGGCGCTCGTGGAGTCGTGCGGCGGCCGGGCCGCCACTCTGGGCGAAGCCCGCCACCACCTCGATGCCGCCCGCGCGTGCCTGCGGAGCGTGTCCCTCGCCCCGCAGGCGGCCCACGAGATCGACGTACTGATCGGGTTCCTGCTCCACCGCCGGGCCTGAGCGGTCCGGGCGCCCGCGGGGCCGGCCCCGCTCGTCGCGGGGCCGGCCCGCGTCCCCCCTGATCGCCGGGCTCTCGCACGTCGTGCCTGACACGACAGGCCTGACACGACGTGCACGGCGCCGCGTCACAGCTGGACGATCAGGCGCGGACCAGCCGGTCGGTGAAGGCGTTGCCGAAGACACCGTGCGGATCCAGGCGGTCCAGCACGCCGACCGCCTCCGTCCACTGACCCGGGCCGTACGAGGCGGGGACGGTGGTCCCGATGACCTCCTCGTCCGCCCACGCCTCCGTGCCGGTGTACGCCCAGCCCTTCGACCACTCGACACGCGTCAGGGCGTACTCCCCGTCGAAGGTGGCGAGGAGGAAGCGCTCCAGGTCCCGGTAGAACGCGTGGGCTCCGGGTGTGGTCGGCTGGGTCAGGACGTCGATCCACACGGCGCAGTCGAACTCCGGCCGGTCCGCGGGCGGTCGCACGACGGAGAGCAGGGGCGGCCGGGCACCCGACGCCGCTGACTCCTCGGGCCTGTCCAGCCCGCCCACTCGGATCTCGACCTGACCGTTGACCGGGAACTCGCCCCGTGCGGCCCGCGTCTTCAGCTGGTCGCTGTAGTAGGCCGCGAACTGCGAGATGACTCGCTGTACGTCGGCCCGCCGGGTCAGGACGGCGTAGCCGTTCGCGGTCTCCCGCAGCGTCGTGGGGCGAAGGTAGAACTGCAGGTTGTGCGCGGCGCCCCACAGATCGGTGGCCAGGGTAGTGGCCAGCCCTGTCGCGGCCACCGTGTACTGGGCGGCGCCGAAGGCCGGGGCGAGATACCAGGCGGCCTCTCCCAGCATGCGCCCGGCAAGACGGGCGACAGGTGTGGGAAGCGAGTCGCTGAACGGGTAGTTGTACGGGTGGTGCACCGCCCTCGCCGTGAGGGGCCGCTCCGGGCTGAGACTCCACACCTTCAGCCACGGCCGGTCCGTGAAGGCGAACCAGATCGCCTCCACCCGCCCGGTGCGGTCGAGGAAGTCGGCGAAGGTGTTCCCCCGGCGCGCGAGTGCGCTGCCCGGAGCCGCGAACAGTTCGTCACTGGTGAGGTCGACCCGGCTCACGCAGCGGAGCGGGGTCTCCTCGCCCGCCTGCAGGACCACCTCGGCGACGAGGCCCCGGCCGATGTGCGCGGCCAGGGCCTCGCACTCCTTGTCGGAACCCCGGTGGAAGGTGCGTACGACATAGGCGGAGCGGGCGGCGTCCCAGACGACGGCGGTGACGGACAGGACGAGGTTGCTCAGGGTGCCGTAGGTGTGGCCCGGCCTCGCGGCCTCCCCCACCGCGGGCACACTGGTGCCGTGGGCGTCGATGGCCAGTGTGCCGCCGAGCGTCAGTTCGCCGGGCGCCGGGGTGTTGGTGACACCCAGCCCGTGGCCGGCGAGGAAGGCCGTCAGCGTCTCCAGGGTCACCCCGGTCTGCGCCCGGACGGCGCCGGGAGCACCGGCGGGCGGATCCACCAGCTCCATGCGGGTCAGATGCCTGGTCGTGTCCATGAGCAGCACGCGCTGGTCGGATTCGCCGGGGCCGGTGATGGTGAGGGGCGACCAGTTGTGTGCCTTGCCGCGTGCGCGCAGCCGCCATCCGTTGCCGTGCGCCCAGTTCGCGAGGTCGGCGAGGTCCTGGCCGGTGCGGGGAGCGCAGGCCCACAGCCCGTGATGGGTGATCTCGCCGGCCCAGTTCGTGTAGGGCGTGCGGTACGCCTCCAGTCCGGAGGGCAGTTCGGGAGCGGGCGAGGGGGTGGCCGAAGGCGCTGCCGCGGCGGTCGGGGGCCCACCCGCCGCCAGCACCCCTCCGGGGACGCCGAGGGCTCCGCCGACGACGGCCGCCGCGCGCAGCACCCCACGCCTGCTGGGCGGGATCGAATGTGACGTAACGTCAGGAAAATCTGGCATGGGCACGAAGGTATGCACCTCACGCCTTCCGGCCGACGGATACTCCCGAAGGCCTGCGGGATCCTCACATACAGGTGTAGAGGGCAGCGGTCTTCGGCCTCACCGGGCGCGAGAAGGGGAGTGCCGACCGGTTCATCCGAGAACAGCGGCAATGGTGATCAGGGCCGGCACGGAGGCGACGGTGGACAGGAGTATGGATTCTCTGGCCAGTTGCTCGGCGACCCGGTACTGGCTGGCGTAGGTGTAGAGGTTCTGGGCGGCGGGCAGGGCCGAGATCACGACGACGTCGAGGAGAGCCTCTCCGCGCAGGTGGAAGACGCCCCCGCCCACGGCCAGGGCGACGAGTGGCTGGACGGTCGTCTTGAGGGCGGCGGACAGGATTATGGCGGGCCGGTTCTCCCCACGGGCGGGTATCCCGCTGCCGCGCAGGGAGATACCGAAGGCCAGCAGGACGGCGGGGACGGACATGTTGCCGATCAGGGTGAGCGGTTCGAGCGCCGGCTGCGGAACGGTCCATCCGGTGGCGGCCACGGCGACGCCCGACAGTGATCCGACGGCCATCGGGTTGCGGAGCGGCGTGGTCAGGCGCTGCCGGAGCGAGCGGGGCTCGCCCGGCCTGTTCAGGTCGAGGATGGTCAGGGCCAGCGGTGTGACGACGATCTGCTGGAAGAGGAGTACGGGGGCGACGAGCGAGGCATCGCCCAGGACGTAGACGGCGATCGGGATTCCGAGGTTGCCGGCGTTGACGTAGCTGGAACACAGCGCACCGATGGTGAGCTGTCCGGTGTCCCAGCCCCGCAGGAGCCCGATGGTGACGAAGACGGCGGCAGCGGCAGCGGTCCCTGCCGCCGTGACCAGGAGGCGCTGGGAGAAGATGACCGAGAGGTCGGCTCCCGCCAGCGTGGTGAAGAGCAGCGCGGGGGTCGCCACGTTGAAGGCGAGCCTGGTCAGAACCGTCCGGCCGTCGTCCCCCAGGTGTCCGCGACGCCCGAGGACGTAGCCGACGCCGACGACGACGGCGATCACCGCGAATCCGGTGAGAACTCCCTGCATGAAGATCCTTGCTGATGAATCGTGTGCGGCCGGCCTGCGCCTGTCCGGTGCGCAGTGGTCCGGGCCGTCGGCGGTGCCACGGAACCTGCTGCCACCCTGTGGGAACTCCGAGGTCGGCTCGCCGATGTGCCGGCCGGGGCTCAGCCTATGATCACCGCGGCGGCGGAGGTCCCGCGGGGCGGGGCACTGCCGCCGGGGTGGGCCGAGGGGCCGGGGCAGCCGGCGCCGGACGGCGGACGGACCACCGGGGTGGCCGCCCTCGTCATGATCGGCCCGGTGCTGGGCCGGTCAAGTGGTTTCGGGCACCGGGGTGAGTGAACTCCGACGCTTCCGTGGCAGGTGAGTAGCGGTAAACCGCCCCGTCGTCGCAGGAGAACCATGTCACCCCAGAGTTCCACTCCGCGCTACACCGTCCCGGGCCTCAGCACCAAGGAGGGCGGGCGGCTGATCGACGTGTTGCGCATGCGCCTGCACGCGCTCAACGACTTGGCGCTCACCCTGAAGCACATTCACTGGAACGTGACAGGGCCCCACTTCATCGCCGTGCACGAGATGCTCGACCCGCAGACCCTGGCGGTCCGCGACATGGCGGACGGCGCAGCCGAGCGCATCTCGGCCCTGGGCGGTGTACCGCAGGGAACCGCGGGCGTGCTGGTGGACGAGCGGACGTGGGACGACTACGCCGTGGGCAGGGCCGATGCCATCGCCCACCTCGGCGCACTGGACCTCGTCTACACCGGCATCATCGAGGACCACCGCAAAGCTGCGGCGAAGGCGGCCTCCGTCGACCCCGTCACCGAGGACCTGCTCATCGAGCACCTCCGGTCCCTGGAACAGTTCCAGTGGTTCGTCCGTGCCCACCTCGAGAACAGTGCCGGTGCCCTGTCCACGGCCGATGTCAGCAGTGAGAAGCAGGCTGCCCAGGCTGCGGGCCCGGCGAAGAACATCCCGGCGAAGAAGACCGCGAATGCCAGGCGTGTCGGCAAGAAGGCCGCCCCCGCCAAGCGTGCCCGCTAGCGGCGACCGCCTCGTCCCGCGGCAGCAGGCGTACTGAGCAGCAGATGTCGGGGGCTCCTCCGGGCTCGGCCATGGCGGCGAGCAACGCGGACCGGGCGACGCCGTGGCCGGGTCGTGCCGCCGGCCGAGGAGTTCCAGCTCGGTTCGGGCAGTGCAGCGTGGGGACGGGGGCGGTGCGGTGGGCGGGCGCGACCTTCGCGGCGGTGGTCCGCCACGCCGAGCCGGCGGCCCGCCGCGCCGCCGCCCGCGCTCCTAGGATGGCCGGGCTCGCCTCCCGACCGGCGAACAGGCTACCGCTTCCCCTGCCCGGAGAGGAACCACGCCATGACCGCGCCGCACGCCTTCCCCCTGGAACCCACCCCGGTCCATGTGCCCGACACGGTCCTCGACGACCTGCGCGCCCGGCTCATATCGACTCGTCCGCCGCTGGACGAGGGGAACGCGGACTGGTCCTACGGCGTCCCGGACAGCTATCTGCGTGAGCTGGTCGCCCACTGGCGGGACGGCTACGACTGGCGGAAGGCGGAAGCCGCCATCAACGCCTACGAGCACTACCAGGTGAGCGTCGGCGGCGTCCCGGTGCACTTCATGCGGAAACCCGGCCGCGGCCCCCGCCCGATCCCGTTGATCCTCACCCACGGCTGGCCGTGGACGTTCTGGCACTGGTCGAAGGTGATCGATCCGCTCGCCGACCCCGCCGCGTTCGGCGGTGACCCCGACGACGCGTTCGACGTCATCGTGCCGTCCCTGCCGGGCTTCGGCTTCCCCGGCCCGCTCACCGGTTTCCCGGACGTCAACTTCTGGAAGGTCTCCGACCTCTGGCACACCCTGATGACCGAGGCCCTGGGATACGAGAAGTACGCCGCCGGGGGCTGCGACATCGGCGGGATCGTCTCCAGCCAGCTCGGCCACAAGTACGCCGACGAGCTGTACGGCGTCCACATCGGCTCCGGGCTTCCGCTCGACTTCTTCAACGGCCCGCGTGCCTGGGACTTCGCCCGGAACCGGCCCCTCACCGACGACCAGCCGGCCGACGTCCGCGCCCGCGTCATCGAGCTGGACCACCGCTCGGCGTCCCACCTCGCCGTGCACATGCTCGACGGCGCCACCCTGGCCCACGGTCTGAGCGACTCCCCCGCAGGACTGCTGGCCTGGCTGCTGGAGCGCTGGAACGCCTGGAGCGACAACGCCGACGACATCGAGTCCGTCTTCACCAAGGACGATCTGCTCACCCACGCCACGATCTACTGGGTGAACAACTCCATCGCCACGTCGATGCGTTACTACGCCAACGCCAACCGTTACCCCTGGGTCCCCACGCACGACCGCACGCCGGTCGTGCAGGCCCCGGTCGGCCTCACCCTCGTCACGTACGAGAACCCTCCCGGCATCCACACCGCCGACGAGCGCGTCCGGGCGTTCAGGGCCGGCCCGCAGGCCGACTGGTTCAACCACGTCAACGTCAACGCCCATGACCACGGCGGCCACTTCATCCCCTGGGAGAACCCCGACGCCTGGGTGGGCGACCTGCGCCGGACCTTCCGGGGCCGCAGGCCCTGAGGGATGCTTCCCGCTCGGGGACACGGCGGAGCGGCGAAGCACGCCGCACCACCTCCGTAGGCGGGCGGAAGCAGGGCGGTGCCGATCAGAGCCACCGGGTCGGCTCTGCCACGACGTCAGATGTGCCGTGCCCCGATTCAGCCGTGAAGCAGGTCCAGCCGGTGCTGGACAGCAGCGATCGCCCCCGGTCGGCGGCCGGGAACGTGACCGCGCAGCGCGACCAGGGCCGGGCCGAGCTCCAGGGCGCGTTGCGGGTCCCGAAGTTCCTGCCACTGGTGGTGGGCACGGTCGACGGCGTCCACGACTGCGGGGTCGTCAGGGCTTTGCTGCCGTGCGAGGCGGGTGTCGGCCGCGGACATCCACAGCTCGCAGCTCCGTGCCGGTTCACCGGCGAGGCGTGCGAGGTCGGCTCGGATCTCGAGCCAGTGGATGGCCTGCTCGGAGCCGGCGCCGTGGGTGCGCAGCGCCCATCCCTCCCACATGGATGCGAGTGCCGCCGCCTCGCTGTGGTGTCCGGCCTGCGCCGCGCCGAGGATCGCGGGCAGTGGATTCTCCGGTTCCGGCGGCTGGACGAGCCGGCTCGGTGCCGGCCGGACCGGTGGTGCGGGGGCGGGGAGGGGCGTGCTGTCGATGGCCAGGTGAAGTGCGTCGTGAGCACCGTCCTTCGCCCCGGCCTGGGCGATGGCCTGCTCGTGCAGCTCGGTGAGCGGCGGATTGCTTCCGCTGCGCCAGGTGGTGGCGATGGCCTTCAGATAGTCCGGCTCCGCGACTCGGCGCCGTGGCGGCTGCGGGGCCACACGGCCGTACAGGCGTATCCCGTGCCCGATCGTGAGGCCGTCCTTACGGATGTGCTGCCAGGTGTCCGGCGTGGCGATCAGATCGGCGACGACGGTGGTGGTGCCGGGTCTGCGCGCTTTGAGCTCGCCGGCCAGCCAGTGCCAGGGGAGGGCGGAGTAGCGAAGGGTGGCGGGTGTGGTCCTGGCCAGAGCGAAGTGGACGAGGTGCTGCTTGGTGTCGAGGTGGAGCTGCCCCACGAGGAAGACGGTGAGCGGTCCGGGTGTGGTGGCCGCGGCGCGGATCCGGGTGAGGACGGTCTGCGGGTCGATCGGATCGGCCAGCTCGACGACGGTCCCGGCGGTGGTACCGGTCAGGATGCTCGGCGGGACGGCCGCAAGCGCGGGCAGGACGCTCGTCGCGTTGATGAAGCCGCTCTTGCCTGCCGGGGCAGCGGCGAGGAGCAGCGCGGTCCCGGTTACTGAGTCATCCACTGTGATCACCACATCAGCACGGTAACCCGAGCTGACGTGGCGCATTACCGGTCGGCCGGGAATGCCGGAGGGACGAGCCCCTACGCTCGTGGCCCTGCCTGCCCGGCACCCGTCCGTGCCCTCGTCGCGGCAGGGGACGCGCCCCGGTCCGGCACCGCGTCGGAGTACCGGCCGCAGACTCCTCCCGTACGGGCCACTCCCCCGGCGGCGACAAGCGTACGGCGGCGCCTCGGCCCGGCGGGGCCCCTCACGGCAGCCACCACGGCAGGGTCGCTCCCTCGCGTCAGGCCGTGTCGTGGTGTTCATGGGTGACGACGGTGATCTTTCGGTGCGCGGGGCCGGACCTCCGGTATCCCGGGCGACGCACCGGCCACCTATGCCTCGCCGGTGGCGAACAGTTCGAGGTGCCCGCACTTGGGGCAGCGGAACGCCTCGATCTGCCGCCGGGGCCGGCCCATCCGTTTGGCACCGCCGAACACCCCCCGCTCCAAGGCGCCTTCGATCCAGCGCGCGTACCCGCGCGAGTGCTCGCCCGCGTCCTCGATGAACCCCTCCATCAGACCGACGGTGCCGCAATGGGTGCACGTGTAGTTGTTCATCCCGCGAGTGTAGGAAACGGGCGGCCGGACGGTCCCCCCAGCCGTCTCTTGCCGACCGCCCGACACCGTCGGGCCGGGCGGAGTGCGGGACCGGGCAGGGCGAGGAGGAGACCGGTGCGCGGCGCGCGGGACATCGGCGGAGATCATCCGTAGAGCGATCGGGCTCCCGGGCTGTCGCCCTTGAACCGTTGCCCCATGACGATCTCCTCGCCCACCACCGACCAGACGGTCTCGTCGTCCCTGAAGGGGAACGGGTCGATGCCGCCCGTCTCCTGACGGACACGTTCGACCTCGCGGTCCAGGCGCTCGAAGTCGGCTTCCTCGTCGGCGTCGTCGCCGCTGAAGGTGAACTCGTCGAGCAGGCGCTGGAACCGGAGGGTGACCTGCACGAGGGAGGAGACGTCCGCGTGGAGTTCCTGCACGGTCGCCTCGTCGGCGTCGAAGACGTGCACCCTGCCGGAACCGGGGTCGAGGGCGAGGTGGGCGTCGAGCAGCCGGCCGATGACGGGCCATCGACCCGCGTCGTCCGAGGCGCTCTCGAAGTCCTCGACGCGGACGACGTCCCGGACGAGGGCCGGCCGACCGGAGTCCTCGTCGGGCTCACGCAGCCACAGCGTCCCGGTGGGGACGCCGACGGTTTGCAGGAGGCGGACGCCCTCGGTGTCCGCTGCGAAGGGCGGGAAGGACGTGGCGGGCAGGGTCGCGAGCCGGTCCTCGCCGAAGATGTCGACGAGTTGGCTGCGGGTGACGTCGAACAGCACTGCTGGAACTCCGGACTCGGCGGCGGCAGGGGCGCCGTGGGACGATTGCGGACGGGTGCGGTGGCGCCGGCGGCCAGTGGATCGAGGCGTTCACGGCGGCCCCCGCTTCACGCACACCCGACGGGGTCGTCCGCCTTGAGGAAGACGGCGGTGCTGTCGCGGGCCACGGCGAGGTCTGCGCCTGCGGGTCTGCCGGCCGTCGGGCGCAGGAGCCCGCACAGGGCCCGTCACTCTCCTTCGGCACGTCCCTGCCGCCGAGAGGGCCAGGTCAGGCCGGCTGCCACAGCTCGACCCGACTGCCCTCAGGATCGGTGACCCAGCCGAAACGGCCGACACCCTCCATGTCCTGCGTCTCCTCCGCCACGTCCGCTCCCTCGGCTCGCAACTGGGCGAGCATCGCGTCCAGGTCGCGGACCCGGAAGTTGAGCATGGTCCGCTGCGCGCGGGACCCGAAGTAGTCGGTCCCGGACTCGAACGCCGCAAACACCGTCGGCCCGGCATCCTGACGCCAGAGGCCGTGCTCATCCGCGTCCAGACCCAGACAATCGCGGTACCACGCGCTCAGGGCCGCCGGATCGGAAGCCCGCATGAAGTACCCACCGATTCCAAGCACACGTTCCATGCCCCGATCTTGTCAGAACCCCGATCGGCGGGCCGGCATCACGCTGTCGCCCGCTTCGAGCGGTTCCGGCCCGGCCTCTGGAGCCCATGGGAGCTACGCGCTCACGTCGCGGGACGGGAGTGCACGCTGACGGCATAGCCGCAGCCGTGCTCATAGGGGTCGCCGTTCCAGGTGGCGTACCGCTGTCGCAGGGTCACACCGGCTTGCGTACACCACTCGTCGAACTCCTCGAGGGTCACCGGCGGCTTCTGCAACGGCAGATGTGCCGCGTCCAGCCCCATGCCCGTGACCAGCAGACCGCCGGTGCGCAGTGCGGCGGCCAACTGCCGGACGACGGTCGATTCGGTGCCGGGGGCCAGCAGGGGGATGACGTTCCCGGCGGCGAGCACCAGGTCGAAGTCCGGGCTCAGGCCGAGGTCGTCGAGACGGGCCAGGTCGCCGAGGAGCCACTCCTGCGCGGGGGCGTCGCGGCGGGCGACGGCGAGCATCGAGGAGTCGACGTCCACACCCGTGCACCGGTGACCCAGCTCGGCGAGCCGGATCGCGACCCGGCCGGTGCCGCAGCCGGCGTCGAGCACCCGGGCCGCGGGCTTCAGCAGTGCGGTGCAGAAGGCGGCCTCTCCGTGGATGTCCTGACCTGATTCGGCCAGCCGCGCAAAGCGCTGTGCGTATTCCTCTCCAGCTTTTCCGCCGGTCAGTTCCGCCCAGCGGTCGGGTTGCCCAGTCATGTTCCGCATGCCTTCCGGTCAGTCTCGCCCCGCAGGGGCGAGGACGTTGCCCTCACGCTCCACGATCGCAGACGCGGGCCCGGCGGCCCGCACGACGGTACGCGCGGCGGGGCGGCGGTGCCGGCCGGGCACCGACGGCTCCCCGGGAGCCGGTGGAGCAGGGCGGCGGAGCACGTGGTTCCGTTCGTCTTGGCCAGCGCTCTCAGCTGGGCGACGTCATGTGAAGTAGGCCGTCGGATCCAGGGAGTTGAGCGCGACCCAGCGCTGTGCCGTCGCTTCGGCGGACGCCGGGCCACCGCCCGCCGGAGCCCGGAAGAAGCCCTGCACGTCCAGAGCGATGCGGGGATCGTCGTCGATGCGCCGCGCCATGTCGTAGTAGACGGACAGCTCATGGACGCACCGCGGGGTGGCGGCCGGGCAGGTGCAGTCGACGCTGTCGAGGGCCGGCGCGGGCCGATGGCCCGCGTCGGCGATCGCGCGGTACAGGTCGTCGGTGAGCAGGGGCTGGATGCCGCTCAGCCGGCGGGAGACCTCGGCCGTCACCCCCGGGGCCATCGCCGCGACCTCGATCGTGACCACCGAGGTGCCGCGGCCCCGGTGCACGACGGCACGCACGGTCCGGTCGTCGAACGTGATCTGGACCTTCCCGTCACGTGCCGTGCGGCGTGCGCTCGGCAGCTGGGGATCAGGACGGGTCTGGCGCAACGACTCGGCGAACCGGACCCAGTCCTTGCCCCACTTGGTGTACCCGTAGTCGTGGTCGGCCATGGTCAGTTGACCCGCTTCCGGCGCAGGACCTCGATGAGACGGTCGTCGTCCAGTCCGGTCAGCTCGGCGACGCCGGGCCTGTCGGTGATGTCCGACAGCGCGGACTTGCGGTCGTGCATGGCCGCGATGTGCTCCTCGACGGTGGTTCCGGTGGTCAGGGTGGTGACGGTGACCGTGCGGGTCTGACCGATCCGGTGGACCCGGTCGGACGCCTGGGCCTCCACGGCAGGGTTCCACCACCGGTCGAAGTGGATGACGTCGGCCGCGCGTGTGAGCGTGAGCCCGGTGCCCCCTGCTTTCAGGCTGAGGACGAGCACGGCCGGCCCGTCGGCGGACTGGAACCAACGGACGATGCCGGCCCGCTGCTCCTCGTTCAGGCCACCGTGGAAGAACGGCGCACGCACCCCGAACTGTTCGGCGAAGTGCCGGACCAGCAGCTCACCGGTCTGCCGGTACTGGGTGAAGACGAGGGTCGGAGAGCCGGTCTCCACGTTGTTGGCCACGATGTCGGCGCACAGGTCGAGCTTGCCCGACCTGCCCGACAGCTCACCGAGGTCGTCCGTGATCAGGCCCGGATGGTTGCAGACCTGCTTGAGCGACGTCAGGACCGCGAGCACCTTGGTCTGCCGCTGGGCGCCGCTGCCGAAGCCGTCATCGACGACCTGGTCCAGCAGCCGGTCGTACAGCTGCTCCTGCTCATCGCTGAGGTCGCAGATGAGATCGGCGTGGATCTTGGGAGGGAGAGATCCCGCGACCTGGGACTTCTTCCGCGTCAGCACGACCGGCTCGATGGCCCCGCGCAACCGGGCGGAAGCGGCCTGGGAGCCGTCCGCGATCGGCCGCACGAAGCGACGGCGGAACTGCGTCCGGTTCGCGAACAGGTGCGGTGCGACCAGATTGAGCAGGGCCCACAGCTCGTCGAGGCGATTCTCGACGGGCGTCCCGGTCAAGGCGATCCGCGCGTCGGCCGCGATGGTGCGCGCGGCCTTCGACACCTGCGTCCGGGGGTTCTTCAGGACCTGTGCCTCGTCGAAGACCGCGGTGCTCCACCGGATCCCCGCCAGGGCCGGGCTGTGCATGCGCAGCGTGGGGTAGCCGGTGAGCACCACCGTGCCGCTGGCCACCTGGGGCAGCGGACCGCCGCGCCAGATCGCGGTCCGCAGCCCGGGGGCGAACCGCGCGATCTCGTGCGCCCAGTTCCCCACCAACGACGTGGGGCAGACCACCAGTTGCGGCGCCCTCTCGGCGCGTCCGGCGACACAGCCGATGGTCTGCAGGGTCTTGCCGAGCCCCATCTCGTCGGCCAGCACCGCGCCACCGTGCGTCTCGATGGTCTCGCGCAGCCAGCTCACCCCGCGCACCTGGTAGGGCCGGAGCTCGGCGGTGAGCGCCGCGCGCATCTCTGCCCCCACCGAGGTGGTACGGCGGAAGACGCCGCCCGCGTGCTCCGCCGTCGTCACGGCGACTCCCGTGGCGTCGGGCACCGCGTGCGCGGCGATCGACAGAGGTGCAGCGCCGTCCGCGATCCACGACCGCCAGTCCCTCACCGACCGGCCGGGCGAGTCGAGGGGCGCGGCCACGAGCCGGTCCGGCTCGATCAGGACGCAGTCGACGTCGGACACCTTGAGCCCGCCGAGGTCCGCCGTCGGCACGACCAGGGGAACGGTCTCGACGTCGCCCAGCGGCGGGGCCGCCCCCACGGCGCCGTCGGCCCAGGTCCACAGGGCGAACATGTGCCGGTCGGGCAGGTACGTGGCCTGGCTGTCCGACCGCACCTCGGGGAGTTCCTGTCCGTTTCCCATGCGTCAGCGGGCTCCCAGGTCGTCGCCCACGCGGACGGGCCGGGCATCGGCACCGGCACGGGGGGCCGCCTGGTCCGTGGTCGGGTCGGTTTCCCGCGTGGGCTCCGGCTCGCCCCCGGCGGTCGCGGGCCCGCGGACCGCGCGCAGGGCCAGCAGGAGTACAGCCGCACCGAGGAGCGCGATGAGCATGAGCCAGATCGCACCGACGTGCATGGCGTGGACGAACGCGTCATCGGCGGCGTTCCCGAGCGCGGGCAGGTGGGACGTGGTGGCGACGTGCCGGGCCTGTTCGGCGGAGACGAGCGCCTCGTCCCGCACCGGTCCGGGGACACCGTGCAGCGAGGGTTCGATCGCGCGCCGGTACACGATCGACATGATCGTGCCGCCGACGGCGATCCCGATCACGCTGCCGGTCTGGCGCACGGTGTTGGTGACGGCCGACCCGGCGCCGGCGCGTTCCAACGGCAGGGTGCTGATCAGCGCCGCGGTCACCGGCCCGAGCACCATGCCGACGGAGAGGCCTTGGACCAGAAGCAGGACCTCGATCCGGACGAGGGGAGTCCTCAGCCCGAAGAACCCGTACGCGCCCATGGTCAGCGCCGCGACGGTGAGGGCCGGCACGGTGACGAGCCGCAGCGACCAGCGGTGCACCAGGCGCGCGCCCACGGGTGCCCCCAGGATCGCGCCGAACGCGGTCGGGAGGCCGGCCAGGCCCGCCTCGATCGGCGAGAATCCGCGGGCGCCCTGCAGGTAGAAGGCGTTGTAGAAGGTGATGGCGGACACGGTGAACAGCAGCAGTCCGAGGGCTGCGTTGCCGCCACCGAACGCGCGCTGGGCGAGAAGCCGGGGGTCGAAGCTCGGCATCTTGCTGCGCAGTTCGACGCGGACGAACGCGGCCAGCAGGATCAGTCCGACGACGATCGGCGCCCAGACGTCCGTACGGCCCCAGGCCGCCACCTGCCCCGTGCGGATCAGTCCGTAGGCGAGCGCCGCGAGGCCGCTGACCGACAGCAGCATTCCGGCCGGGTCCAGCGGTCGCACCACGGGGCTGCGGAAGTTCGGGACGAGCAGGACGATGCCGATGAGCGCGAGGACGACGACCGGGACGTTGACGAGGAAGACCGAGCCCCACCAGAAGTGATCGAGCAGCACGCCGGCGAGCACCGGGCCCACGGCCATGCCGACGCCGGCGGAGGTCGAGGAGATGGCGATCGCGGTCGACCGCGCCGGGCCGGTGAAGGTCCACATGAGGATGGCCAGGTTGCCGGGCAGGATCAGCGCGCTGCCGACACCCATCGCGGCCCGTGCGGCGATCAGCTGCCCCGCGTCGCCCGCGAACGCCGCCCACACCGAGGACGCGGCGAAGACCACCAGGCCCGTCACGAGCACGGTCCGGTGACCGAACCGGTCGCCCAGCGCGCCCGCGGTGAACATCAGGGTGGCGAAGGCCAGCGTGTACGAGCCGGTGGCCCACTGCAGTTCGGCCGGGCCGGCGTTCAGCCCGCGGACCGGGTCCGCGAGGGTCTCCAGGGTGGTGCTCAGGACGGTGTTGTCCAGCCAGATGAGCAGTGAGGACACCATGAGAACAGCAAGAATCAACTGCTGCCTGGACTTCGGCAACGTGGATGCAGTCATGAATACCTTTGGGTGCGGTCCGGAAAACCTGACCAGCGGAATGTAAGCAACAATCAGGCGGGTGTCAATTCCCTGACGGGGAATAACAGTTGACGATTCTTCGGCGCACCGAGGGCATGCCGACCGGCTTTCTGTCAATTATTGAAGATGTGACCGGGAAGGCGATTCAGTACGCCGCCGAGGGCATGCCGCCAGCGCTCTGTCAATTGCTGAACCCGATGTTTGACTTGGCGAGAATTCCGTGCCCCGCCCCACGTTCTGCCCACGTGTCCCGCCCCGTGCCGGGAGCGGCGGCCCAACCGGACGGCGGCCCCGCACGAGCTTCCCCTGCAGCCCGCCGATTCAGCGGGCCGCACATTCTTCCCCGCACATCTTCCGAATAGGGGGATCGAAATTCACCCGGATCGGGACCAGGGCGCCGCACAGGCCGTCTGCGGGACTCAGCCGGGACGCTGACAAAAGGTTCTGCCCGTGCAGGCCCTCCTATGAGAACCGAAATGCCGGGACCGTCCACGACCCCCCGGAACCAGCCGCCCATCAGCAGATCTTTACGAACCCACCGCCTGCTCAATAACGTGGCGGCATGCTACCTGCCGTGGACACGGATGAGCAGTGGGACGAAGTCGTCCCCGACGACGAGGCACTCCGCCCCGGCGTAGAGCATCTCTGCGCCCGGCTCGGTTTCGCCGATGTCCGAGCTGTTCGGTACCCCGACGGATCGGAGCCGGTCTACGCGCTCGGCGACCGCCACGTCCTCAAGCTCTTTCCCCGCTTGTGGGTGCAGGACGCCCTCACGGAAGTCCGGGTCCTGGAGTACCTCCAAGGGCGTCTGCCCATCCCGGTACCCGAGTTGCTGGAATCCGGGGAGTGCGAGAACGGGTGGCGCTACGTCCTGATGTCACAACTCCCCGGAGAGGGCCTCGCGAAGGCCTGGCCGCGGCTTCCGGAAGCCGACCGGGACCGCATCGTCACCGAGGTCGGGGAGGCCCTGTCCGTCCTGCACTCGCTCGACCCCGCGCCCCTGACCGATGTTCTGGGACCCGAGGACTGGGGCGCCGCCCTGGCGGGTCGCCGCGCCCGAGCCGTCGAGCGGCAACGCGAACGCGGACTGCCGGCGGAGTGGCTGGAGCAGATTCCCGGCTTCCTGGACTCGGTCACGCTCACCACGGACCGGCCGCGCTCCCTGCTGCACACCGAGGTGATGCGCCAGCACCTGATCGTCGATCCCGGCAGCCGACGGCTGACCGGACTCATCGACTTCGAACCGGCCATGATCGGGGACCGCGCCTACGACTTCGTCGGCATCGGCCTGTACGTCTCCTGCGGCGACCCACGCCTTCTGGGACGGATCATGAAGGCGTACGGGCAGGAATTCGACCCCCGCGAGCTTCTCGCTCACACACTGCTGCACGTCTACAGCAACCTGCCGCGGTACTTGCGGGACCTCCCCGAGCCGCCCGAACCCACCCTCGACTCGCTCGCCGAGACATGGTTCGGCACCGGGCGAGCCTGAAGCGTGGCCCCGCCGGGAACCGGCGGGCCTCACCACCGTGCCCCTCCCCTGCCGTACAGGGAGAGGGGCACGGTGGCGGCCCGTCGCCGGCCTGGGGAGCCCGTCCGCAGCGGCCGGCTCCGGCTCAGGGGTCGAGCCTCCCGGCGTGGGGGTGCTCAAGTGGTCTGCCGTGGCCGGGATCGGAGACGCCGGCGTCGGGGGCGAAGCCCTCGGTGAAGTAGTCGGCGTCCTTGGGACGTGTACGCGCGGACAGGGCGCGGGGGGCGGGTTCGAGGTGCGGGATGTGCTTGGAGCAGTGCACATAGGCCTCGTGGACGCCGATCAGCGTCCACAGCACCGGCCTTCGTCCGGGGGCGGTGTCTGCCGGTATCCAGGGGTGGGCGGCACGGAGGTCGTGATCAGCGACGAGCCTGACGGAACCGTTGACGTGCAGTCCGATGTGGTCCTGGGTGAAGTCCATGAAGAGCAGTCCGATGTGCGGGTTCTCGGTGATGTTGCCCGCACTGGCGAGGACGCCGTTGCCCCGGTACTCGGGGTAGGCCACGGTCCGGTCGTCCAGGACGACGACGAAGCCGGGGGGACCCGCGCGGAACGTGGCGTCACACTGCCCGCGGGCGTCGGCGGTGGAGAGGAACACCATGGACTGGCGGTGGATGAAGTCCCGCATCGCCGCGGTGAGGTACGCGTGGACCTGCCGGTCGTAGAAGGCGTCGGCTCGCTCCCGTGTGCCGAGGTGGGCCTGCAACCGGAGCTCTCCCTGCGAGGGGGTGGCGGGGTGCGTCACGGCAGGTCGCTCTCCAGACTGGGTCGGGGCGGGGTGAGGGGTGCGGTGAGGACGGGGGTGTCGATCGGGTCGTGGTGGATGTGGGCCCGTGGTGTGCCCTGGCGCAGGAGGGTGTCAACGGCTGTGGTGACCATGACGGGCGGGCCGCACAGGAAGGCCTCGTGCCGGTCCCAGGGGCCGAATTCGCGCAGGACCTGTGGGAGCGTGCCCCGCTGGCCGGGAATCTCCTGGTGGGAGACGGACGCGCGAACCGTCAGCCAGTGGTGGCGCTGGGCCATACGCAGCATGTCGTCGAGACCGTAGAGCTCCTCTGCGGTGCGCGCTCCGACGAACAGGTCGACGTAGCGGCGCATGCCGTGGACGGCCGCTTCCTCCAGCAGGGCACGGATCGGTGCGAGGCCGGTACCGCCCGCCACACACACCAGATCGCGGTCACCTGCCGAACCGAGCGTCATGTCACCCTGCGGTGGCCCCAGTCGCACCGTGTGACCCGGCGCTCCGTGGTACACCAGCGCACTGCTCACCGGCCCGTCGGGAACAGCCCGCACATGAAAGGTGAGCGTGCCGTCCGAACGCGGCGGGTGCGACGGGGAGTAGTGGCGCCAGGCGCGGGGATGCCAGGGGGTCTCCATGCTCACGTACTGTCCGGCCACGAAGGGGTAGGGCAGGTCGGGGCGCACGGTGATCTCGGCGATTCCGTGTCCTCGGTACGCATGGTCGATGATCTGCGCCTCCCAGGTGGCCGGGCGCAAGCGCATGTCATCAGCCGCGGCCGCGATCATCACGTGGGAGGCGAGGGTGTACGAACGGGTCCAGGCGGCCGCGAGCTCGTCGTTCCAGGCCGGGCCCGCATAGCGGGCCACGGCGGCCAGCAGGCACTCCCCCACCGCCGGATAGTGGGCGTCCAGGGTCCCGAACTTGCGGTGGTCGCGTCCCAGCCGGGAGCAGAACTTCACAAGGTTGTCGACGTCGTCGACGAGGTCGATGATGCGCAGCAGGCCGCGCAGCAGCCGGTCACGCTGCACGTCCATGTTGGCGGGGAACAGGCTCCGGACCTCGGGATAGCGGGCGAAGAGGATGGCGTAGAAGTACACCGTCAGCTCCGTGGCCTGCGGCGCGACCGCCGCCACGCTGGAGCGCACCAGGGAGATCTCGCGGCCCGTGGGCGGTATCGGCATCATCTATGGCCACCGTCCGACGGGAGACGGAAGAGCACTGGGCGTCGTGCAGGAAACAGGTGGGGGGAGGAAGGGGCCGCGCCGGACACTGGCGCGACCGGGACGAACGGATGTACAGACAAGAAAAGGCTTCGCAATCGTGAGGGGGGCTTCCCACTCCGGCAAGCCGTGAGCGGAAAAGCGTGATCAGCGGACGCAACATTGTGCACACCGCACCGCGCGGCCGGACTAACCCCGTCCACTTTGCGGGACGAACCCGCCGGAGACGCAGGGGGCTGCTCGTGCGAGGGCGGCGATCCGTCCGTCGGACGCCTGTGGGCCTCGTGCGGCCGTCAGCACGATGCCGACGCTGGGCAGGGCGGCGCGCAGCCGGAGTTCCCCTTCCACGCATGCGTCCGGACCGGCCGGAATCTCGAAGGGTTCGGCGAGCTTCTCGAAAGCGTTCTCCCGGCCGGGGCGGAGGTCGTGCACGACCCGCCGGTCGGCCGGCGCGAACCTCATGACGGGCAGACCGTCCCCCGTGACCAGGTCGACCGTCCGGTCCACGGCGCGGGTGCGCAGATCAGGGGCAGGGGGCTGCTCCCTGGCCCGGTCTCTCCGTAGCGTCCGCACGCACACCCGTCCCCCGAACTATGGTGTCCCGCCACATACGCCCCTGACCTGCCCCTTCCTACGGTATGGCGACACGGAAACGTCCCCGCCAACTGTCCGGAAGTGGTACCCATGACCGTCCCCGCAACCGCTCCCCCGCCGCCCTCGAACCTCCGCCGCATCGTCGCCGCGAGCCTCGTCGGGACCACGGTGGAGTGGTACGACTTCTTCCTCTACGGCTCCGCTGCCGCGCTGGTCTTCAACAAGCTGTTCTTCCCCGACTCCGACCCGCTCGTCGGCACCCTCCTCTCCTTCCTCACCTACGCGGTGGGCTTCGCCGCACGGCCGGTCGGGGCTCTGGTCTTCGGGCACTACGGGGACCGGCTGGGGCGCAAGAAGCTGCTGGTGCTGAGTCTGCTGATGATGGGCGGAGCGACGTTCGCCATCGGGCTCCTGCCGACGCACGCCACCATCGGGTCCGCAGCACCCGTCCTGCTCACCGTCCTGCGGCTGGTGCAGGGCTTCGCCCTCGGAGGCGAGTGGGGCGGCGCCGTGCTGCTCGTCTCGGAGCACGGCGATGCGAAACGGCGCGGCTTCTGGGCGTCCTGGCCCCAGACGGGGGCGCCCGCCGGGCAGTTGCTCGCGACCGGGGTGCTCTCGGCCCTCACCGCGCTCATGTCCGAATCCGCGTTCGGTGCCTGGGGGTGGCGGATACCCTTCCTGCTTTCGGGCGTTCTCGTCATCATCGGTCTGTGGATTCGTCTCTCTGTCGACGAATCGCCCGTCTTCAAGGCGGCCCTGGCCCAGGCCCAGCAGCGCAAGGCCACCGACGCCCAGGCAGAGAAGATGCCCCTGGTGGCCGTGTTGCGGCATCACTGGCGCGATGTGCTGATAGCCATGGGTGCGCGGATGGCCGAGAACATCAGCTACTACGTGATCACCGCCTTCATCCTCGTCTACGCGACGACGTCCGCGGAGCTGAGCAAGCAGACGGCACTGAACGCCGTACTCGTCGCGTCCGCCGTGCACTTCGCCGTGATCCCGCTGTGGGGCGCGCTGTCGGACCGGGTCGGTCGCAGGCCCGTCTACCTGGTCGGCGCCATCGGCGTGGCGCTGTGGATGTTCCCGTTCTTCGCACTGATCGACAGCAGGAGCTTCGGGAGTCTGCTGCTGGCGGTCACCGTCGGGCTGATCTTCCACGGTGCCATGTACGCGCCTCAGGCGGCCTTCTTCGCGGAGATGTTCGCGACGCGGATGCGTTACTCGGGGGCGTCGATCGGCGCCCAGTTCTCCTCGGTCGCCGCGGGCGCCCCGGCGCCCCTCATCGCCACGGCGCTGCTGGCCGACTTCGGCAGCTCGACGCCGATCTCGTTGTACGTGATCGCCGCCGCGCTTCTGACCGTGCTCGCGATCGCCTGCGCGAAGGAGACCAGGAGCCGGGATCTCGCGGACATCGAACCGGACGGCGGCCGGGAGGCCGCGGATCGCGCGACGCTGCCCGCCGGCGCCCGGAGCGTCTGACGCACCACCCGGCGGCGGGCCGAGGTCCGTCTCCCGGCCCGCCGCCTCGCGCGGCGGTGTCGGACCTCGGCGACAGGGCGCTCCGCGGGCGGGGACTCGGGCAGCCCGCACACCGGGGCCGTCACGTCGCCTTCCGCCTGGGCCTTACGCCGTCACCCGCCTGGGCCCGGCGCACGGTAGGGGCCTTCCTCCGCGGTCAGCACCCTGTCGACGCCGGTGAGTGCGAGAAGGTGGCCGAGTTCCCTGGACACGCCCACGAGCAGAACCGAGGTCCTCGCCGCCCGGGCCCTGCGGTGGGCGAGGACGAGCTCCGTGAGCCCCACCGAGTCGCAGAACGTGAGCAGGGTCATGTCGAGGACGAGCGGCGACTCCGCACGGAGGGGGATCTCCTCGACGGCCCTTCGGAAGCGGGCGGCGGTGAGGTGGTCGAGCTCTCCCGTGAGCCTCAGGACCACCGCGCCGGAAGGGCTGTGGTCCGCTGTGAGCACCAGCGCGCGGTCAGGCACCGTCAGCGCCCCATGGGGACACGCGGACGCCCTGGTCACGGCGGGCGCGGGCCGGGGTGCGCCGGATGTCAGAGGAGCCGGGCCGCCAGCAGTGCGATGTCATCCGTCTTTCCCTTTCCGAAGGTGTCGAGCAGTACGTCGCACAGCTCTTCCAGTTCCTGTGGCGCGCCGCGGAGCGTGTCGCTCAGCGCCTCCATGCTGTCGTCGAGGTCCTCGCCGGGGACCTCGATGAGCCCGTCGGTCAGCAGCAGGAGTGTGGAACCCTCCGCGACGTCATGGCTGGTGGCGGGAGGATGCGGAAGCTGGAGACCGAGGAGCGGACCGTGCTCCGTCAGATAGCTGGTGGAACCGTCGGTGCGTCTCAGCAGTGGCGGTATGTGCCCCGCGTTGGCGACGTGGATCCGCCGGCCGCCCGGCTCCACCAGGACGAGGCAGACCGTGACGGTGATGGAGGGGCGCAGTCTCACCAGCAGCGCGTCCAGACGGTTCAGCAGTGTCCGGGGGTCGTGCCCCTCGATGGCGTAGGCACGCAGCGCGTGGCGGACCTCCCCCATGACCATGGCGGCCTGGAGGGAGTGCCCGGCCACGTCTCCGATGGCCAGCATCAGGCCTCCGGGCGTCTGTATGGCCTCGTAGAAGTCGCCGCCGATCTCGGCGTGATCGGCGGCCGGTTCGTACCGCACCGCCATGTCCACACCGGGCACCTGCGGAAGCCGGTCCGGCAGGAACGAGCGCTGCAGGGTGAGTACGAGGGCGTGCTCCTCGCTCTGGCTGCGGAGCGCTTCCAGGGCCAGCGCGCACGCCTGTGCCAGCTGGGACAGGAGTTCACCGTCGTCGACTCCCGCGAGCGTCGTGGCGTCCACCGCCAGCGCCACCGGCGGGCGTCCCTGCTTCGTCCGGGCGAGAACCAGCCCGACCCGGCCGGGGAACACGTCGGCCCGGCCGGACCGGTCCCGCGCCATGAGGCTCTTCCACTGCTCGCCCGACAGCAGCACCGTGTCCGTTCCGATGCCGTCCCCCAGAGCCGTCTCGCAGAGAAGGTCCAGGACATGCAGGTCCGCCTGCCAGGCCGGCCCCGCCGGCGGACCCGACGCTCCCGGTTCCTCCGCCGGACCGGACCCGGCCGGCGGAGCCGCGGCAAGCAGGAGTGTGCGGTTGTCGGGGCTCAGGGAGATGGCGACGGCGGGTGAGGACATCAGAGCGGCCGCTCCCGCGGCGGCGGCGGTGGTGAAGGCCTCACCGTCCCGCGCGCCGTAGACGGCGAGGGTGCTGCTGTTCAGCGCGGCCACGCGCCTGGCGAGCCGCTCGGCACGCCGGCGGGCCCGGGCGTAGCGCAGCGCCGCCGTGACCGTGGCCAGCAGTTCGTCGGGCGCGATCGGCTCGGTCAGGTAGGCATCGGCTCCGCGGTGCAGCCCCTGGGCGCGGTCGCTCACTTCGACGGCCGATGCCGACACATGGATGACGGGCAGGGAGGCGGTGCGCGGGTCCGCCTTGATCTGCTCGCACACCTCGAACCCGCTCATGTCCGGCAGGCGCACGTCCACGACCGCCAGTTCCGGCAGTTCCGCTTCGGAGGCCCCCGCCAGCAGGGCGAGCCCCTCGGCTCCGTCGGCGGCCTCGACCACCGTGTGACCCGCGCGTCGCAGCCAGCTGCCCACGATGTAGCGCTTGGTGTCGTTGTCGTCGAGCACCATGACCGTCGCGACGGCGCTGTCCGGGTGCACGTGGCTACTCACTGTCTTCCTCTCCGGCTGTGCGAGGGCTGTCCACGTCTCCGAAGGCGGAGACGAGTTGCGCGAGGCTGAGCGTGGACTTGTCGAGGACGGCTCGCGCGTGGGCCAGTCTCTCCTTGTCCAGCGATCCGGCGGGGGCCGAGGTGACGACGACGACCGGCGTGCCGCGCAGTTCGGGGTCGGCGGCGAGTCCGGCCAGGACCGCGTAGCCGTCGAGGTCCGGCATGTGCAGATCGAGGAGGACCGCGTCGGGCCGTTCGGTGCGGACGGTGGCGATCGCCTGGCCGCCTTCTCCGACTTCGGCCACCTGACCGGCCAGCTGTTCCAGGACGGGACGGATGGTGTCACGGAACGCCTCGTCGTCGTCCACGGTGACCAGCGTCGCGAGGACCGGGCTGTGCGTGGGAGGACCGGCGCCCACGTCATCGGGGGCCGGTCCCGCGGGCAGTCTCACGGTGACCTGCGTACCCGTACCCGGCCCGCTCGTGAGCACCAGGCTGCCGCCGAGGAGCTCCGTGAGCCGGCGCGCGTAGGGCAGGCCGAGACCGGTTCCCGGACGCCCGCGCTGGTGCGGCCCGCGCACCTGGTAGAACTCCTCGAAGATCTGCTGCTGCTCCGCCTCGGGAATGCCGATCCCCGTGTCCGCCACCGTGAAGACCACGTGGTTGCCCCCCGGACCGTCGTCGGCCTCGACGTCGAGGCTCACGGTGCCGTGCTCCGTGAACTTGAGGGCGTTGGACAGGAGGTTGCGCAGGATCCGGGTGAGCATCACCTCGTCGGTGACGAGCGGAGGACCGGAGGTGGCGACCGACAGGTCCACCTCGTCCTGCGCGCCGTACCCCTTCAGCGTTCCGCGCAGCTGGCCCAGTACGGCCCGCAGGTCGATCTGCGCCATGTGCGGTTCGAGTCGGCCCGACTCGGCTTTGGCGACGTCCAGGAGCTCGTCGACGAGGGCGAGCAGCGTATGGCCGGAGCTGGAGATCAGGGAGATCTGCCTGCGCTGTTCCTCGTCGAGCTCGCCGGAGTCAGGGTCGAGGAGGAGCCGGGCGAGGCCCACCACGGAGTTGACCGGCGTACGCAGTTCATGGCTCACGTTCGCCCAGAACCGTGTCTTGGCCTCGCTGGCCACCCTCAGCTGGTGCGACTTCTCGTCCAGTTCCGCGTAGAGGGCGACCACCCCTCTGTTGGTCTCCTCAAGCTCCTCGGACAGCTCGGAGTAGAGGGCGACCACTCCTCTGTTGGTCTCCTCCAGCTCCTCGTTGAGGCGGCGGAGTTCCTCCCTCTGTGCCCGCGACTCCTCCAGGGCGGCGATCAGGTCGCTGGTCTGGGCCCGGGCGTCCTCGAGAACGCTGCCGCCGTTCTGCTGCACGAGGAGATCCCGCGCCCTCTGCACGCTTTCGGCGGTCTGTGCGCCCGCCGTGAGCTGCTGCTCGATCAGCAGCGACCGGCTGTGTCCCTCGTGGTGCACCTGGACCAGGCGGGAGGCGGCCCGCAGCGACTCGTCGCCGGGGCCCGGGCCGTCCGCCCAGTGGAGGGCGGCCCGCAGCACGGGCTGTGTGCCCTGTCCCGTGCTCAGGGCGACCCTCAGGTCGGACGAGCCGAGCAGATCACGGCCGAGCTCGCTCAGCGCGGTCGCCAGGCGTACCTGGTCCTGCCGCTCGACACCGAGAGCCTCGGCAGCCGCTTTGCCGCTGCGGCGAAGGGCGAAGATGTCCTGTTCGGTGGTGATGGCTATCGTCACCAGGTGAATGGTGCCGTCGGCCGCGGTCGAACTCACCAGCTCCCCTTCAGTACGGCGACGCCTGCGTCGTCCCTGCGTATCCCTGCCTCACGGAGCAGCTGAGCGGCGGCCACCAGCGGGGTGTGCTCCAGGAAGCCGGGCATGGCGGCCGGCTGCCATCGCTCGGTGAGCCCGTCGGAGTGCATGACCACGCCGCCGTGGCGCGGGAGTTCCTGTCGCACCGCACGAAGCGTCGGAAGCTGGTGGCCCACGATCCCGGGCGACGACAGGAGGGAACGCCTGACGTCGGTGTCCGAGTCGACGACGAAGGTGCTCACGTTGCCCACGCCGCAGAAGTACAGGCACTTCTTCTCCGGTTCGACGCGCACGACGGCGACCGCTCCCCCACGGCTTCCGCGGAGGGCCTTGTGCAGGTCGGTGAGCACGCCCTCGGGATCTTCCGCCCGGCTGTCGCGGAACGCCGTGACGGCGGTCTGGGCGGCACGGTGCGCGAGGGGGCCGTGACCGAGTCCGTCACAGAACATCAGCAGCAGGGCGGGCCCCTCGGCCCCACTCGTCCGTCCCCGTGCAGCCCGTTCAGGCCGCGCCCGCTCCGGCTCCGGCCGGAATCCCGTCAGCGCCGCCCACCCGAGCGGCTCGTCGGAGGAAGCGCGTCCCGTCACCCTCCGTGCGGCTGTGGGCTCCGGTTCGCGCTCACGGCCGCCCACGGCGCGCGCGGCCCAGGCGTCCCCGCACACGGATTCGCCGGTGATGGGCCGGGTGAGTCCGGCGACGACGGGCTCTCCCAGTGCGGCGGCACGGCGTGCGGCGTCCTTCGTCCAGAACCGGGCGGACATGGACGTGCCCTTTCCCGGCAGTGAGTGCACGTCAAAGGTGTCGGCGAGGCGGACGATCGCCCCCAGGCCTATCCCCAGCGTGCCCGCCGAGGACGAACCGTCCACCAGGCACTTGTCGACGTCGGACATGCCGGGGCCCTCGTCCGTCGTGACGAATTCGAGGCCGGCGTCGTGTTCCGTACGCACGACCCGCAGCAGCAGCGCTCCGTCGACGGCGTGCTTGCGCAGGTTCGACGCGGCCTCGCTCACGGCGAGCGCGACCTCGGCGCAGCGTGATTCGTCGAACCCGAGGCGCCTGGCGAGCGCCGCGGCGGCTCCTCTCGTCGACGCGGGGAGCGACTCGTCGTCACGGAACCAGGCGATGTCCTCGGATTCCAGCAGGGGCGGGTTCAGCGGGCCCATTTGGTCACCGCAACCTGCGTGCCCCGGCCGACCTCGGTGTCGAGGGTGAAGTCGTCCACCAGCCTCCGGGCTCCGCTGAGGCCCAGGCCGAGCCCGCCGCCGGACGTCCAGCCGTCGGTCAGGGCCAGGTCCAGGTCCGGGATGCCGGGGCCGGAGTCCTCGAAGACGGCCGTGACGCCCACCCGGCTGTCCTTGCGGACGAGTCCGGTGCGCATGACGCCTCCGCCTCCGTACACCAGGGTGTTGCGCGCGAGTTCGCTCGCAGCGGTGACGAGCTTGGTCTGGTCGACCAGGGAGAGCTTGCACCGCTGGGCGAGGGTGCGCACCAGTTGGCGGGCTCGGACCACGTCGTCGTTCGAGCCGATCGTGACTGTCTCGTGGTCGGCGTCGGGGGCGGGCCGCAACCCGCTCACGGCTTGGCCGGAGGACGGCTGTCGGGCCGGGCAAGCATGTCGAGCCCCTTCTCCAGGGTGAGAGCCGTGCGGACGCCGCCGAGCGAGAGGCCCAGCTCCACGAGTGTGATGGCGACGGCCGGCCGCATTCCGACCACGACGGTCTCGGCGTCCAGCATGCGCGAGATGGCTGCCGTGGTCGCGAGCATGCGGCCGACGAACGAGTCGACGATCTCCACCGCGGTGATGTCGATGACCACGCCGGACGCCCCGGTCGCCACGATCCTCGCCGCGAGATCGTCCTGCAGGTCGAGGACGGTCTGGTCCTCGAGGTCGACCTGGATGGAGACCAGCAGGACGTCGCCGATCTTCAGCACGGGAACCCGCTCGGTCATGCTCGTCCTCCGGGCAGGGCGAGTTCGACGCTGTTACGTCGCAGAGCGTGCTTGAGCGCGTCGGCGAGCGTCGCCTTGGTGACGATGTCACCGAACTGGATGCCGAGCGCCACGATCGTCTGGGCGATCTGTGGGCGGATGCCCGAGATCGTGCACTCGGCGCCCATCAGCCGGGCGGCGACCACGGTCTTGAGCAGGTGCTGGGCGACCTCGGTGTCGACGGCGGGAACGCCGGTGATGTCGATGATCGCCTGGTCGGAGCCGGTGTCCACGAGGGTCTGGAGAAGCTTCTCCATCACGACCTGCGTGCGCGCCGAGTCGAGGGTGCCGACCAGGGGAACGGCGACGACGCCCTCCCACAGCTTCACCACCGGGGTGGACAGCTCCATCAGCTGCTCGGACTGGGCGCTGATGATCTCCTCACGCGTCTTGGCGTACACCTCGAGGGTGTGGAGCCCCAGGGCGTCCGCGAGACGGCTCAGCCGGAGGTAGGCATGGATGTCCTCGGCCGCCGTCTCCGTCGTCGGTTCGAGGATCTCCTTGCAGGCGAGCACGCTGATCGCCGTCTCGGTCGGCGTGAAGCCCTGCCGCGCCCGGTTACGGGACAGTTCGCCGAGGAGGGCGCGGACTTCGGCGTACTTGTCGCCCTGCCAGTCGAATCCGCCGGTCCGGAGGCCCTCCACCAGCGCGGAGTACAGCTCTCGCAGCTCACGGTCCAGCTCCGACAGGGAGATGCGCCCGCGCAGGGTGCGCGAAACCGTCTGCACCCACGCGGCTTCGAGCGACTCCCGCTGCTCCGTGAGCAGCGTCACCAGGCGGGTGGATATCTCTTGCTCTGCCACCGAAGTGACCCCTTCTCTCATGCCGTCATCACAGTTCCTGCGCAGCGTATGTCATCGTCGAGGCGCCTTGGAGGGCATCCCGCCCGGCACGGCGGCAACCACCGTCACGCCGTGCCCGGCCGAGCACTTCCGGCCCGCGAACGGGCACCGGGCAGCGCCCCGCCCCGGCCCCGGCGGCGCCCGTCGAAGCACCCGCAACCTGGGCATACCTGGCTCGTCGGGCCGGCCCGGAGCGCACACCCGGAGGCGGTGCCATGGGCGCCCTGGCCGCGATCCATCACGCCTTCTCGAGCGCGAATCCGGCCCAGACGAGCACAAGGCCGACGAGGAGTACGAGTACGACAGGAAGCATGAGCACCGCGTGCCCCTTCACAGATGCTTCACACATGCTTCGGGGACGTATTTTCACCGCGGGAGCGTACGGAGGACGCCGTGCGGACAACGGGCTTCCTCACGGAGCCGGTCCGACCTCGCCCCGGCGACTCTCCACAGGCCGTCAGGTTTGCGCGCCCGCTTCCGGGTGAGACGGTCCCGAGGTCACCCAGGACGCGCGAGCTCCGGGAGGGCACAAACGGGAAGCGACCGTTCCGCGCACCTGGGGAGGTCGCCGGAACGCCGCTTCCCGTGCGGCGGCCCCGAGGGTCAGGCGCCGGTCGTGCGCGCGAACCAGGTGGGGCCGTCGGTGAGGGACTGCTTGATCCGGAACAGCGAGAACTCGCTCAGCGGCGGCAGCGCGTCGACGTCGAACCACGCGACTTCCAGCGACTCGTCGTCGTTCACCCTCGCCTCGCCGCCGGTGGCCCGGCAGCGGAAGGTGATGTCGACGTACTGGCACCGGTCACCGTTGGCGTACTGCACCGGCTTCAGCGCCTGGGTGAGCACGACCCGCTCGGCGACGCAGTGCACGGCCGTCTCCTCGTACACCTCACGCTCGGCGGTCACCGCCGGCTCCTCACCCGGCTCCCCGATGCCTCCGATGACCGACCACTTGCCGGTGTCGGACCGCCGGCCGAGCAGCACCCTGCCCGCGTCGTCGAAGACGACCGCGGTGACCCCCGGCAGCAGAAGCAGCTGGTGACCGGCGGTGGCACGGATGTCCCGGATGAAGTCTGGAGTAGCCATGCGACGAGCCTACGTGGCCGCCGAGGTGCTCCGAGGGCCGGCCGTGAGGTCCTTCCTCGCGCGCACCGCGCGGGCCGTCGCCCAGCCGAGCCCGGCCACGGCGAGCAGTGCCAGGACGCCCTCCGGGAGGGTTCCCATCCGGGTGGCGGGCGTGAGCGAGGAACGCAGGGGCACCTCGTCGACCAGGGCGTCAGGGGTGAACATCTTCGTCTTCTCGACGATCGTGCCGTCCGGGCGGATCACCGCGCTGACGCCGCTGGTGACGGGCACGACGACGGACCGCCCGTGCTCGACCGCCCGCACCTGGCTCATCGCCAGCTGCTGGTAGGTCATCTCGCTGCGCCCGAAGGTCGCGTTGTTGCTCGGTACGGCGATCAGCTGTCCGCCGTCCTTGACCGTGTCGCGCACGGCGTCGTCGAACGCGGCCTCGTAGCAGGTCACGAAGCCGACCTTGGTGCCCGCAAGGTCGAACACGCCGACCTTGCTGCCGGAGCCGAAGTCCCGCTGCACCCGGTCGACGTCCTTGCTGAAGATCCGGGCGACGGAGCGCATCGGCATGTACTCGCCGAACGGCTGGATGTGCCGCTTGTCGTAGGTGTCCACGGGGCCGCTCTTCGGATCCCACTGGATGAGGGTGTTGCGGAGCGGTCCGGTGTCGGGGGCGAGGACGGCGCCGATGACGGTGGGGGCGCCGATGGCCCGCACGGCCCGGTCGATGACGTCGCGGGCGTCGGGGTTGCGGTAGGGATCGAGGTCCGAGGAGTTCTCCGGCCAGAGGACGAAGTCGGGCTGGGCCACCTTCCCCGCCTTCACGTCCCGTGCGAGCTGTTCCGTCCTGTTCGCGTGGTTGTCCAGGACCGCCCTGCGCTGGGAGTTGAAGTCGAGTCCCAGGCGCGGCACGTTGCCCTGGACCGCCGCGACCGTGGCGGTGCCGTCCTCGGGCGAGTCGTCCACGAGCGGGAGGGCGGCCAGCGCCGCGGCGACGGGGGCTGCGACGGCGACGGCCGCCGCGATCACGGCGGAGCGGGGAACCGTGCCGGTGGCGCGGTAGCGGCGGACCTGCCGGACTGCCTCCAGGAGCCCGAAGCCGCACAGCACGACGGCGAACGAGAGCAGGGGGGTGCCTCCGAGCGCGGCGAGCGGCAGGAACGCGCTGTCGGCCTGGCCGAAGGCGATCTTGCCCCAGGGGAAGCCGCCGAACGGGACGCGAGCCCGGAGCGCCTCGTCGAGGGTCCAGACGGCCGCTGCCCAGACGGGCCAGTACGGGAGCCGGGAGACCACGGAGACACCGACGCAGCCGATGGCGATGAAGAGGGCTTCGGCGAGCGCGAGGGCGAGCCAGGGGACGGGGCCGACCTCCTCGCCCGTCCAGTGCAGCAGCGGAAGCATGAAGCCGAGGCCCGCGAGGAGGCCGAGCCCCAGCGCGGCGCGCACCCTGCGGGCGGTCAGGACCCAGCCCAGCAGGGCGAAGCCGGGCAGCACCAGCCACCACAGGGGCCGGGGCGGGAAGCTCGCGTAGAGCAGCGCACCGGACAGGACGGCTGCGGCCGGCCGGACGAGCCGCGGCCACAGCTTCCTGCTGCGGGACACGGGGGCGGGCGGCGGTTCGGCGGTGGTGATGGTGGCGCTCACCTGCCGGAGTCTACGGTGAGCGGCTGTGAGGACGTCAGCCGCTCCGGCGGCGGGCAGCGAGGCCCGGCCGGGGTCAGGATCCGGTGGGACCCGCGGCCTTCCCGGTGACCGGGAGGTGCAGACGGTCGCGGATGAATCGCACGGCGGCCTCCGCGTCGTCCACCGTGACGGTGAAGGTCCTGCCGTCCCCCAGCAGGAGCACCAGGGCCTCCCCCCGGCGCACGACCACGGCTGTGCCCTGGTCGGGTCGCCAGCGGTAGCCCCAGCCGCCCCACTGGCGCGGGGTGACCTTGGGCGCGAAGTCAGCGCCCACCACATGGGTGAGCAGGATCCGGCGCCTGGGCAGTCCGGCGTGACCGCAGCGCACCTCGAGGGCGTCGCCGTCGACCTTCACCGCGACATGGACGAACGCCAGGGTCCCGAAGAGGATCAGGAGTCCGGCGGCGACACAGCCGATGACGGACATGAGCAGGGGGGCGATCCCGGCGCTCCAGGCCGAGTCGACAGCCAGTTCGATCCCGAGCGCCAGGCACCCTGCCCCCACAGCCGCGAGCAGCCACTGGAAGCGATTGGTCGCCCGTCCCGTCCAGACCGTGCTCGGGGCCTGGCTCGAACCGTGCCGGGTGTTGCCGGGGTGGTCCCTCATGCCAAGCAGCGTACCCACGTTCCCGCCTGTTCGGAGGGGGTGCGCGGCCCCGGCGGGGCGCCGGACGGCGTCAGATCGCGGGGCTGACGTCCTTGAGGAGCAGGCCCTCGGCGTAGGCCAGAGCGGGTTCGGTGAGATCTGCGGTGCGTCCGCCGAGGAGAACGGTGAGGGTGCCGGACGGTTCGGCCGACGGAGCGGGGTCCGCCCCGATACGGCGCAGCGCCTGGGCGGCCACCGCGTCGGCCGAACCGTGGAGCACCAGCGCCCGGCCGGGGCGGTCGCCCTCCACGGCGGTGCGAATGCGTCCGGCCACCAGCTCGTAGTGGGTGCAGCCGAGGACGACGTCCGTCACGCCGGCCGGGGTGAGCGCGGCCGCGGCGGCCACCGCACGGTCGATCGCCTCGTCGTCAGCGTGCTCGACGGCGTCGGCGAGCCCGGGGCAGGGCACTTCGGTCACGTCCGCGGAGCGGGCGAAGTCGTTGATCAGCCCTCGCTGGTAGGGGCTCCCGGTGGTCGCCGGCGTGGCCCAGATGGCGAAGGGGCCGCCACCCGCGGCGGCCGGCTTGATCGCCGGGACCGTACCGATGACCGGCAGCCCGGGCTCCAGTGCGGCACGGAGGGCGGGCAGGGCGTGGACGGAGGCGGTGTTGCAGGCGACGATCAGGGCGTCCGGCCGGTGGGCCGCCGCCGCGCGCGCCACGGCGAGCGCGCGCTGGGTCACGTCCTCGGGCGTACGGGGGCCCCAGGGCATCGAGCCGGGATCCGACGACAGCACCAGATCGGCGTCGGGCCGCAGCCGGCGTACGGCGGCCGCTGCCGCGAGCAGGCCGATTCCCGAGTCCATGAGTGCGATCTTCACCCGGTCACCATAGTCGACAGCCCTTGCGGCACCTTCGGAGTGGGGCAGACTTCGACGGATGAGCGCCCTTGCCTGGATCGCCGTGTGTTCACTGACCGTGTGGGTGTGGCTGCTGCTGGGCCAGGGGTTCTTCTGGCGGACCGACCAACGGCTCCCCGTGCGCGGGGAACCGGCACGCTGGCCCTCGGTGGCCGTGGTCGTACCGGCGAGAAACGAGGCGGATGTCCTGCCCATGAGCCTGCCGACCCTGCTGGCCCAGGACTATCCCGGTGACGCGGAGATCTTCCTGGTCGACGACTGCAGCGGGGACGGCACGGGCGAGCTGGCCCGGGCGCTGGCCGAGCGGTGCGGAGGTCTGCCGCTGACAGTGGTCGCCCCCGGTGAGCCGGAGCCCGGCTGGACGGGCAAACTGTGGGCGCTGCGGCACGGGATGGCACAGGCACGGCAGCGGAAGCCCGAATTCCTGCTCCTGACCGACGCCGACATCGCACATGAACCGGACAGCCTGCGAGAACTCGTCGCGGCGGCCGGGACCGAGGGCGCGGGCGGGTTCGACCTGGTGTCGCAGATGGCCAGGCTGCGGGTGACGAGCACCTGGGAGCGGCTGGTCGTGCCGGCCTTCGTCTACTTCTTCGGGCAGCTGTACCCGTTCCGCCGGGTGAACGCTGCGGGATCGCGGACCGCCGCGGCGGCGGGCGGCTGTGTGCTGCTGCGTGCCGGTGCCGCCGAGCGGGCCCGCATCCCTGAGTCCATCCGTCAGGCGGTGATCGACGACGTGTCACTGGCGCGGGCGGTGCGCCGCTCCGGCGGCCGCATCTGGCTGGGGCTGGCGGACCGGGTGGACAGCGTGCGGCCGTACCCGGGCCTCCCCGACCTGTGGCGGATGGTCTCGCGCAGCGCGTACGCACAACTGCGGCACAGCCCCGTGCTACTGGCCGGCACGGTCCTCGGCCTCGGCCTCGTCTACGTCGCGCCGCCCGCAGCGGTGTTCGCCGGGCTGCTGTCGGGCGATCCGGTGGCCGCGGCGGCGGGCGGGGCGGCCTGGGCGGTGATGGCGGGGACGTACATGCCCATGCTCGGGTACTACCGGCAGTCGCTGTGGCTGGCGCCGCTGCTGCCCTTCACCGCGGCCCTCTATCTCCTGATGACGATGGATTCGGCTGTGCAGCACCACCGGGGGCGCGGTGCGGCCTGGAAGGGGCGCACGTACGCCCGCCCGGAGGCCGCACCGGAAGGCTGAGCCCCGCCGGGGCAGGGCTCATTTACGCCCGGGGGTCCAGTTCATGCCCCATCCGTAGGCGGCGTCTATGGTCCGCTGGGGGCTCACCCCCCGCTGGGGAACGAGGTAGCGCGCCTCGCGCTGCACGGTGAGGTCTCCCCCGTTGCTCGTGATCAGCGCGAGCGCGCACACGGTGGACGGCACGGTGCACTCGTCGAGCGAGAAGTCGATCGCCGCGCCGTTCTGGGGCTGGAGCGTGACCGTGGCGTGCAGATCGGCGAAGCTCCGGGCACCTTCGTAGATGGTGACGAAGATCAGCACACGGCGCAGCCGGTCCTTGTGGTCGAGGTTGATCGTGAGGTTCTCACCGGTGGACACCGCGCCGGTCCTGTCGTCCCCGTCGAGGTGGATGTAGGGAGGCTGCCCGAGGGAACCGAAGGCGTTTCCGAGTGCCTGGACGACTCCCTTGCTCCCGTCGGTGAGTTCGTACAGTGCGCAGAGATCGAGATCCAGGTCGGCGTGCACGGCGACGGCTCTGCCGAGCTTCGCGCCCCAGCTCTTGAACTGCTTGCGCACTTCCCAGTTGAGGTTGACGCGCAGGGCTCCGGACGTTCCGCCCTGTTTCGACAGCGACACCGAAGGGGCGTCCTTCGTCAGGGTGACCTTGGTCAGCCGCACGGCCTGCACGACGGGAGGCACGGGCGGCGGCGCCGGGGCGGCCCGGGGTACGGCCGGGCGTGCCGGGGGCCGGGGCGCCCTCTGCGGCTGCGGGGCCTGCTGCGGCTCGTCGACGGAGATGCCGAAGTCCGTCGCGAGGCCCGCCAGTCCGGTGTCGTAGCCCTGTCCCACCGCCCTGAATTTCCAGGCGCCCTGGCGCAGGTACAGCTCACCGAGGATGAATGCCGTCTCGACCGTCGCGTCCGCGCTCTCGAAGCGCGCGATCTCGGAGCCGTCGGCCGCGTCCACGATCCTCACGTAGAGGCCGGCCACCCGCCCGAAGGTGCCGCCGTCCGCCGAGGCCGCCACCACGACGCGGTCGATCACCGGCTCCATCCGCGCGAAGTCGACGGCCAGGCTGTCCGTGACGGCGTCCCCGGCGGTTCGCTTGCCCTCGTGGCGCACCGCGCCGGACCCGTGCGCCGGCTGGTTGTAGAAGACGAAGTCCGCGTCGCTGCGCACCTTTCCCGACACCAGGAGGAGCGCCGAGGCATCCACGTCGGGGGCTCCGGGTGAGGTACGCCAGCCCAGCTCGACCCGCACGGCCTGCGCCGGCACCGCGACGTTCGTTCCCTTTTGCATGGTCATGCTCGCCCCCATCACGAGTCCGGCTGCCCGGAGCGTCTCCCGCCAACCTAATCCCCGGCCCGTCGGGGAGCCCACAGTCTCGACGGGACAGCTGCCCGCGATTCGCCGAAGGCCTCTGCGTACTCGCCCTTCACACGATCAAAGCACCGCTCGGGGTCCCGTTCTGCGCATTCGCCCACATCGGCGATCAGGATTCGTCCGGGCCTCGCGGGGGCGAGCCGCTCGGCACACTGAGAGGGTCGGCCGGCCCGCGTCGGGGCGGCCGGCCCCTCACGTGTGCCGGCTTCGCGGCAGCCCTCAGCGGGTGGCGGTGGTGAGCGCCGCGGCGTAGTGCTCGTCGGTGACGGGCTCCAGCCAGGTGGTGCCGTCGCCGTCGGCGTCGCCGACGACCATGGCGATGTGGGCCATGAAGGTGGTGTCGGTGGCGCCGTGCCAGTGCTCCTCCCCGGGCGGGCACTTGACGGTCTGGCCCGCAGCCACCCGTACGACATCGCCGTCCCGGGTGCCGACCAGACCTGCGCCGTCGGTGATGTACAGGGTCTGGCCGTTGGCGTGGGAGTGCCAGCCGGTACGGGCGCCCGGGGTGAAGCGCACCAGGGCGGAGGCCAGCCGGGCCGGTTCGGCGGGGGTCTCGATCATGTTGAGGTAGACGTCGCCGGTGAAGCGCTCGGCCGGGGCCTTGGCGGTGGGGGTCCGGGTGATGTGTTCCACGGCGGGTGCTCCTTGGTCGGTCGGTGGTGCGGGGAACGCCGGCGGGTGGACGCGCCGGGGTCAGGCGTCGCGCTCGTCGGCGATCTTCTCGAGTTGGCTGACCGCGGTCATGGGGTTGGGCCGGCCGGCGTGGACGGACAGGTGGGTGATCACCTCGACGAGATCGGGCACGAGCGCCTCCAGTTCCTTCGGCGCGGACTGCCGGGGCATGTCGCCGCTCCTTGTCGTGCGGGCAGGAGTGCGGCCCGATCCGTCCGGTGGACCTCGTCCTGCCGGGGTCAGTGGGGCATCGGCTCGGCGTAGTGCCGGAAGCCGCTGCGCTCGATGTGCAGGGTGTACAGGCGCTCGGCGAGGGCTCCGGGGCTGCTGTGCTCGGCGTCGGGACTGATCGCCCCGGGGATGATCAGCTGGGTGGCGTGGATGTTCGCGCCGGCCAGGGCGTCGTGCAGCATGCGCGCGTAGGCGCTCTCGGCGGCGAACGCGATCGATGTGCCGGCACGCTCGGGATGCGGTTGCACCGCGCTGCCGCCGTTGACGAACAACAGGGTGCCCCGGCCCAGGGCCCGCATTCCGGGCAGGACCGCGTTCACGCAGGTGACGGGGGATTTGACCGAGAAGGCCAGGGGGTCGTCGAGGTCCGTGGCGGTGGTGTCGAGCACCGGCTTCATGAAGTCGGCGCGGGGCACCGGGCTGTACTGCAGGATCTCGACCGGCCCCAGCTCCTCGGCGGCCTCCCGGAGGGCCGCCGTGAGGGATGCGGGGTCGAGGACGTCGGCGGGGAAGCCGCGGGCCCGGACACCGTCACGGCCGAGCTCGGCCGTGAGCGCGTCGAGGTGGCCGGCGCTGCGGGAGATCAGGGCGACTCCGTGGCCGGCGGCGCCGAACCGGCGGGCCGTCGCCAGCCCCAGGCCGGGGCCGGCACCGATGAGAGCGAACGTGGTCACGAGGGGGTCCTTCCGGTGAGGGCCCGGGGCGGCGGCTGCCCCGGCCCCGGGACGAGGAGCAGTGTGCGGCGTCAGGGCTTGAGGAGGGCCTTGGTGGCGCGGCGCTCGTCCATGGCCTTGTAGCCCTCGGCGACCTGGTCCAGCGGCAGGCTGAGGTCGAAGACCTTGCCCGGCTCGATGCGGCCGGTCAGCACGCGGTCGATCAGGTCGGGCAGGTAGCGGCGGACGGGGGCGGGGCCGCCGCGCAGGCCGACGTGGGAGAAGAAGAGTTCCTGCCCGTCGACGGCGACCTCGTGGGGGACGCCGACGAAGCCGACGTTGCCGCCGGGCCGTGCGGAGTGGAGTGCCTGCTGCATGGCCTGCGCGGTGCCGACGCATTCCAGCACGCTGTCGGCGCCGATACCGCCGGTGAGGTCCTTGACCCGGGCGATGCCTTCGTCGCCCCGCTCGGTGACGATGTCGGTGGCACCGAACTCGCGGGCGAGCTTCTGGCGGGAGGCGTGGCGGCTCATCACGATGATCCGCTCCGCGCCCATCTCCCTGGCCGCGATCACGGCGGACAGGCCGACCGCGCCGTCACCGACCACGACGGCGGTGGAGCCGGGTCCGACCTCGGCGGCGTCCGCCGCCCACCAGCCGGTGCCCATGACGTCGGACACGGCCAGCAGGCTCGGCCACAGTTCCTCGGCCGGGTGCTCGTCGGTGGCCACCAGGGTCCCCTGCGCATGGGGGATGCGTACGTAGTCGGCCTGGCAGGTGCTCATGAACTCACGGTGCACGCAGTTGGACTGGAATCCGTTGCGGCAGTTCGCACAGGTGTTGTCCGAGGTGGCGAACGAGCCGATCACGAACTGGCCCGGCTCAACCGAGGTGACCTCGCTGCCGACCTCCTCCACGAAGCCGACGTACTCGTGCCCCATCGGGTGGGGATCGCCGATCGGCTCCAGGCCGCGCCAGGCCCACAGGTCCGAGCCGCACACGCAGGTGACGGCGGTGCGGATGATCGCGTCCGTCGGGTCGAGGATCTTCGGGTCGTCCAGGGTCTCGAAGCGGACGTCGCCGGGGGCGTGGATGACTGCTCCGCGCATGAGGGGCTCCTTGATGGGACGGAGGACGTGCTGCCGGGGTGCGGGCAGCCGCCGGGTGCGGGTGCGGGGCCTGTCCGGACGGCGAGCCGCCCGCTGGGCCGGGGTGCCACCCGCCGCAGGCCGTGTGCACGGCAGCAGCGAAAAGCACCACGTCATCCAGGTAACCCGCATTTCGAGGGCGCAGCGAGTCACCGTCAAGGGGTGTACCGCCGGTACACCCCTGCGCCGGCGTGCGGGACGTACTGTCGAGGTGTGGACAACCGTGAAGAGGTCCGCGAGTTCCTCACCTCGCGGCGCGCGAAGATAACCCCCGAGCTGGCCGGCCTGCCCTCCGGCAGCCGGCGGCGCGTCCCCGGCCTGCGCAGGAGCGAGGTCGCGGCCCTCGCCGACATGAGCGTGGAGTACTACGCGAAGCTGGAGCGCGGCAGCCTCGCCGGGGTCTCACCGACCGTCCTGGAGGCCGTCGCCCGAGCCCTGCGGCTCGACGATGCCGAGCGCGCGCACCTGCTCCATCTCGCACAGGCTGCTGACGGCTCCGACGCGCTCACCCGCCCCCGGCGCCGGCGCTCCACGGGACAGTGGGTGCCGCACCGCAGCCTGCGGTGGACCCTGGACGCGATCACCGCCGGGCCCGCGTTCGTCCGTAACGGCCGCATGGACGTGCTCGCCACGAACGCACTCGCCCACGCCTTCTACAGCGATATCCACGCCACCCCGGCCAACCAGGGGAATCTCGCCCGGTTCACCTTCCTGGACCCCGCCTCCCGCCGCTTCTACCCCGACTGGGAGCCGGCCGCCGACGTCACCGTCGCCATCCTGCGCACCGAGGCCGGACGCAACCCCCACGACAAGGACCTGCACGATCTCGTCGGTGAGCTGTCCACCCGCAGCGACGAGTTCCGCACCCGCTGGGGTGCTCACGACGTACGCCATCACGGCTCCGGCACGAAACGCTTCCGCCACCAGGCCGTCGGAGACCTCACCCTCGCCTATGAGGGCCTGGACATGGCCGCCGAACCCGGCCTCACCCTCACCGTCTACACGGCCGAACCCGGCTCGCCCTCGGAGGACTCCCTGCGCCTGCTCGCCTCCTGGACCGCACCGCAGGAAGCGTCCCCGCCGGTGTCACCGCTCACGTAGTGTGCCCGTGGTGACACGCACGGCACAGGGCCGAGCCGTGCGCCGCTGCCCGGGAATTCCCCGCGGGCGCTCAGTCGCCGAGGATCCGCTCCCACAGCAGCCCGTCACGCCAGCTCCCGTCGAGGAAGATCGAGGAGTGCGCGACCCCGTACGGGCTGAATCCGTTGCGGCGCAGTACCCGCTGCGACGGGAGGTTCTCCAGATTGGTGGACGCCTCGGCGCGGTGCAGACCCAGTTCGTCCGTCATCACCCGGAGCACGAGCCCGACGGCGCGCCCGGCATGCCCTTGGTTCTGGGCGGCTCCGGCGATCCAGTATCCGACGGAGCCGCGGCGCAGGTGCGGCTGCGGCAGGATGCCGCCGACGGTGACCTGCCCGATCACCTGGTCGTCGGCCAGCACCACGCCGGGCCAGACCCCGCCGGCCCGGAATCCGGTCAGCAGCCTGTCTATGCGCTCCGCCTGGCCTTCGGGGGTGAAGAAGTCGGCCGGCTGGGCGGGTTCCCACCGCCGGAAGGCCTCGACGTCCCGCGTCCGATGTGCGGCGATGGGGGCGGCGTCGCCGGGCTCGATCAGGCGGATCCTGGTACTGCTGCGCATGGGCCGGTCCTCGTGGTGGTGCGTCGGGTGAGGCGGCCAACCTATGCGAGGGTGCCGGCGTCGACCGTGTCCGCCGAAGGACGGAGCGATCAGCCCTGCGACTCGTCACGCGACCCGGCGGACACCGCGTAGTCGAAGGCCGACCGGTGCTCGTGATGGCTCCCGCGGCCGTCTCTCGCTCTCAGCGAGAGGTCCGAACCGAGTCTCCGCGCCAGCTCGCGGGCCTCATGGCTCGGCGCCACGCCCTCTACGTACTCCAGGAACCGCACGAGGGAGTCGAGTTCGCCCGTGTGCAGTGACAGGTCGACGATGTCCTGCTTCGGCGCGGTGAGCGCTTCGGAGACGCGTCGCCGGTAGAAGTCGGTCCTCACGCTCACGAACCGATGGTCGAAGTGGCGCTCTTCGGCGTCCCGGCCGCTGTCGAGCCCCTGGAGCCTGTCGAGCAGGGCCTGGAGCTCGCTGCGCGGTGCACGGTAGAACGGCCGCTCGTCGCTGCCCGCGACCGAGGGATCCAGTCGTACTTCGGAGAGGAAGGCGGCGACTCGTGCCGGCGTCGGCAGCAGGCCGGCGCCCATCCAGCGGGCCGAGTCCATGAGCACCTGCCCTGATCCGCGCGGTGTGCGGAAGAGGCACCAGCCGGAGACGCCGCACCAGAGAAGACCCGCGCCACCCTCCTCGGTGGACAGGCCCCGTTGGAACGCCTGCGTAAATTCCACACTGCCCTCGACGTCACCGTCGAAGTCCTCCTGGCCCGGATCGTCGTACGAACCGAAGGCGGAGACGCTCGCCACCGGAAGCCCGTCATCGAGGAGCTTGCTCGCCACCGCCACCATGTAGTGGCCTATCGCGTCCTCGAGCTCCTCCCGAAGCCGCTGGGCGAAATCCTGATCGTACGTCACCATGGTTCTCCGAATCCGGGCACGTGGTGTGCTCGCCATTCGTCAGACTTCCCGGAAGTTGCCTGCTCACACAGGCTTCATGAGCCGCACCGCCCTCTCGTCACCAGCGCGACGCCGGCGATCGGCCCCCGGACGGCCCATCACTTCGCAGCCGGCAGGCAGCAGGCGTCGAGTCATGTCCCGGGCGGCATCGGGCCGGCCCCGGGACGTGACCGCGCGTGCGACGGGCAGCGGCCCTCGCGCCCCTCACGGCCTGTTCCAGGACGCTGTCACCGGTCCGCGGAGGATGCGAGCATCGGCAGCGAGAGGGTGTCGGCCAATGCCTGCTGGCCCGCGATGTTCGCGTGGACACCGTCCCCGGTGTCGTAGGACGGGTTGATGGCGTTGGGCCTCAACGGGTCCTTGAGAACCTGGTCGAAACCCATGATGCCGTCACAGGTGCCGCTGCAGTTGTTCCACTTCGAGACGAACGTGTTGACGGCGTGCCGGATTTCGTTGTGCTCGTCCGTGTAGCCCGGCCTCGGGGTCACCGGAGTGACGTACACCTTGATCCCGGCTGCGTGCAGACGCCGGAAGGTGTCGCGATAGCTCGCCAGCACCTGTTCCGCGTCACATCCGGCGGGCAGGTCGTTGGTTCCGTAGTAGTAGAGGACTCCGGTGACACCGTGGAGTGCGAGGACGTCCCTCTCCAGGCGTGCTCCCGCGTCGAGCCCCCGCAGGTGCTCGGCGAGATCCGGGCAGCCGGCGGCGCTGGTGGTGCCGTTCACGCCGGCGTTGGCCACTGCGAGCCGGCGTGCGGGAGGCAGTTCCGCGGTGATCCGCCGGGCGAGGTCGTCGGTCCACCTGCGATGGGTGCCCAGTTGGGTGCAACCGGGTCCGCAGTTCGTGGAGCCGACGCCGTCGACCACGGAGCTGCCGTACGCGACGAGGCTTCCCTTCAGGCGCGGGTTGCGCACGTCCACGGCGGTGACCAGGTAGGTGGACTCGGTCGTCTCCGTGTAGGCGTCGGCTGCCGTGTCGCGGGTGTGGTCGCCGGCGCCGGGCTCCGTCAGGTAGTTGGTGCGGAAGGCGGCCTGGTGCCGCCCGGGGACGATGGTGCCGGAGACGGACAGGGAGACCGCGACGTCGCTCTGCGCGCTGGTCGTCAGAGTGGTGGCGTCGCTCCAGAGCTCGCCACCGGCCGGGATGACGGCTTCGGGCAGGCCGGCGAAGGTGACGGGAAGGGGGCGCCCCCGCACGGCAGCGCTCTTCCCGTCGGTGGCTGCCACAGTGGCGGCGTCCACGGTCAGAGGAGTCGCGCCGAACGTGTTCTGGATCCTGACGCGCAGCGCGTCACCTCCCTCGCTGAGATGGCTGATCATGCGAACGGTCTGGTCACGCAAGGGAGTGGGACCGAGGTCGTGCTGCGAACCGGCCCACGACGTCGACCAGTTCGGCACGCCGCGCGGTGGTCCGGACGAGGCCTCACCCACGGCGTTCGTCGTCGGGACCGAGAGAGCGAGGGCAGCCGCCATCGAGGCGGTGGCCAAGGCGATCGGGACACGTCTGGACGGCGCCGCCCGACGGCGACGGACTGCGGCGAGGAGTGAGTTGATCAAGGACGTGCCTTTCCGTGAGGAGGGAAGGGGGTCCGTGCTGCGCGGATCAGGGCCGAGTCGCAGGACGCGGCACACGGACCGGATCCGCGTACGTCGTTCACAGAGGAGGCCCTCACGGGAGGCGGGAGATCAGGCGCCCTCGCGCACCGCCTTGTGAAGGAGGCCGAGTTCGCCAGGGGCGTCCTGCCGGCCCCGCGCCTCGGCGGCGCCCGGCCGCCGTCATGGGTCCGCCCCCAGGACCCAGGGCTCGCTTCGGTCAGTGACCGCGCGCTGTCGGCCACGGTGTGCGCCGGTTCCCGTCCACCGGTCCGTGCGTGGAGACGGGCCGGCGGATGAACCGAAAGCCGTCCCCGGGGGCTGCTGGGAGTCACCCGAATCCCGGCACCACCAGGACGAGCTACGCAGCCGCGGGAACCACCGCGACGACGACCCCGCCGTAGACCATCAGCTGCCTGAAGAACCGCTCCCGATCGACATCGGGCGCCGCGGCGAGGACGAGCGCACCGTTGGTCGAGAACGGGCTGACGTCCACCACGGTCGCCGAGACCGCCAGCGCCGCGATCATTCCGACCGCCCCGATCTCGCCCTGGGCGAGGAACGGCACGGCCAGCGGGATCAGCGCGCCCATGATGCCGACCGACGAGGCGAACGCCGACACGATCGCGCCGATGTAGCAGAGCAACAGGGCCGCGAGCAGAGGTACTCCGATGCCTCCGACCCCCTCCCCCGCCCACGTGATCGTGCCCATCTCCTCGAGCACGCCGACGTAGGTCAGGACACCGCAGATGAGCAGCACGGTGGGCCAGGCGATCGCGCCGACCGCCTGACGGCTGGTGTCGGGCCACACGGCGCTGATCAGCACGGCGAGGGTGATGGCGGTGAGGCCCGCGTCCAGGTCGAGGACGAGTACGGCGACGACCAGGGCCAGGAGCGAGAGAAGGGTGGCCGTGCGGGGCGCGTCGAGCCGGGAGTTCGCCTCTTCCGCCACGGGCCCCGGTGAGTCGTCGTCGCCCTCCGTGGTGCGGTGCCGGGCAAGCTTCAGGCCGCCGAACACCACGAACACCACACCGGCGATGGCCAGGTTGGCGACCAGCGAGGCGAGGAACAGCGCGATCTCGTTGCCCGGCAGGTTCTCGCGCTCCACGATGCCGTTCACGATCGAGCCGTAGATGCTGATCGGGGAGAAGCCGCCGCCCTGCGCTCCGTGCACCACCATCGCACCCATCAGGAGCGGGCTGATCCCGTAACGGGCGGCGAAACTCAGGGCGATCGGTGCGACGATCGCCACCGCCGCAGGGCTGACCGCGCCGATGGCCGTCAGCGCCCCGGTGATCACGAACATCACCCAGGGGATCAGGGCGATACGCCCTCCCACCAGGCGTATGGACGCGTGCACCAGCCAGTCCGTGGTGCCGTTGGCCCGGGCGATCGCGAACAGGTAGGTGACGCCCACCAGGACGACGAAGAGGTCTCCTGGGAACCCGGCGAAGATGCCGTCCGCGTCCAGGCCCGCGGCCAGCTCACCCACCGCGAACGCGGCGGCGAACGCGAGCGCGCCCATGTTGATCGAGCGGGTGGTGGCGATCGCGAAGACCGCCACGAGTACGAGGATGGAGATGAGTTCCGCGGACATTGCGGGGGCTCCCGTCCTGGGCCGACCCTCATTGGTCTAGTGGTCGAGCCACTCAGCCTGTTGACGGCACTCAGAGTCGGTGGAGCCCGGACGGCCGTCAAGGGGGCACGCATGATTTGGTTCAGCCTCCGGACCACTGGGCGCTGCTAGGCTGCGCGGTGCCGAGAGGGCGTGGGGGCTCTCGTGAACAGGGGCAGGGGATGTCCGACGCGCTGCGGCCCATGGGGCGTACACGACTGTACGAGCAGGTGCTCGACCGGCTGCGCTCCTATGCCGCCGAGAGCGGTCTGGTGGTCGGTGACAGGCTCCCGCCGGAGCGCGACCTCGCACAGCGCCTGGGAGTCTCCCGGGCTTCGGTGAAGCAGGCCATCGTCGTCCTCGAAGTGCAGGGGCTCGTCGAGGTGCGGCACGGCGGCGGTACCTACCTCCTCGGAACCGGCCTGGACGCCGAACCCGTCGAGCGTCTCGTCGAACGGCGGCGCAGACTGCCCGACGTCCTGGAGGCACGCGAGGCCCTGGAGACGAAACTCGCCGAACTCGCGGCGGAGCGGCGCACCGAGGAGGATCTGACCGCGCTGAGGGCGTCGCTCGCCCACATGGCCGCGGAGATCGCCGACGGCGGCCACGGCGTCGAGGGCGACCGGCGCTTCCACGCGGCCGTGACCGCGGCCGCGCACAGTGCGTTGCTCGCCGAGTTCATGCTGGCCATCGCCGACCAGATCACCGAGAGCAGATACGAATCGCTGCGCCAGCCCCGTCGGCCCGGCCGCTCGCTGGCCCAGCACCGGGCGATCCTCGACGCGATCGAGGAAGGGCGCGGCAGGGCGGCGGCCGCGGCGATGCGGCGCCATGTCCGGACCGTCGCCCAAGTGAGGCTGCTGGACTGGAATCCCGAACCGGACGCCACCGACGGGACGCCCTGAACGCGCCCTCCCGGCCCTGCTCCGGCGGGCGTCACCCTGGTGCGGCGCGCCCCCGGGCTTCGGCACCTGCGGCGGGGCTCCGTCCCGGCTTCCCGTGTTCCGCCCCCGGGCTCGAACTCCTGGAGCGGTCGGTCAACGGCGCGCAGGGCCTGGTGGCCCGGCGCGCGGGCACCGTCATGACCGTGGCCCCGTTCGACGTCATCGACGGTTAAGTCGTCCGGATCCGGACGGACCGCGACCCCGGGAAGCTTCGGCCGGGGGCGGAAATGCCCATGCGGCGTCGCCCTTTGTAGCCCATTCACCACTTCGCGTCACCCATCGGGTCATCCGACGAAATAGCCTCCGCCGGTGATGGGAGTTTTGACGATGTTTTGCCAGGTCAGATGGATAGAACCAGCATAAAAAGGATGAGCCCAAGATTGGGTCTCCCCAACCAGCACATCGTGGGCTTAACTTATGTGTCATGACCTCCCCCCGCTCCACCTACGGCAGCGGCTACTACGCCGCGCCGTCGTTCCCCGACACCCCGATCTACGACTCCCTGGTCGCCGAGCGGGGGACCCCCCAGATCGCACCGATCCGGGTCCCTGCCGCCTACGACACCGGGAACAGCTATCTGCCGGCCCTGCCGTCGGCGCTCCCGGCCCTGCCTGCGGCACCGTCCCAGCACAACGGGTCCTACGGCTACCCGCAGCAGGCGGCGCAGCCGCAGTACCAGAACACCGGGATGCAGCAGGCGCCGATGATGCAGCCCGCGCAGCTGCAGCACGCGCCGGCGCCGTACATCCCGCAGCAGCCCTCGGCGCCCCGCGGCTACCAGCAGCAGACGCAACAGCAGCGGCCCGGCACGGGTTACGAGGCGATGCGCCCCGCGTCGCCGCGGCCCGCGCCCGCGCAGTCCCCGTACGAGGACCCCTACAACAACCGCCCGTACCAGGGCGGCCGGGGGTACTGACCGGCGCTGCCGCGTACTGTCGGTGACGGCTGGCAGGATGAAGGCATGCTTTCACCTGCACTCGGTGCCGTGTACATCCACCCGGTCAAGTCGCTGGCCGCACACGCGGCGGACAAGGTCGCAGTCGAGCCATGGGGACTCGACGGCGACCGTCGATGGATGTTGATCGACAACGAGAACAGGGTCGTCACCCAGCGTCAGCAGCCCCGCATGGCGCAGCTGTCAGCCGAGCCGCTGCCGGACGGCGGAGTGTCCCTGTCGGCGCCCGGGGGTCCGTCGCTGACGGTAGGGGCGCCCGATCCCGTCACCACCGTCGCCGCCGAGCTCCATCGGAGCAAGGTCGAGGTGGTGCCGGCGTCCGAGGACGCACACACCTGGTTCAGCGCGCGCCTCGATGCGGAGGTCCGGCTCGTCCATCTCGACGCGCCGTCGCATCGCAGGCCCGTCGATCCGGAGTTCGGCCGCCCGGGCGAGACCGTGTCCCTCGCCGACGGCTTCCCGCTGCTCCTCACCACGCGTTCCTCGCTGGACGCGCTCAACTCGCTGGTGGCCCGGGGGGATCATCCGGAGGAGGGGCCGCTGCCGATGGACCGGTTCCGGCCGAACGTGGTCGTGGAGGGGACAGCGCCCTGGGCCGAGGACGGCTGGAGGCGGATCGCGATCGGGGAGGTCGCCTTCCGCCTCGTGAAGCCGTGCGGCCGGTGTGTCATCACGACCACCGACCAGCGGACGGCGGAGCGGGGCAAGGAGCCCCTGCGCACGCTCGCCCGGCACCGCCGCGAGGGGAAGCACCTCCTCTTCGGCCAGAACATGATTCCGGAGGCCACCGGCGTGATCCGGGTGGGGGACCCGGTGACGGTCCTCGGCTGACCGCGCGCGGATTCGCGAGGGTCTTCGGGGGAACTCGGAGGGACAGGACAGGCGTTGACGGCGTGAGGTTGCTCTCTCTTCGCCGTATGTGGACGCGATCGCCGCCCTGTCGGGTTATCACGGACAGGGAAGGGGTGCATGACTGTGCGAGTGGTTCTGGGTATCCAAAGGTGGCGGCACAATCCGGTGTGCAGGCGCACCGACCGTCGCGAGGCGTGGGTGGCGCTGGCCGCGCTGCTGCTCATGCTGCTGGCGGCGCCCGTGCTCGGCTGGAGAGTCGGATCACTCACGGACGACGCACTCCGGCAGACGGTGCGGACCCAGCACGAGCGACGCCACGCCACGTCGGCCGTCGTGGTCCGCGCGCCCTCCGGTACGTCCCGTTTCGCCCAGGACCCCGAGGCGGCAGTCACCGAGGGCTCCATGCGCACGTCGGTGGTGGCCGACTGGCGCGCCCCGGACGGCACGGCACGTACGGGCACGGTGTCGACGGCGGCGACGAGGACCGCGCCCGGCACCGCGATCCGGATCTGGACGGACGACCGGGGCGACCCGGCGATGCGCCCCATGGACATGTCCACGGCTCACACCCACGCGGTGCTCGCGGGTATCGGCGCCGCCCTGGTCGCGGGCGCTCTGACGGAAATCGCCCGCAGAGTCGTCGTATGGCGCATGATGCAACGGCGGTACGCCCGGCTCGACCGCGCATGGGCCGAAGTCGGCCCCGACTGGGGCAGAACGGGTACGGGCAGCTGATCCCGGGGGCGCAGTTCTCCTCGTGCGCGGCTGTGCGGGGCCCCTCAGCAGCCGACTCGTCAACTCGCGCCCGTCACGCGCGCTACGGTGGACCGGCCCGCCCGACTCCTCGGCAGGCGGGCCGCAGGACTGCCGGTGGACCGGCGGGCCGGACGGACAGGCACGAGGCAGCGCACACGGCACGAGGTGGGGGCTCAGCAGCACCATGGCACAGGGCACGGTCCAGGTGACGCACACCGGCACATCGCGATGGCGGCGCCGAACGGGCGAATACGCTTCCCTCACCGCAGCCCTGGAGGCCGCAGCTGACGGTGACGTCCTCACCGTCGCTCCCGGCACGTACCGGGAGAATCTCGTCATCCACCGTGCGGTGACGCTCCGCGGCCCCGAGGGTTCCGCGGGCTCCGTCCGGATCGCGCCGGCCGACGGAGTCCCCCTGACCGTCCGTGCCTCGGCCGTCCTCCAGGACCTCCACGTGGAGGGGCAGGACTCCGCCGCCCCCGCGCTGCTGGTCGAGGAGGGCGCTCCCGAGCTGTCGGACCTGCGCATCGTGACCCGGTCGGCAGCAGGCATCGAGGTGCGGGGCTCGGCCAGGCCCACCGTGCGCCGCTGCACCGTCGACAATCCGGCCGGTGTGGGCATCGCCGTACTCGACGGTGCCGGGGGCGTGTTCGAGGAGTGCGAGATCGTCTCGGCGGGCCAGTCCGGTGTATCCGTGCGGGACGGCGCGCATCCACGGCTCGAACGGTGCCGCGTGCACCACACGTCGGGCGCCGGCCTGAGCGTGACCGGGGAGGGCAGCGGCCTGGAAGCGGTGGGCTGCGAGGTGTACGAGATCAAGGGCAGCGGGGTGCAGGTCACCTCGCGCGGGACCGCGCACCTCACGGACTGCACGGTGCACCGCACCTCCTCCGACGGCGTCACGCTGGACACGGATGCCGTCGTCACACTCGCCGACTGCGACATTCACGACATCCCGGAGAACGCGGTCGATCTGCGGTCCCGTTCGGTGCTCACCCTGACCCGCTCCACCGTCCGCAGATTCGGCCGCAACGGCCTCTCCGTCTGGGATCCGGGAACCCGTGTCGACGCCAACCAGTGCGAGATCCACGACAGTACGGGTGACTATCCGGCGGTCTGGGTCAGTGACGGCGCCACGGTGATACTCGACTCGTGCCGCGTCCACGACGTGCCCGACGCCCTCTTCGTCCTCGACCGGGGCTCGCGCGCGGACGTCGTGGACAGCGACCTGTCCCAGATCCGCAACACGGCGGTCTCGGTGAGCGACGGGGCCACCGCCCAGCTCGACGACTGCCGGATCCGCGAGGCGTCCACCGGAGCGTGGTTCCGCGACCACGGCAGCGGCGGCACACTGAACAACTGCACCATCGACGCGGCGCAGACCGGGGTCATCGTGACCAAGGGCGCCGACCCGACCATCGAGAGGTGCACGGTCACCTCACCCGCGGAGGCCGGCTTCTACGTCTCCGCCGAGGGCCGGGGCACCTTCGACAGCTGCCGGGTCACCGGGAGCGAGGGCTACGGCTTCCACGTGATGGACGGCTGCCGCTCCACCCTGACGCGCTGCCGCACCGAGCGGTGCGCGCGCGGTGGCTACGAGTTCGCCGAGGGCTCCGGCGACGGGCACACAGCCGGTCCGGTGGCGCAGGACTGCACCAGCGACGAGAGCGGTCTGCGCGGCGCCACTCCCCCGGCTCCGGCCGTCCTGACGGCGACACAGACCACTCCCGGCCTGCTCGGCGCCATGCCAGGGCAGCGGACCGCCGAACCCGCGGCCCCCGCGCCCCCGAGTGAGCCGGTGCGCGACTCCGACGCCGTCCTCGGCGAGCTGGACACCCTGGTCGGCCTGGACAGCGTCAAGCGCGAGGTGCGGGCCCTGACCGACATGATCGAGGTGGGGCGCCGCCGCCGGCTGGCGGGCCTGAAGGCGGCATCGGTGCGCCGGCACCTGGTCTTCACCGGCTCGCCCGGCACGGGCAAGACGACGGTGGCCCGACTGTACGGCGAGATCCTGGCCTCACTGGGTGTCCTGGAACACGGCCATCTCGTGGAGGTCTCCCGCGTCGACCTGGTCGGCGAGCACATCGGTTCCACCGCCATCCGTACACAGGAGGCCTTCGAGCGGGCGCGCGGCGGTGTCCTGTTCGTCGACGAGGCCTACGCGTTGTCGCCCGAGGACTCCGGCCGGGACTTCGGCCGTGAGGCCATCGACACACTGGTGAAGCTGATGGAGGACCACCGCGACGCCGTGGTGGTGATCGTCGCCGGGTACACGCACGAGATGGAGCGCTTCCTCACCGTCAACCCCGGTGTGGCGTCGCGTTTCTCGCGGACGATCACCTTCAGCGACTACGAGCCCGAGGAGCTGCTGCGGATCGTGGTGCAGCAGACCGAGGAGCACGAGTACAGCCTGGCGGAGGGGACGGGGGAAGCGCTGGTCAAGTACTTCACAGCGCTTCCCAAGGGCCCCGCCTTCGGAAACGGCCGGACGGCCCGTCAGACCTTCGAGTCCATGGTGGAGCGGCACGCCGGCCGGGTCGCCCAGCTCGCCGATCCGAGCACCGACGACCTGACCATGCTCTATCCCGAGGACCTTCCGGCGCTGCCCTGAGCGGTGCCGTCCGGTACACCGCCGTCCGCGGAGCCCGCGCCCGCCTGGTGCGGCAGGAGGGGTCCGAGCCGCTCCAGGAGAGCGGCGCGCTCCACGGCGAACACCGGGTCGGCCTGGTAGTCCGAGTGCCCCAGGACCGGTTCGGGCAGCGGGTGTTCGGGGGTGCGGCCGTAGACCAGCGGGTCCTTCAGCGGACCCCGGTCCACTTCGTGGCCCTGCCCCTCGTCGATGCGGACCGGGCCGCCTATCGGGTCGGTCGCACGCCAGAGATTGCGCCAGCAGTGCACCGACCGCTGCAGCCCCTCCAGGGGGACGCGGCCGAAATAGGCGGGGAACCAGCGCCCGTACAGCCGCTCGATCGGAGAGCCGTACGTGAGCAGCGCGACCCGGCGCCGGGCGGAGTCGGGGAGCTGCCACACCGCTGCCGCGGCGAGCACGCTGCCCTGGGAGTGGCCGGAGATGACGAGCCTGCCACGGGTGCGCCCCGTCCAGGCGCACATCCGGGACGAGAGGTCGGGGACGGCCCGCTCGGCGTAGCAGGGCGGCGCGAAGGGATGGGCCGCACGCGGCCAGAAGGTGCCCACGTCCCAGAGGATGCCGATGGTGCGCCGGGCGGAGACGTCGCGGTAGGCGCGACGTCCCCAGGTGACGAACAGTATGGCGCCGAAGCCGGTCAGCCAGGAGCCGGTCGACTGGGCCGTCTCGGCGAGCGATTCGACGAACGGGCCTGTCCCGTCCATCGCGAGGCCGGGGACCTCTCCGGCGAGCCAGGAACCGGTCACCGCTGCCGTGCCGAGGAGCAGGGTGGCCCCGGAGAGCAGTCCGAGGATTCCCGGCGCGGAGTCGGTGAGTGCGGCGGTGGCCCTGGTGCGTGCGATCCTCCGGGTGCGTCCGGGCTCGGGATGCTTCTCCTCGTACTCCGCCTCGATCACGGGGCCCAGCCGGCGGGCGTGCCGTACGGTGCGGACCGCCAGCCAGACGACGGGCAGGAGCAGGAGCAGCAGCAGGACCGGGATGACGGAGGCTTGCCAGCTGAGGAGGACGGGCGGGCCCGGTATGTCGGCGCCCGCCCCCATGCCGGGGGTGCCGGGGCCGTCGAGCCAGTCGGCCACGCGCTGGGCGGTCCCGCCCGTCATCACACCGCCGAGGGCGCAGGCGAGCATGGCCACGGCGGGGCCGCCCAGGCCGTGGAGGGTGGTGCGAGGCTCGGGGGCGCGCCGGTACAGGCTCAGCGCCACCACGGCGAGTACGACGACGAGCAGGCCCTGGCCGAGGGTGAGTGCGCGGAAGACGGCTTCCCCGGGAAGGGTGCCCGAGGAGACCCAGCCGGGACGCGACCAGCCCGCGTACGCGACCGAGCAGAGCAGCAGACCGAGAGCGGCGCCGGGCAGGAAGGTGGTGACGGCCCGGTCGACCCGGTTGTCGAGGCGCCGCTCGCTGCGCCCCCGGTGGCAGACGACCGCGACGACGACGAGTCCGCACAGGACGAGAGCGGTCTCGAGGAGGGCGCCGGCCACCTCGGGGACGGGGCTGGCGGCGCCCCGGTCGTACCGCGCGGCGGTGGCGCCGACCGCGGCGGCGACGGTGAGGAATCCGGCCGCGGTGTGCGCCGCGCGCAGCCGGGCCACCAGTCGGCGCCCGTACCAGAACCCGGGCCGGCCGAGTGCGGGGCGGACCAGGGGGGCGCCGGACTCCGTGACCACGTCCACGTCCGGTTCGTCGCCCGCTTCCGCGCCGTCCGGTTCGTCCCAGGTCAGGGGGCGCTGCGACTCGTAGGCACTCCAGGTGCGGTTGGACAGGTACCAGAGCAGTCCGACCAGCGCGGCGGGCACGAGCGCGGCGACGGCGAGGCGGCGTCCGGGCTGGGCGAACCATCCGTCCTGGTGGGTGGAGAGGAAACCGAGCCACGAGCGCTGGACGGAGCACTCGGGAGTCCCGGCGCACTGCCACGCCACCAGGTCCAGGGCGACCTCGCAGGCCGCGGCGGTCAGCAGCACGGTGAGCGTGAGGGCGACGAGCCGCACCAGTACGCCGTACAGCCGCACCGTCCGGGCGCGCCCCCGCGCCGTGGGACGCATCCAGTGGGCGAGGTTGACCACCATGAAGGGGAGGAGCAGCAGCCACAGGGCCCGGGAGCCGTTGCCCGACGTCAGGTTGGACCAGCAGTAGGCCTCGGCGACGGGCCCGTCCCGGTGGCGCTCGGGGTGCTGCTCGGCACCGACGTCCTCGGTGCGCCGGTAGACGGCGGCCGTGGCGTCCCCGGTGATCCTGGTGATGCGCGGGTCACCGAGCATCTCCTGCGGGGTGGTGCCACCGACACCGTGGACGAGAAGTTCCAGTGCGGCACCGCTGCTCTGAGCGGCCTCGGCCTGGGGGGCAGGGGGCAATGTCGGTGACTCGCTCTCTGGTCCGTCCGGCTCGCGGGCCGGCGGGAAGGGGAGGCTGGGAAATGAGCTGATGCGCAGTCACCACCATCGCGGACGCGGGGCGCTCGCCGCACCCGCTCTCACGGAATCTCCCCAGTGGGACGGTCCGCGGGCTTGCGTGGGAGGATGTGGGCGTCCCGCAGGACCGCTGCCGGACCGTGCGGACAGACGGAAGGACCGGGGCCCGGCGTTGAGCGAGAACCAGAACCTGCTCGCGGAGCAGCGGCGCGCGCTCATTCTCGACGATGTGCGCAAGCGGGGTGGGGTCAGGGTCAACGAGCTGACCCGCAAGTTGAGCGTCTCCGACATGACCATCCGCCGGGACCTGGACGCCCTGGCGCGCCAGGGCGTCATCGAGAAGGTGCACGGCGGAGCCGTCCCCGTCGTCGAGGCGAGCACGCACGAGCCCGGTTTCGAGGCCAAGTCGACGCTGGAGCTCAGCGCCAAGGAGGACATCGCGCGCACGGCGGCCGCGATGGTCGTCCCCGGCAGCGCCATCGCGCTCTCCGGCGGCACGACCACGTTCGCGCTGGCGCGGCATCTGCTCGAGGTGCCGGGGCTGACGGTGGTGACGAATTCGGGGCGGGTCGCCGACGTGTTCCACGGCGCACAGCGCCCGTCGTCGGGCGGCGCGCGTGCCGGGGCGGCGACGGTGGTGCTGACCGGTGGCGTCCGTACGCCGTCGGACTCGCTCGTCGGTCCGGTCGCGGACCGGGCGATCGGCTCGCTCCACTTCGATCTCCTGTTCCTCGGGGTGCACGGCATCTCGGTCGAGGCCGGTCTCTCCACGCCGAATCTCGCGGAGGCCGAGACGAACCGCCGCCTCGTGCAGGCGGCCCGCCGGGTCGTCGTGGTCGCCGACCACACCAAGTGGGGCACGGTGGGGCTGAGTTCCTTCGCCACGCTCGACGAGGTGGACACCTTCGTGACGGACGCCGGGCTTCCGGACGGCGCCCGGCAGGAGATCGAGGAGCATCTGCCGGGCCTGATGGTGGCGGGCCGGACGTCGGACGAGTAGTCCGCCGGATGGCCCCCCGCGTGTTCCGCTCGTCGGCCCGCGGGCGGCGGACGTCCTAGGATCGGTCCGTGGCCGTCTTCCGCATCGAGCGCTTCACTCCCCTCCCCGCCGCCGAGGCGTGGCGACGGGTGACCGACTGGGACCGGCACGGCGGGACGGTTCCGTTCACCTCGGTCACCGTCACGACGGGTCTGCCCACCCGGACGGGAACGGTCTTCGTGGCCCGTACCGGTCTGGGACCGCTGGGCTTCGACGATCCGATGGAAGTCGTGCGGTGGACCCCGCCCGCCGCCGGCAGGGCTGGGCTGTGCGCGTTGGAGAAGCGGGGTTCGGTGGTGCGCGGCCGGGCGTCGATCGACGTGCGGCCGACCGATTCGGGCTCCCACGTCATCTGGGTCGAGGAACTGCGCGTGCGGCTGCTGCCCCGCTGGGCCGATCCCCTGCTGGCGACCGCGGGCCGACGGGTCTTCTCGCGCGAGCTCGGCGTCCTGCTGGAGGACTGAGCGACACGCGCACCGGGTGGACCGCGTCCCCGGGCACACCCAGAAGGGGCGGCGGCGAGGCCGGTGAGGTATTCCGGACTCATGGGTCTCCGGCAATGGCAGGAAGGGCTGCGGGACGGCACCGGGCCGAGCAGGGCACTTCTCGCGGCGCCGTTCGCGCTGATCGCCGTCGTGACCGTGGTCGACATCAATGTGCCGCCCGAAGTGCATCTCGGGCCCTTCCTCGTGGCGGCACCGGCGCTCACCGCGTCGTTCGCCGGTCCGCGCATGACCGCCTTCGTCGGCGTGGTCGCCGTGATGGCCCAGGCTGCCGTGGCGCTGACGCGCTCCAGCATCACCGACCTCAATCACATGTACCAGATCGGCGCACTGTTCCTGATCTCGGCGATCGTCACGCTCTTCGCCCACCTGCGGGAGCGCAGCGCGGCGGAGATGGTGCAGCTGCGCACCGTGGCCGAGGCCGCTCAGCGCAGCGTGCTCCGCCCCCTGCCCGTACGCAGCGGCCCCCTGCACCTCGCCTCGCTCTACCTGGCGGCCGAGGAGGGCGCACAGCTCGGCGGCGATCTGTACGCGGCGGCCCGCACGGCGGAGGGGACCCGCGTGATCATCGGCGACGTGCGCGGCAAAGGCCTGGACGCCATCAGCGGCGCCGCCGGGGTTCTGGGCGCCTTCCGCGCCCTGGCCCGCCAGGAGGGGCGCCTTCCCGGCCTGGTGACACGGCTGGACACCAGCGTGGCGGCCCACCGGATCGACTCACTGAACGAGAGCGCCGACCGGACGGACGATCCCGGTATCGCCGAGGCCTTCGTCACCGCCGCCGTGCTGGACCTGCCGGACGCGGCTCCGGAGCTCCGTCTGGTCAGCTGCGGGCATCCGCCGCCCCTGCTGCTGCGGGCGGGCCGGGTGCACGCGCTCGACGCCACGGAACCGGGCCCGCCCCTGGGGGTGGGTCCTCTGTCGGGGGCGCCGCCCACGGAGGACGTGTTCGCCTTCCGGTCCGGTGACGTGCTGCTGCTGTACACCGACGGCGTCACCGAGGCGCGGGACCGCACGGGACGCTTCTACCCGCTGGCCGAGCGGGCGGCCTCGTGGACCGGCCTGGGGCCCGAGCGGCTGCTGGAGGAGGCGCGTGCCGATCTGCTGCGGCACGCCGGGGGCCGCCTGGGCGACGACGCGGCCATCGTCGCGGTGGAGAGGCTTCCGGGCCCGGGGTGAGCCCGGACCGGCGCAGAGGGCCGGGGGATGGCGCCCCCGGCCCCGAGGCCGGCGCGCGGGTCTCAGGCGGGCCAGGTGCCGGTGGCCAGGAACTGGTCGATCGTCTCGGTGTACGGCCGGATGTCCAGGCCCTGCGCGCGGAGCCAGTCGTCCGAGTAGTACTTGTCGAGGTAGCGGTCGCCCGGGTCGCAGAAGAGCGTGACGACGCTTCCGGTGCTGCCCCTCCCGACCATCTCGGAGACGATCTTGAAGGCGCTCCAGAGGCCGGTGCCGGTGGAGCCGCCCGCCTTGCGGCCGATGGAGCGCTCCAGCACGCGGACGGCCGCGACACTGGCCGCGTCGGGCACCTTCATCATCCGGTCGATGGCTCCGGGCACGAAGCTCGGCTCCATCCGGGGCCTGCCGATGCCTTCGATGCGTGAACCGCAGTCGCTGGCCGCCAGCGGATCGTGCCGGGTCCACCCGTCGAAGAAACAGGAGTTCTCCGGGTCGGGCACGCAGATCCGCGTGTCGTGCTGCATGTAGCGGACGTAGCGTCCGATGGTCGCGGACGTACCACCGGTGCCCGCGGTGGCGACGATCCAGGTGGGCTCCGGATAGCGCTCCAGCCGCAACTGCTCGTAGATGGACTCGGCGATGTTGTTGTTGCCCCGCCAGTCGGTGGCACGCTCGGCGTAGGTGAACTGGTCCATGTAGTGTCCGCCGGTCTCGGCCGCGAGGGCCGCCGACTCCTCGTACAGCCGCCGGGAGTCGTCGACGAAATGGCACTGTCCGCCGTGGAATTCGATCAGACGGCACTTCTCGGGGCTGGTGGTCCGGGGCATCACCGCGACGAACGGCACACCGATCAGCTTCGCGAAGTACGCCTCCGAGACCGCGGTCGAGCCGCTGGAGGCCTCGATGACCGGCTTGCCGCGGCGGATCCAGCCGTTGCAGAGCCCGTAGAGGAAGAGCGAACGGGCCAGCCGGTGCTTGAGGCTGCCTGTGGGGTGCGTCGACTCGTCCTTGAGGTAGAGGTCGATGCCCCAGTGCTCGGGCAGGGGGAAGCGCAGGAGATGGGTGTCCGCCGAACGGTTGGCGTCCGCCTGGACCTTGCGCACCGCCTCTTTGAGCCAGTCCCGGTATTCCGGATCGCTCCGGTCGATGTCCACGGTCTCCATGACGCCACCGCCGGGTGTGTGCTCACCGGTGTCCATCAGCGCTCTCCTTCGGGGGATGACGGCGATACTCCGTGGGCCCACGATATTCTCCCCACCTGCACAAACGTTCACTTTGACGGTCCATAGCCTTCCCTTGGCCCAGGCGTCCCGGCCTCCCGCGCCCCGGTGCGGGGGCCGGACGGAATCGGTCGCGACGCGCTCTGGTGCAGGGGCCGTGTCCCCGGGCAGACTTGCAGAAGCCGGTACAAGGGGGGCGAAGTAGCCATGGCCGAGACAGAATTCAGTGCTGCGGATCTCGGTGCGCCGGATTTCGGCGCGGTGGAGTTCAGAGCGAGCGACGTCAGGATCCAGCGGTGGGCGAGGTCGCTGACCAGAGCCGGCCAAGTGATCGTCAAGGACGGCCGGATCGCCCTGCTCACGAGCAACGGACGGGAGATCGCCAGCGCTCCGGTGACGACGGTGACCGCGGGAAGACCGTGGTTCCCGGCCGCCGACTCGGCGGTCGCCCGCATCAACGGGGTGCGGTACCGGCTGACCATGGGCCAGCGCAATCGCAGACCCGGCGGAGCAGCCCCGGTCCGCAGATTCCTGGAGGCGCTGCGGAGTGCCGCGGGGCGGCGGGCCTGACGCTGCGGTCCGCTACGGACACCGCGAGTTGCGGAGGCCAACCCCCTGCGTCACGCTGGTGACACGTCACTGATGGTGTACCGGCGGTGACAGCGGAAGCCGCCCCGCCGGGAGCCACGCAGGGCGGACCACGCATGACCAGAAACAGCAGTCAGCCATCTGCTGGATCCGTTCCTTCGTCTTCTTCCGGACCTATTTCGGGGAGTCGCAGCCGTGATCAGCGAGCCAAGCAGGCACTGCGCGGTGGAGCTCCAGGCCCTGCCGTCGCGGATCGGTCAGGTCCGCAGAATAATCTCGGCGCAACTGCGCTACTGGCATCTCGATCCTCTGATCGACCATGCGGCGCTAGGCGTGACCGAACTGCTGACCAACGTCCACCGGCATGCACAGCCGGACAAATCGTGCACCGTCGAGATCGAGCTGCTGCTCGACCGGCTGACGGTCTCCGTCCACGACCACGACCCCCGGCTGCCGACCGTGTGCGACGCCGATTCGTCCGCGACCTCCGGTCGCGGGCTGGCGATGATCGCAGCGGTCAGCGAGAGCTGGGGCATACGACCGAGCGACGACGCGGGAAAAGTCATCTGGTTCACCCTGCCCGCGCCGTCCTTCACCACCGCTCTGCCCCCTCTACCGGTCTACGGGTCGACGACCGACGGCCCGTTCGGCTCGGCCGTCCCGGGGCTCATGGAGCCGACCGCGGCACGGACGCGGGCCCGCTCGGCCGTCGTCGGCTGACGGGGAACGAGTCCGCCTTCGGCACTCAGCACACCGGGAGCGCGTCGATCCACCCGCGATCGACGCGCTCCGCCCCGTCCGGGTCCCGGGCCTCACCCGCCACCCGTCACGCCGGGCCGTCCTTGTCGTAGCGGCCGTAGGGCTCGTCGAGGACGGAGAGCCTGCGCCAGTACTCGTCCTCGTCGATCTCGCCCGCGGCGAACCGCCGGCCCAGGAGGCCGATCGGCGAGTGCTCGCCCGCGGGGCCGCCCCTTCGGACACCGTGCGGCTGCCACGGACCTCCGCGTCCGCGCAGGACGGTCCGGCGCAGCAGCGTGACGACGCCGACGGCGACAGCGGCCCAGATGATCGGGAAGAGGAGGATCCAGGGTCCGGGTCCTCCGGAGTTCGCCAGGGTGTCCATCTCGGTCAGCTCCTCGTTCGGGGCGTTCAGCCATGTGTTCCTGTCACGTACGAGCCTGTCTCCGGGCGGGCCCCGGGGCGTCGTACGGGTGGCGGCAGTCCGCGTACGGCACGGGGAGTACGCGCCGTCCGGCGGCGTGCTTCCCCGGGTTCACAGATCGGCGCAGATTCTGTACCTACTGGTATGTACAGTGGCACCATGAGCACTCCGGAGCGGTTGATCGAGGCCACCCAGGAGCTCCTGTGGGAGCGCGGCTACGTGGGCACCAGCCCCAAGGCGATCCAGCAGCGGGCGGGGGCGGGCCAGGGCAGCATGTACCACCACTTCGCGGGCAAGCCCGATCTGGCGCTCGCCGCGGTCTCCCGCACCGCCGAGGAGATGCGGAAGACGGCCGGGCGCCTCCTGGACGGTCCCGGCTCGGCGTACGAGCGGATCTCCGCCTACCTGCTGCGCGAGCGCGAGGTCCTGAGGGGCTGTCCGGTGGGGCGGCTGACCATGGATCCCGAGGTGGTCGCGAGCGACGCCCTGCGGGCACCGGTGGACGAGACCATCGACTGGCTGCGGGGGCGCCTCGCCGAGATCCTCCAGGAAGGCCTGGACGGGGGCGAGTTCCCCCCGGGCATCGAACCCCGTGACGTGGCGGCGGCCGTCGTGGCCACGGCCCAGGGGGGCTACGTCCTGGCCCGTGCGTCCGGGTCCGCGGCGGCGTTCGACGCGGCCGTCCGAGGGCTGCTCTCCCTGCTCGCCCCGCACCCCACACCGGCCCTCCCCGCCTGAGGAGTACGCGATGCACGCCATGCAGTACGAGTTGACCCTGCCCGCCGACTACGACATGGAGATCATCCGCAAGCGGGTCGCGACCAGGGGCCATCTCCTCGACGACTTCCCCGGCCTGGGCCTCAAGGCCTACCTGATCCGCGAACGCGGCGAGACCTCGCCGGTCAACCAGTACGCCCCGCTGTATCTGTGGTCGGTTCCCGAGGGCATGAACAGCTTCCTCTGGGGCCCCGGATTCCAGGGCGTCGTGGACGACTTCGGCCGCCCCGAGGTGCAGCACTGGACCGGGCTCTCCTATCGGGAGGGAGCGGTTCCGGAGGCGCTCCCCCGCACCGCGGTCCGCCATCGCGAGCGGGTCCCGGACACCGTCCGGCCCGCCGCCGCGGTGGAGGCGGCACTGGCGGAGAGCCGCCGGCTGGCCACGGTTCCCGGCGTCGTCGCCACGGCGCTGGCCGCCGATCCGCGCCGGTGGGAGCTGCTCCACTTCACGCTCTGGGAGGAGGAGCCGCAGCCCGGGGTCCCGGGCGACCGCTACGAGGTACTCCACCTGTCGGCGCCGGAGCGTGACCTGCTGGGCCGGGGGAGGCAGTGGTGACCCGGGTCCGTACGGTGCTCGGGGACGTGCCCGCCGAGGAGCTGGGCGTCTGCGACGCGCACGACCACCTCTTCATCCGCACTCCCGTGCTGCCCGGGCTGGAGCTGGACGACCCGGAAGGGGCCCGGGAGCGGCTGCGGAGCTTCGACGAGCTGGGCGGGGGGACCGTCGTCCAGTGGACTCCGTACGGAATGGGCCGGCGGCCCGGAGACCTGGCGGCCCTGTCGCGAGCGGGTGGGACGCGGATCGTCGCCGCCACCGGACTGCACCAGGCTGCCCATTACGCACCCGGGCTGCTCGGCCGGATCATGCCGGCGCTGGAGGACCTGTTCGTCTCGGAGATCACGGACGGGATCGGCTCCACCGGGGTGCGGGCGGGCCTGATCAAGGTGGCCGGGGCGTTCCACGGAGTCGACGGACACGCCAGGCGCACCATGACGGCGGCCGCGGGAGCCCACCACCGTACGGGCGCTCCGATCGCCGTCCATCTGGAACTGGGCACGGGTGCGCAGGACGTGCTGGATCTGCTGTGCGGGGAGCTGGGAGTGGAACCGCGGCGGGTGGTCCTCGGCCACCTGGGCCGGTTTCCCGACGGCGTCGCTCAGCTCGACGCCGCGCGGGCGGGTGCGTTCCTGGCGTTCGACGGCCCCTCACGGACCCACCACGCGACGGACTGGCGGCTTCCCGAACAGCTCGCCGCGCTCGCGGAGGCCGGGTTCGGCGGGCAGTTGCTGCTCGGCGGCGACACCACGGTGCCGGGGACCCCGGGCATGCCGTACCTGCTGCGGCGCCTGCGCCCACGACTGGTGCGTTCGCTCGGCGAGGAGCTCCTGGATGCGGTGCTCGTCACCAACCCGGCGCGGGCGTTCGCCCTGGCCACGGCCTGAGCCGCCCGAACCGGGCCGGCCACGTGCCACCCGCGCCTGGCCGGGGCAGGCCAGTGCGGCCGGCGCGGTCGGCGGGTCAGGCCAGTGCGGCCAGCGGGTCGTCGAGCACGGGCTGCCAGGCCAGCTCGGCAGCGCCCACCAGGCTGTTGTGGTCCAGCGTGCAGGAGAGGATCGGCACGCTCCCGCTGCGGCCCCACAGACTGCGGTCGGCCACCACGGCCCGCAGCCGTTCGGGGTCGGCCTCCAGGAGGTCGCGGTGCAGTCCGCCCAGGATGATCCGGTCCGGGTTGAGGATGTTGACCAGTCCGGCGAGGCCCAGGCCGAGACGGTCGATCAGTTCCTCGGCGGCGGCCCGCACCTGGGGGTCGCCGTACTCCGTGCGGAGCAGGTCGCCGGACTGCTTGAGCAGCGACTCCTCGGGGCCGGGCTGCCGGCGGGCGGCGGTGAGGAAGGCGAGGGGGTCCGTCTCGACGTCGAGGCAGCCTCGTCCGCCGCAGTGGCAGGGACGGCCCTCGGGGTTCACCGTCAGATGCCCCACCTCGAGGGCGAGTCCCGAACTCCCGCTGTGCAGGCGGCCGTCCAGGACGAGGGCACCGCCCACCCCCCGGTGACCGGTCGCGACACAGAGCAGGTGCTGGGCACCGCGCCCGGCGCCGTGCCGGTGCTCGGCGAGCGCGGCGAGATTGACGTCGTTGCCGGTGAACGCGGGGCCGGCGATCCCCGCGGCACGTACACAGGCGGAGAAGATCTCCCGGACGGGCGCCCCGGCCGGCCAGGCGATGTGCAGCGGATTGAGCGCCGTGCCGTCGGGCTCGGCCACGGCGGACGGCACGGCGAGCCCCGCACCGACACAGCGCAGCCCGCTCTCGCGCAGGAGCCGGGCCCCGGCCTCGACCACCTCGCCGAGGACCTGGGCGGGATCGGCCATGACGGCGACGCAGCCGGGCGAGGTCGCGACGATCCGGCCCCCGAGCCCGACGAGCGCGGCACGGAAGCCGTCGGAGTGCACCTGCGCGGCGAGGGCCACGGGCCCGCTGTCCCGGACGGACAGCCGGTGCGAGGGACGGCCCTGCGACCCGGCGGCGGAGCCGGGGCTGGAGTCGACCTTGATGAGCCCGAGCGCCTCGAGCTCCGCGGCCACCGCGCCGGCGGTGGCACGCGTGACACCGAGTTCGGAGGTCAGTACGGCGCGCGTGGGAGCGCGCCCCGTGTGAACGAGCTCCAGGGCGGGCCCGAGCGCGCTGCGGCCCCTCTCCAACTTCGTCCGCGTGGTGGTCGACTTGCCGTTCATGGGGGCGAGTCTCCCATGATCCCGGGCCGTTGCCGACGCTTCGGCATCCTGCCCCGGCCACCGGACAGCCGCCGCGGCAGCTGTCTTGCGTGCGCCGCCGGGACCACCCTATGCTCACTTTGTGCCGCAAGTAAACAAACTGCGGACGGCCCTGTCGGGGGGAACCGGCGGAGACACCGCCCCTCCCCCGCCGACTCGCCTCCGTACCGCGCTGACCGTGTTCTTCGCCCTTGACGGGTTCCTCTTCGCCGGCTGGGTGGTCCGCATCCCGGCCATCAAGCATCAGACCGGAGCCACCCCCTCCACCCTCGGACTCGCCCTGCTCGGCGTCTCCGCGGGTGCGGTGATCACCATGATGCTCACCGGCAGGCTCTGCCGGCGTCACGGCAGCCATGCGGTCACCGTGGTCTGCGGTGTACTACTGTCGCTGAGCATCGCCCTCCCGGCACAGACGGGTTCGGCTCTCTCCCTCGGTCTCGTGCTCCTGCTCTTCGGCGCCGCGTACGGCGGCATGAACGTGGCGATGAACAGCGCGGCCGTCGATCTGGTCGCAGCGATGCGCCGCCCGGTCATGCCGAGCTTCCACGCCGCGTTCAGCCTCGGTGGCATGGCAGGCGCCGGGCTCGGAGGGCTGGTCGCCGGCAGCCTCTCGCCCGCTGCACACCTCTTCGCCCTCACGGGTGTCGGCCTCCTCGTCACCGCGGTCACCGGCCCCGTGCTCCTGCGCGGCGGAACGGCCGCCGCTCCCCCGGCGGGGCAGCGGGTGGCGGACGCCGCGGAGAAGCGGGCGGCGGACGCCAAGGACGAGCGGGCGGCGGATGCGCCTGGGCAACGGGGCGTGGATGCTCCGGCGCGGCCCGGGAGAATGAGCGCCCACGCACGCAGGATCGTCGCCCTGTTCGGCGTGATCGCTCTCTGCACGGCGTACGGGGAAGGCGCCCTGGCCGAATGGGGCGCGCTGCACCTCAGTCAGGATCTCGGAGCCGGCCCCGGTCCGGCCGCCGCCGGATACTCCGTCTTCGCACTGACGATGGCCATCGGCAGGCTCACCGGCACCACGCTCCTCGAACGATTCGGGCAGACCCGCACCCTGGTGGCGGGCGGGGCGACGGCAGCGGCCGGGATGCTGCTCGGTGCGCTGGCGCCGACCCTGTGGCTCGCCCTGGCCGGTTTCGCCGTGGCCGGTCTCGGACTGGCCAACATATTTCCCGTCGCGGTCGGCCGGGCAGGCGCACTGGCCGGTCCGAGCGGTGTGGCGGCCGCGTCGACCCTCGGCTACGGCGGGATGCTCCTCGGCCCGCCGGTGATCGGCTTCCTCGCCGACTGGTTCTCCCTTCCGGTCGCCCTCGTCACGGTGACGCTGCTCGCCGCCACGGCGGCGGTACTGGGCTACGCGGCCCGCAACGCGGCGAACACCTGAGCGGTTGAGTAGGCGTACTCAGGCACGGGCGGCTCCCCCGGCGCACGATGGAGGCCTCAGCCATCGACGGGGAGCGGGACATGAGCAACCAGGTGATGAACATGCAGCAGCTTCGCGCACTTGCGCGGCTGACGTTCGGCAACGCGGTTTCGCGGGTCTATCTCGGCCTCGTGCTGGCGGTCTCGGTGTTCGTCGCGGTGGACACGTTGTTCGTGTCCCACGACGACGCGTCGTTCGCCGGTGTCTGGGTCTTCTTCCTGGCCGCGCCGACCGTGTTCCTCTTCCTCCTGGGCAGCTCGATGGCGGGTGCGGACGCCGGAGGGCCCGCCTGGTTCGTCTATCTCGCGCTGGCCGTGTCGGTGCTCGTGCAGGCATGCGCGCTGGGCTGGTTCTCGCGGCTGCTCCGGGGGCCCCGCCGGAGCAGCCCGGCACACCCCCAGGGCGCCTGAGCCGGCTCTGGCACAATCGCCGGCGTGGAGACCTGGGAGCACCTGACCGCCCTTGCCGCCGAAGGCGACGCGCTCGCCTCCGCCGCCCGAGAGGCAGGGCCCGCGGCGCCCGTGCCGACGTGCCCGGGGTGGCGGGTGCGCGACCTTCTCCGGCACACGTGCATGGTCCACAGCTGGGCCACCGCGTTCGTCGCCGAAGGGCACCGGACCTACCGCCCTGAAGCCGGGGAGCCCGACCTGGACGGGGACGCGCTCCTCGACCGGTTCACCGAGGGCCACCGCATGCTGGTCGACGTGCTCCGGGCCGCGCCCGCCGGCCTGGAGTGCTGGACCGTCTTTCCCGCGGCGTCGTCGCCGCTCGCCTTCTGGGCGCGCCGCCAGGCACACGAGACCAGGATCCACCGGGTGGACGCCGAGTCGGCGAGGGGCGGCCCGCTGACGGCCGTGTCACCGCCGCACGCGGTGGACGGCATCGACGAACTGCTGACCGGCTTCCACGCCCGTGCCAAGAGCCGCGTCCGCACGGACTCCCCGCGCACTCTCCGGGTACGGGCCGTGGACACCGACGCGGTGTGGACCGTACGGCTGTCGGCCGGCCCGCCGGTCACCGTGCGCGGAACCGCCGCCCTGGACACGACCGCCGACTGCACTCTGAGCGGTACGGCCGAGGACCTCTTCCTGGTCCTCTGGAACCGCCTGCCGCTCGCGTCCGTCGACCTGTCGGGTGACCGCGAGGTCGCCGCGCTGTGGGAGAGGACCTCCGCGGTCGTCTGATCCTGAACGGAGTCCGCGTCCGGTCGTGAACGCGGTCCGCGTCCCGCCGTGAACGCGGACCGTGACCCGTCGCGAACGCGGACCGTGTCCCCTCGCGAACGCGGACCGTGTCAGGGCCGGGGCCCGGGACGTCTTCGGTCCGGGCCCCCGAGCCGGTCCCGGGTGCGGCACGCCGGCACGTACTTGTCGCCGGCCACGCCCACTGTGAGACTCGGTACATGCCACGACGCACGCAGGCGGAGCGGGACGCGATCACCGTCGAGACGGGCTACGCACTGGTGAGCGGCGCCTTGGTGGCCGCGGCCACCTTCTCCGGGGTGTTCCTCCCCGCCGTGTTCCTCGATCTGCCGAGCGGTGCCCGGCACCTGCTGTTCCGGGCGGGTGCCGTGCTCGGCGCGCTGGTCTTCGTCGCGCGGGTGGTCCACGTGCTGTGGCGTTTCCCCCGCGCGTCGGAGAAGCGGCGCCTGCCGCCCGGTCAGCCGAGCCAGCCCGGACGCACAAGCCCCGACTCGTAGGCCAGCACGACGAGTTGCGCCCTGTCCCGGACGCCCAGTTTGACCATGGCGCGGCTGACATGGGTCTTGGCGGTGAGCGGGCTGACGACGAGTCTGCGGGCGATCTCCTCGTTGGAGAGCCCCATGCCGACCAGGGCCATGACCTCACGCTCGCGTTCGGTGAGCTCGTCCAGGACCGTCGCCGCAGCGGGTTCCTTGGAGCGAGCGGCGAACTCGGCGATCAGCCGGCGCGTCACTCCCGGCGACAGCAGGGCGTCCCCGCCCACCACCGCGCGCACAGCCCGCAGCAGCTCGTCCGGTTCGGTGTCCTTCACCAGGAAGCCGGAAGCACCCGAGCGGATCGCCTCGAAGACGTACTCGTCGAGTTCGAAGGTGGTGAGCATGACCACCTTCACCTCGTGGAGCGCCGGATCGCCGGTGATCGCACGGGTCGCCGCCAGACCGTCCAGCTTCGGCATGCGGATGTCCATGAGCACGGTGTCGGGGCGGAGTTCGCGCACCAGGCGTACGGCCTCGGCGCCGTCGGCTGCCTCGCCGGCCACCTCGATGTCGGGCTGGGCGTCCAGCAGCGCGCGGAAGCCGGCCCGGACCAGCGCCTGGTCATCGGCCAGCAGTACGCGGATCATGATGCCCCCTCCGTCCCCGCCGCGTCCCGTGCGGCGGCGTCGCCCCGGCCGGGCCTCAGCGGGAGTTCCGCCGTCACCCGGAAGCCGCCTCCGGGCCGTGGGCCCGCGTCGATCGTGCCACCCAGCGCCGCGGCCCGCTCCCGCATCCCGATCAGCCCGTTGCCGCTGCCGCCCGCCTCGTCACCTGTCGCGGGCCCTTCGTCGTCGATGACCAGCCCGAGGTGCGCGTCCCCGTGGGCGACGCGGATGTGCGCGGTGCGCGATCCGGAGTGCCGCACCACGTTCGTCAGGGCTTCCTGCACGATGCGGAAGGCCGCGAGGTCTGCGCCGGGCGGAACCGGGCCGCGCGCTCCGTCGGTCTCGACCGTGACGGTCAGGCCCGCTCCGGCGGCCTGGTCGACCAGCTCGGGCAGCCGGTCCAGCCCGGGAGCCGGGGCCCGGGGGGCGTCGCCCGGGGCCCGGAGGTTCTCCAGCACCTGGCGCACCTCGCCGAGCGCCTCCTTGCTGGCGGACTTGATCGTGGTGAGGGCCGTCCGCGCCTGTTCGGGATCGGAGTCGAGCAGTGCCAGCCCCACCCCGGCCTGGACGTTGATCACGGAGATGCTGTGCGCCAGGACGTCGTGCAGTTCGCGGGCCATGCGCAGGCGTTCCTCGTCGGCCCGGCGTCTTTCCGCGGCCGCCCGCTCCGCCCTGGCCGCCGCCCACTGCTCACGGCGCACCCGGAGGAGTTCCGCCGCGGCGACGATCGCCACGACCCAGGCGGTGACGAACGCTTCCTGCCCCCAGGGAGCCGGGCCGTCGCCGTCCGGCGGAAGCCATCGGTACAGCCAGTGCGCGGCCAGCAGATGCCCCGCCCACAGCGTGCCCAGCGACCACCACGCGGCGGTGCGGTGCCCCGACACGATCGCGCCGAAGCAGCCGACGGCGACAGCGAGGAACACGGGGCCGTACGGATACCCCAGTCCGAGGTAGACGAGCGTAGCGGCGGACGTACCGGCGACGGCGACGACGGGGTGCCGGTGACGCACGAGCAGCACGGCCACCGCCGCGAACAGCAGCAGCCGCGCGACGAGGCCCAGCGGTTCGCGGCCCTGGCCGTGCGCCGCGACGGTGGTGCCGCCCATCACGATCACTCCGACCACGACGGTCGAGAGCCATGGCAGGCGGTCGCCGCGTGTCCCCGAGCCGCCGGGGAGCCCGCCGCCGGCGTACCTCCCGCGCCACGGTGGCCCGTGGCCGGCCCGTCTGCCGCCCGGATCCGGGCGGGGGTCCGCTCCCGGGTGCGCTCGCTGCTGATGCATACCGGCCACGCTAGACGCGCGGACCCCCGGTGCACGTCAGCCGGGCGTGGTGGTCCCCCGTACTCCCTGTGGAGTACCTGTCCGGCCCGGAGGACCTCGTGAGCCGCGCCTCAGGCCCCCTGGCCGCCGGTGCGCGTCGGCACGCGGCCGTCCAGCAGGCCCACCGAGCGGCCGAGTCCGTGCACCGCGTGCCGGAAGAGGGGTTCGCGCGCCTCGACGACCCGGTTGAACTGCCCGAAGAGCTCGAAGGAGATCAGCCCGAAGAGCTGTGCCCACGCGGGAACGAGGGCGGCGACCACGGCCGGCGGGAGATCGGGGGCCAGGTCGGCCGCCATGCGCGCGGCCTCGGGCCCCAGCTCGGGGCCCAGCGGGGGAACGGCGAGTCCCTCGGTGAGGTGCGCGTCGCGCAGCAGGGCGATGAGGACCAGGCCCACGCGGGACGCCGGACCGACGGTGTCCTGGGGGGCGGTGTAGCCGGGGACGGGCGAGCCGAAGATCAGCGCGTACTCATGGGGGTGGGCGAGCGCCCAGTCCCGTACGGCGCAGGCGACCTCCGTCCAGCGGGCGGCGTGGGTGGAGGCCGGACCACCCGCCTTCGAGCGGGCCGCCTCCGCGACTTCGCCCACCGCGTCGTAGGCGTCGACGATGAGCGCCGTCAGGAGGTCGTCGCGGCTGGGGAAGTAGCGGTAGAGCGCGGAGGATGCCATGCCCAGCTCACGGGCCACGGCGCGCAGGGAGAGCTTCGCGGCGCCCTCGGCCGCGAGCTGGGTTCTCGCCTCGTCCTTGATCGCCGCGGTGACTTCGATACGGGCGCGTTCCCTGGCTCCTCGGATGGTGCTCATGGGCTCCAGTGTGCCACGCATTCGGAGCGCCGAACACAAACGAGAGCACCGCTCTTGCTTTAGGGCCCCGCGCTCGTGCACACTGATCTCAAGCGAGAGCACCGCTCTCCCATTGGGGCAGGAGTCACCCGTGTCGCAGCAGCCGTACTACCTCCAGGCCAACGCCTTCGCCCAGCGGATGAACAGCGTCGTCGGGTGGCTCGCCCGCCACGGCGTCAGCCTCCTCGGCTCCGCCGAGATGTCGGTGCGGGGCCGCAAGAGCGGCCGGATGCAGCGCATCCCCGTGAACCCCCACCACTACGAGGGCGTCCAGTACCTGATCTCCGCCCGCGGCCATTCCCAGTGGGTACGCAACATGCGCGTGGCCGGGGGCGGGGAGCTGAAGGTGGGCCGGAAGGTCCGCACCTTCACCGCCGTGGAGATCGCGGACGACGAGCAGAAGGCGCGGATCGTCCGTGCCTACCTGAAGCGCTGGGGCTGGGAGGTCAACCAGTACTTCCAGGGCATCACCGCGAAGTCGACCGACGCCGAACTCCTCGCCGCCTGCCCCGACCACCCCGTCTTCCGGATCACGGTCGGGAGCTGACCTCGTCCGCTCCCCGGCGGTCCATCACATGGAGCGCCCGCTGGGCCAGAGGATGCGAACGGACGAGATCGGCGAGCGAGGTCGTCCCCCGGGTGATCCCCGCGAAGGCGTTCCAGGCAGGGCGGAAGCCGGTCAGCACCGCGTGCAGGAGACCGGGGCGCCGCTCGAACAGCTTGAGCATGCGCCGTCCGACGCTCATCTCGACACCCAGCCCGGCCTTGATCGCGAACGCGTAGTTGAGTGCCTGCCGCCGGGCGTCGACCGCGTCGTGGGACTCCGCGATCCGCACCGCCCATTCACCAGCGAGCCGCCCGGACCGCAGCGCGAAGGAGATGCCCTCCCTGGTCCAGGGCTCCAGCAGGCCGGCCGCGTCACCGCAGACCACCACCCGTCCGCGGGAGAGGGGCGAGTCGTCGCTGCGGCACCGGGTCAGATGACCGGAGGAGACCGTCGGCTCGAACCCGGCGAGACCGAGCCGGCCGACGAAGTCCTCGAGATAGCGCTTCGTCCCCGCTCCGTCACCTCGTGCCGAGATCACCCCGACGGTGAGTGTGTCGCCCTTGGGGAACACCCAGCCGTAACTGCCCGGCATGGGCCCCCAGTCGATGAGCACCCGGCCGGCCCAGTCCTCCGCGACCGTCTCCGGAACGGGGATCTCCGCCTCGAGCCCGAGGTCGACCTGGTCGAGCTTCACGCCGACATGAGCCCCTATGCGGCCCGCGCTGCCGTCCGCGCCGACGACGGCCCGGGCGAGCACCGTCTCACCGCCGGCGAGCACCAGCGCGACCGTGCGCCGGTCGGGGACCGCGGGGCCGTGCTGCTCCACCCGCGTCACCGCCGCACCCGTCCGGAGCTCGGCGCCCGCCTTCTGGGCCTCCTCGACCAGACCGGCGTCGAACTCCGGCCGGTTGATCAGCCCGAAGAGCATGCGCTTGGACTTGCGGGTACGGGACAGCTTCCCGTTGAGCGAGAAGGTGACCGCGTGGATCCGGTCCTTCAGGGGCAGTTCGAATCCGGGCGGCAGGGAGTCCCGCGAATACCCGATGATTCCACCACCGCACGTCTTGTAGCGGGGGATCTCCGCCTTCTCCAGCAACAGCACCCTGCGGCCCGCCACGGCTGCCGCGTACGCCGCGGAAGCTCCGGCCGGGCCTGCGCCGACCACGACGACGTCCCATACCGAGGACTCCTGCGGTACCGACGGCGACTCATCCGGCTCACGTCCGGCGTCTGCGTTCTCGCTGCTCACGATGTGCTTCTGCTCCCGATCCGACCTGTGGCCCCAGCTGCTCACGGCATCCTACGGCGCGTCGCGGCCGAACTCCGCTGTGGGAGGATCAGCCATGAATTCGTCGTACACGCAACGCCGCATCCACGGCGTCGCACCCGGCCGCGTACACACCGCGCCATAGTCCTAACGTCGCACCCACGAGGAGCGTGCCCATGACCGCCCGTCCGATTTCCGAGACCGTTTCCTCGCTGATGCCCCGCGCGAAGGCGGAGCTCGCCGAGTTGGTGGGCTTCAGGTCGGTGGCGGACCCCGCACAGTTCCCCGTGAGCGAGTGCGAGGCGGCGGCCGGATGGGTGGCGGACGCGCTGCGCGCCGAGGACTTCCAGGACGTCGCCCTGGTCGACACCCCCGACGGGACCCAGTCGGTCTACGGCTACCTCCCCGGCCCGGCCGGCGCGCCCACGGTGCTGCTCTACGCGCACTACGACGTGCAGCCGCCGCTGGACGAGTCCGCGTGGCTCTCCCCGCCGTTCGAGCTGACGGAGCGGGACGGCCGCTGGTTCGGGCGGGGGGCCGCGGACTGCAAGGGCGGGTTCATCATGCATCTGCTCGCACTGCGCGCGCTCAAGGCGAACGGCGGCGTCCCGGTCTCGGTCAAGGTGATCGCGGAGGGCTCGGAGGAGCAGGGCACCGGCGGCCTCGAACGGTACGCCGAGGCGCACCCGGAGCTGCTGGCCGCCGACACGATCGTCATCGGTGACACCGGGAACTTCCGCGTCGGACTGCCCACCGTCACCGCGACCCTGCGGGGCATGACCATGCTGCGGGTGAAGCTGGACACGCTCGAAGGGAACCTGCACTCCGGGCAGTTCGGCGGCGCGGCCCCCGACGCCCTGGCGGCGATGATCCAGCTGCTTGCGTCGCTGCGGGCCGAGGACGGCACGACCACGGTCGACGGACTCACGGCCGGGACGGAGTGGGACGGCCTGCAGTATCCGGTGGACGAGTTCCGCAACGACGCCAAGGTGCTCGACGGCGTGGAGCTCATCGGGACCGGCACGGTCGCCGACCGCATCTGGGCCCGGCCCGCGGTCACCGTCGTCGGCATCGACTGCCCGCCGGTCGTCGGCGCCACGCCGTCGCTGCAGGCGAGCGCCCGGGCGCAGATCAGTCTGCGGGTGCCGCCCGGCCAGGACGCCACCGAGGCGACGAAGCTGCTGACCGCACACCTGGAGTCGCACGCTCCCTGGGGTGCGCGGGTCTCGGTCGAACAGGTCGGCCAGGGACAGCCGTTCCGCGCGGACACCACCAGCCCGGCCTACACCTCGATGGCCGACGCCATGCGGCTGGCCTATCCGGGTGAGGAGATGCAGTCGTCCGGCATGGGCGGCTCCATCCCCCTCTGCAACACCCTGGCCGCGCTCTACCCGGAGGCGGAGATCCTGCTCATCGGGCTGAGCGAGCCCGAGGCCCAGATCCACGCGGTGAACGAGAGCGTGTCCCCCCAGGAGCTCGAGCGGCTCTCGGTCGCCGAGGCGCTGTTCCTGCGCAACTACGCGGACTCCAAGAAGGCCTGAGGCCCACGGGCCCCGGGAGTTCGCTCCGGGCGAAGTCGCCCGGAGCGGAATTCCGGGCGGCGCCCTCCTGGCCTCCGTACGTTCGCCGCATGGACACCGTCGAGGTACTCCCTCCCTCAGCTGCACATGTTCCGCTTCCCCATCGGCCGGGCCTACCTGTGGCGTGACGGGGCGGACCTGACCCTGATCGACGCGGGCGGCGTGCGCGCGGCCGGCGCGATCGAGGACGGCGTGCGCCGGCTGGGCCTGGATCCGGGCCGGATCCGGCCCGAAGGGGAGCTCGCCACCGTCCTCCAGCTCGTGGTCGACCCGTGTGGGCGGCGCCTCGGGGACCGTCAGCGCATGGGCGTACCGGGGCCGTTCCCAGTCGTGCAGCACGGGGTCGGGCGCGCGTTCCCCGCTCCGGACGACGGGGCGTCCGACCGGTGGGCAAGGACCTCGCAGCCGTGGCGGTCCGCGAGCTCCTGGGCGGCCCCGTAGTGGTCGCGGTGGCCGTGGGTGAGGCGATGCCGGCGCGCGGGTGGCGCACTCCCCCGGGCGCACTCCCGGCTCCATCGCCGTTCACCTGCCGCGCGACGTCGTGCTGTGCACCGGGGACGCCGTGGCCGGGGTGGGCCGGGTGATGCAGGGAGTGTTCAACACCGGCCACACGCACCCGCGGTCGTCCTTCCGCCGGCTCGCCGCCCTGTCGCCCGCCGTCGCCTGCTTCGGCGCCCCGGTCACCGTCGGCACGGCGGCGGTCCTGCGGGCTGCCGCCGGGTGAACGGCGGCCCCCAGGGGGCTACCGGCCGCCCACGGGCACCCCGGCCTCCAGATTCAGCACGGTGGACCGCTCGCGGGCCCGCAGCGCCCAGCGGAGCCGCTCGAAGCGGGTCGGCGGGAGCATGCCGGCCGCTTCCTCCTCGGTGACGAACCGCCAGCCGCGCAGCTCGGAACCCGGCAGCAGCAGCTGTCCGGCCTCGTCACCGCAGAGGCGGCCGCCGTCGAACAGGAAGCGCAGTCCTCCGTACGCGGGCGGCTTCGGTGCCTCCCAGTCGACCACCAGGAGCTTCGGAACCGTGTCCAGGCGAAGCCCGAGCTCCTCCGCGACCTCCCGGATGCCCGCCTGCGCCGGGGCCTCTCCCGGCTCCACCACGCCGCCGGGGAACTCCCAGCCGGGTTTGTAGGTGGGGTCGACGAGCAGCACCCTGTCCTCCTCGTCGAAGAGCAGCACCCCGGATGCCACGGTCTCCGCACGCGGCTCGGGGGTCTGGACTATCCCGCACTCCCTGGCCTCACCGCTGCGCAGCGCTTCGGCGATGCGCTCGGCCGTCTCGTACGGGGTGAGGGCGCTGGTGTCGATCGTGTGGGCGTCCGCCCCGATCCACCCGAGCGCCGCACGGTAGGGCTCGATGTGCTCGTACGCCCACTGCCGGATCCGCTCGCTGTGCTCGGGGTCTCCGGCGCATTCCTCGCGCTCGGCTATCCGTCTCCGCAGGATCGTTTCGTCCGGTGCGAGCAGCACATGGCGCACCGGGATGCGCCTGGAGGCGAGTCCGCCGAAGATCTCGTCGCGGTAGTCCTGCCGGAGCAGGGTCATCGGCACCACCAGCACCCCGGGGAGTTCGGCGAGGAGCGCGGCGGCCGTGTCGACCACCATGCGCCGCCAGATCGGCAGGTCCTGGAAGTCGGTCACCTCGGCGAGCTTCTTCTGGGGCAGCAGCCTACGCAGCCCCCCGCCGGTGAGTCCGGGGTCGTAGAAGGTGCTGTTCGGGATCAGATCGATCAGTTCGCACGCGGCGCTGGTCTTGCCCGCACTGAACGCACCGTTGATCCAGACGATCACGGTTCCCCCTCTTCCGTAGCCCCCTGTGGCTTGCCCGCATCACCCCGCTCCGGAAACCCGCGGGGGTGATGCGGTTGCGCCGGCGCGTCCGCCGGGGGCATTCCACGGTACGGGCCCGGGCGGTCGCACTGCCGTAACGGGGGACGGCGGACGTCGTTGGAGCGGTCAGTCACTGGAACGACGAGGGGATACGCGGTGCGTCGCACGGTACTTGAGCAGTTTCCCGCGGGAGGGCCGCGGGGCAGCCGGCCCGCCGAGGAGTTCGCGGCGGCCCGCCGGGGCGAGGGCGTGGCGGCCGAAGTCGTGATGGACCTGGAGCGGGACGCCTTCCTGGTGGTGGTGCCCCAGCAGCCGCAGCAGCCCGCGGACCGCGGCCGCTGACACGAGGCCCCTGCCGGTGGGGGCTACGGCGCGGCGACGGCCCGCACGCCGTTCGCGATGCCGGGGCGGACCGTCGAGGCCGCGGCCGCCGCGCCCACCAGGCCCGCGTCGGTGCCCATCACCGCGGAGGTCACGGTGAGGCCCTGGACGAAGGAGAGGGTCGCGTAGTCGCGCAGGGACCTGCGCAGCGGCGCGAAGAGCACCTCGCCCGCACCGGCGACCCCTCCGCCGATCACGGCGATGTCGATGTCGGTCAGGGTGGCGGTGGCGGCGATGCCGGCGGCGAGTGCCTGGGCGGCCCTCTCGAAGGAGGCTGCGGCGACCGGGTCACCGGCCCGCGCGGCGGCGGCCACCGCCGCTGCCGTGGCATCGCCGTCCGGGCCGGGGCGCCAGCCGTTCTCCAGGGCCCGCCGGGCGATGTTCGGTCCGCTGGCGAGGCGCTCCACGCATCCGCGCGCGCCGCAGGGGCAGAGGTCGCCGTCCAGGTCGACGCTGATGTGACCGATGTGACCGGCGTTGCCGGAGGGGCCGGGGTGCAGCTTTCCTCCGAGTACGAGGCCACCGCCGACGCCGGTGGAGACGACCAGGCACAGCGCGTTGTCGTAGCCGCGGGCGGCGCCCAGCCAGTGTTCGGCCGCCGTCATCGCGACCCCGTCGCCGACGAGCGTGACCGGAAGTCCGCCGGTCGCCGCCGCCACCCGGTCGACCAGCGGGAAGTCGCGCCAGCCCGGGACGTTGACCGGACTGACCGTGCCGGCCGAGGCGTCCACGGGCCCCGCGGAGCCGATGCCCACCGCGCCGGCCCGGTGCCACAGCGGGGAGGCCGTCAGCTCCGCCAGGACATCGCCCACCGCGCCCATCACGGCCTCGGCGCCCTCACGGGCGGGCGTCGGGCGCTGTGCCCGCACGAGGAGGGAACCGCCGCCGTCCACCAACGCTCCGGCGATCTTGGTACCGCCGATGTCGAGCGCGGCGACGAGGTCGGTAAGCATCGGTGTGGACTCTCCGGAGGGTGGGGCGCAGGACCTGCGTCTTCAGTCAGATGGTCCACCCAGTCTCCATTCTCTTGACAACGTTGTCCAGGGCCTATGCTCGACGCCACAGCATCCGGCCCTCCCCGGCACCACCCGGCGGGGTCCGGAATCACCCGTTCCCGACGACAGGACAGCGCACCGTGGCCGAGACCGCCCGCCATTCCGAGTCCCGCTACGGCAACAGGCCGACCATGAAGGATGTGGCAGCCCGTGCCGGAGTGGGCCTCAAGACGGTCTCACGCGTGGTGAACAGCGAGCCCGGGGTCACCCCCGACACCGAGCGCCGCGTCCAGGAGGCGATCGAGGCTCTCGGGTTCCGGCGCAACGACAGCGCGCGCGTCCTGCGCAAGGGGCGTACCGCTTCCATCGGCCTGGTGCTGGAGGACCTGGCCGACCCCTTCTACGGCCCGCTGAGCCGCGCCGTGGAGGAAGTGGCCCGCGCCCACGGCGCGCTGCTGATCAACGGCTCCAGCGCCGAGGACCCCGAGCGCGAGCAGGAGCTCGTCCTCGCGCTCTGCGCCCGCCGGGTGGACGGCCTCATCGTGATCCCGGCCGGTGACGACCACCGCTATCTCGAACCCGAGATGAAGGCGGGCATCGCCACCGTGTTCGTCGACCGCCCGGCGGGCCGGGTGGACGCGGACATGGTCCTCTCGGACAGCTTCGGCGGCGCACGCGCGGGGGTCGCCCATCTGATCGCGCACGGCCACCGCAGGATCGGGTTCATCGGCGACCAGCCGCGGATCCACACCGCGACGGAACGTCTGCGCGGCTATCACGCGGCCCTGTCCGACGCCGGGATCGAGGTCGAGGACGCCTGGGTCTCCCTCGGGCCGACCGACCCGGCGCGGGTCAGGGCGGCAGCCGAGACCATGCTGAGCGGCCCCGAGCCGGTGACCGCGCTCTTCGCGGGCAACAACCGTGTGACGGTCACCGCCGTCCGCGTCCTGGCCGAGTGCGACCGCAGGATCGCCCTGGTCGGCTTCGACGACATCGAGCTGGCCGACCTGCTCGGCATCACGGTGATCTCGCAGGACGCCGCGGCGGTCGGCCGCACCGCGGCGGAACACCTGTTCCGCCGCCTGGACGGCGCCGCGCACGCCCCCGCGAGGGTGGAGCTCCCCACCAGGCTCATCCCCCGCGGCTCGGGGGAGCTGCCGCCCGCCTGAGGCGGACCGAACGGCGCCGTCACCGCCCGGGAGGGGGTACGGCGCCGTCACCGCCCCGGAGGGCCTACGGCGCCGTCACGGTCAGCCCGCCGCGGCGGGGCGAGGCGAAGCCGTCCAGATCCGCGCGGCTCAGACCGGTGAGGCCGGTGACCTCGTCGGTGTCCAGCGCTCCGCAGTCGATGCCGCGCAGCAGGTAGCCGCTGAGCGCCTTCGCGGTCGCGGGCTCGTCCATGACGTCCCCGCCCGCCTTGGCGACGTAGGCGGCGAGACGGCCCGCTGCCTGGCCGAGGCCCTCGCGGTAGAAGGTGTACACGGCGGCGTAGCGGGTGGGCAGATGCCCCGGGTGCATGTCCCAGCCCTGGTAGTAGGCGCGGGCCAGGGCACGGCGGGTGAGGCCGTAGTGGAGCCGCCAGGCGTCGTGGACCTGGGCGGTGGGTCCGACCGGGAGGACGTTCGTGGAGCCGTCGCAGACCCTCACACCGGTGCCCGCGGCGGCGACCTGCATGACGGCCTTGGCGTGGTCGGCGGCGGGGTGGTCGCCGGCCTGGTAGGCGGGGCTGACACCGACGCACGCGCTGTAGTCGAAGGTCCCGTAGTGCAGGCCGGTCGCCCGCCCCCGCGCGGCGTCGATCATGCGGGCCACCGCGGCGGTGCCGTCGGCGGCGAGGATCGACTGGCTCGTCTCGATCTGGATCTCGAACCCGATGCGCCCGGCCGGCAGGCCGTGGGTCTCCTCGAAGGCCTCCAGGAGCCGCACGAAGGCGGAGACCTGTTCGGGGTACGTCACCTTGGGCAGCGTCAGGACGAGCCCCTCGGGGAGGCCTCCGGCCCTCATCAGGCCGGTGAGAAAGATGTCGGTGGTCCTGATGCCCCGGTCGCGCACAGCGGCTTCCATGCACTTCATCCGGATGCCCGTGTACGGGGCCGCCGTCCCGTCGGCGTACGCCTGCGCGACCAGGCGCGCCGCACGCGCGGCGGCCTCGTCCTCCTCGGCGTCCGGTCGCGGTCCGTAGCCGTCCTCGAAGTCGATGCGCAGGTCCTCGACCGGCTCACGCTCCAGCTTGGCGCGGACCCGGTCGTGGACGGGTACGGCGAGCTCCTGGGGGATGCCGAGCACCCCGGCGAACGCGGAGGCGTCGGGGGCGTGCTCGTCGAGCGCCGCCAGCGCCTGGTCGCCCCAGGTGCGCAGGGTGGTGGCGGTGAAGGCGTCGGCGGGGACGTAGACGGTGTGGACGGGCTGGCGTGTACCGGGGTCCCCCGGGTAGCGGCGGGCGAGTTCGGCGTCCACCGCTGTGAGGGAGGCGCTGATGTCCTGACCGACCGCGCCGGCGAGGCTCGTTGCCACCTTCTCCTGCTGACCCATGACCGTCACCCTCCACGTGTTCAGTGATTTCCACTTCCCGGAATCTTTCATCCGCATAGTGAAGTTATAAGTCTCCTGGTCGTGCGTCAATGGTGATCGGAAACGGCCCGGGGCCGCGTGGTGAGGACACCACGCGGCCCCGGGCCGTCGTACGGGCAGAGCTCCTGCCGGGTCAGCCCTTGCGGGACTTGACCTCGTCGGTGAGCTGGGGGACCACGTTGAAGAGGTCGCCGACGACGCCGTAGTCGACGAGGTCGAAGATCGGGGCTTCGGCGTCCTTGTTGACCGCGACGATGGTCTTGGACGTCTGCATGCCGGCCCGGTGCTGGATCGCGCCGGAGATGCCGGAGGCGATGTACAGCTGCGGGGACACGCTCTTGCCGGTCTGGCCGACCTGGTTGGTGTGCGGGTACCAGCCGGCGTCGACCGCGGCGCGGGAGGCACCGACGGCCGCGCCGAGGGAGTCGGCGAGCGCCTCGATGATCGCGAAGTTCTCCGCGCCGTTGACTCCGCGGCCGCCGGAGACGACGATCGCGGCCTCGGTCAGGTCCGGGCGCCCGGTCGACTCGCGCGGGGTGCGGGAGAGGACCTTGGTGCCGGTGGCCGTCGCGGAGAAGGTGACGGCGAGGGCCTCGACGGCGCCCGCGGCCGGGGCGGCCTCGACGGCGGCCGAGTTCGGCTTGACCGTGATGACCGGAGTGCCCTTGGAGACACGGGACTTCGTGGTGTAGGAGGCGGCGAACGCCGACTGCGTGGCGACCGGGCCGGAGTCACCGGCCTCCAGGTCCACGGCGTCGGTGATGATGCCGGAGCCGGTGCGCAGCGCGAGGCGGGCCGCGATCTCCTTGGCCTCGGCCGAGGAGGGCAGCAGCACGGCGGCCGGGGACACCGCGTCGTAGGCGGCCTGGAGCGCGTCCACCTTCGGCACGACGAGGTAGTCGGAGAACTCCGGCGCGTCGGCGGTCAGCACCTTGACCGCGCCGTGCTCGGCGAGCACGGCGGCGGTGTCGGCGGCACCGTTGCCGAGCGCGACGGCGACCGGCTCGCCGATACGGCGGGCGAGCGTCAGCAGCTCCAGGGTGGGCTTGCGGACGGCACCGTCCACGTGGTCGACATAGACGAGAACTTCAGCCATGGGACTTCAATCTCCTGCGTGCGAAAGAGGCGGGGCGGTGAAGGGGACGACCGGGGCTCAGATGAACTTCTGGCCCGCGAGGAACTCGGCCAGCTGCTTGCCGCCCTCGCCCTCGTCCTTGACGATCGTGCCCGCCGTGCGGGCGGGACGCTCGGCCGCGGAGTCGACCGCGGTCCAGGAGCCGCCCAGCCCGACCTCGTCCGCCTCGATCTCGAGGTCCTCGAGGTCCAGGGACTCGACCGGCTTCTTCTTGGCCGCCATGATGCCCTTGAACGACGGGTAGCGGGCCTCGCCCGACTGGTCGGTCACGGAGACGACCGCGGGGAGGGACGCCTCGAGCTGCTCGCTCGCGGTGTCGCCGTCACGGCGGCCCTTGACCGAGCCGCCCTCGACCGAGACCTCGGAGAGCAGCGTGACCTGCGGGACGCCGAGGCGCTCCGCGAGCAGCGCCGGAAGGACGCCCATGGTGCCGTCCGTCGACGCCATGCCGCAGATGACCAGGTCGTAACCGGTCTTCTCGACGGCCTTGGCCAGCACCAGGGAGGTGCCGATGACGTCGGTGCCGTGCAGGTCGTCGTCCTCGACGTGGACGGCCTTGTCGGCGCCCATGGACAGCGCCTTGCGCAGCGCGTCCTTGGCGTCCTCGGGACCCACCGTGAGGACGGTGATCTCCGCGTCGTCCGCCTCGCCGGCGATCTGCAGCGCCTGCTCGACCGCGTACTCGTCGAGCTCCGACAGCAGACCGTCGACGTCGTCACGGTCCAGGGTCAGGTCATCGGCGAAATGCCGGTCGCCAGTGGCGTCGGGCACGTACTTCACACAGACAACGATCCTCAAGCTCACGCCGGCTCTCCTACTGCATCGTCATTTCTGGGCTGCCTTGTTGCACGCAGCATAGGCGCCTTATCGGGCGGTTTCCGGTCGGGGCGACCGGGCCCGGCGACTGAAATATTACTCGCCAGTACACCCAGTACGTTACCCATAAGCAAGCGCTTGGAACTGTGACGTAGCCAACGACCGGTCCCTGGTGGCGGCTTGCTCGCGCTCAGTCTCGCAGAGCGGTGAATCGGCCCTGGTGGTAGACCAGCGGCCGGCCTCCTCCGGAGGGGTCCCCGGCCACCACCTGGGCGATCACGATGCGGTGGTCGCCCGCCGGGATCCGGGTCACCACCCGGCAGACCAGCCAGGCCACCACTCCCCCGAGGAGAGGCACCCCCTCCGGGCCGGTGCGCCAGTCGGTGGCCGGGCCGAACCGGTCGGCCCCGCTGCGTGCGAACGTCGCCGCCAGCTCCCGCTGGTCCTCGCCGAGTATGTGCACTCCGACGTGCTCCGCCCCCGCGACGACGGGCCAGCTGGAGGACGAGGTGCCCACACCGAAGGAGATGAGCGGAGGCTCGGCGGCGACCGAGTTGAGCGAGGTCGCGGTGAAACCGACGGGGCCCTCTCCCGCTGCGGTGATCACGGCCACTCCGGCGGCGTGCTGCCGGAAGACGGAGCGGAGGAGGTCGGGGTCGGCGGTCCGTGGAGTGCCGAGATCGGGCGAAGCCGTCATGGAGAGATCCTTCTGCGAGGAGGCGTACGGGTCCGTGGGTTCTTCAGGCACCCGGACAGCGCGCGCTCGCGTGGCGCACGAGGTCGACATGGACCCGGCCGAAGAGAAGGAGTTCTGGCGGCATAGCGTCAGAGTGACGATGCGTGGTGCGCACAGTCAAGTGTGTCCCGTCATGTGGGAGATGCGTCACGGTCCGTCACATCGCCTGCCCCAGTGCGGCGACGACGTCCGCCGTGCGGGGCTGACCCGCCGCCCGGCGCACGACGCGGCCCGTCGCGTCGAGCACCAGGACCGTGGGGGTCCGGCTGATGCCCAGGCTGCGTACGAGCGCGAGATGCGCCTCGGCGTCGATCTCGACGTGGGTGACGCCTTCGACCATCCCCGCCACCTCCGCGAGCGTGCGCCGGGTGGCACGGCACGGCTGGCAGAACGCGCTGGAGAACTGCACCAGCGTGGCCCGATTGCCCAGTTCCGCGCCGAGTTGAGCCGCGTCCAACGTGTCGGCACTCGTCTGCCCGCCCATCTCCGCCTCCCTCTCATATGTCTGCGCAGAGCGTCAGCACCCTGCGACCGCATTACATTCCCGGAAGATTCACGTGACGAGAATCTCCCGCCCCGGGCCCTTTGGGGCTGGCCACGGCGTCGCACATGGGGCACGATCGCCCCAATGCCGAAAACCTACGGCTGCGTAACTTCCGCCGGGAGAACCCTCCCCAGGCATTGAAGAAGGGTCTTCATCCAGATGGCAGAACTCGTCTATCGGCCGGTCATCGGCGCCGCTCGCACGCTGTTCAAGGCGCTCGACCTGAAGATCGACACCCAGGGTTCGGAGCACATCCCGAAGACCGGTGGCGCGGTTCTGGTCAGCAACCACATCAGCTATCTGGACTTCATCTTCACCGGACTCGGCGCCCTCCCCCAGAAGCGGCTCGTCCGCTTCATGGCGAAGGAGTCGGTGTTCCGGCACAAGGTGTCGGGACCGCTGATGCGCGGCATGAAGCACATCCCCGTCGACCGCAACCAGGGCGAGGACGCCTACGCGCACGCCCTCGCGTCCCTGCGCTCGGGCGAGATCGTCGGTGTGTTCCCCGAGGCGACCATCTCGCAGTCCTTCACACTGAAGAGCTTCAAGTCGGGCGCCGCGCGGCTGGCCCAGGAGGCCGGCGTCCCGCTGATCCCGATGGCGCTGTGGGGCACCCAGCGGCTGTGGACCAAGGGGCGCCCGCGCAATTTCCGGCGCAGCCACACCCCGATCACGATCCGCGTGGGCGAGGCCATGGAGGCTCCCACCGACCAGTACGCGGGGGCGATCACCCGCCGTCTGCGCGAGCGCGTCCAGGAGCTCCTCGAGGCGGCGCAGCGCTCCTATCCGGTACGGCCCAAGGACGCGGCCGACACCTGGTGGGTACCGGCGCACCTCGGCGGTACGGCTCCGACGCCCGCAGAGGTGCGCGAGCACGGCTGACGGGCCGCACGGCGGAGGAAACGTCACGCCGGGTCGCGGAGGGCCGTCGTGCCGCGCCGCGGCCCGTCCTCCGCACCGCGCCCGGCCCGTGAAACGCGTGTACGGCCGACCGGATGCAACGCATCTCAGGTCGGCCGTACACGCGTTTCCGCTACTGCCGGGCCATCTCTTCCTTGAGCGCCAGCAGGAAGGCGTCGACATCGTCCTCACGGGTGTCGAAGGCGCACATCCAGCGGACGTCCCCCGCCTTCTCGTCCCAGAAGTAGAACCGGAACCGCTTCTGCAGCCGTTCGGTCACCTCGTGCGGCAGCCGCGCGAAGACCGCGTTGGCCTGGACCGGGTGGAGGATCTCCACACCGTCCACCGCCCGGACCCCCTCGGCGAGCCGCTGGGCCATGGCGTTGGCGTGGCGTGCGTTGCGCAGCCAGAGGTCCCGCGCGAGGAGCGCCTCGAGCTGGACCGAGACGAAACGCATCTTGGAGGCGAGCTGCATCGACAGCTTGCGCAGATGCTTCATGGCCCGGACGGAGTCCGGGTCCAGGACCACGACGGCCTCGCCGAAGAGCGCGCCGTTCTTGGTGCCGCCGAACGAGAGCACGTCGACACCCACCGTGTTGGTGAACGTACGCATCGGCACGTCCAGCGACGCGGCGGCGTTCGCTATCCGGGCTCCGTCGAGGTGCACCTTCATGCCCCGCTCGTGGGCGTGGTCGCAGACGGCCCGGATCTCGTCGGGCGTGTAGACGGTGCCCAGCTCGGTGTTCTGGGTGATCGAGACGACCTGCGGCATCGCCCGGTGCTCGTCCTCCCAGCCGTACGCCTCCCGGTCGATGAGCTCCGGGGTCAGCTTGCCGTCCGTTGTCGGCACGGTGAGCAGCTTCAGTCCGCCCACCCGCTCCGGCGCCCCGCCCTCGTCCACGTTGATGTGGGCGGACTCGGCGCAGATCACGGCGCCCCAGCGGTCGGTCAGCGCCTGGAGGGCGAGGACGTTCGCTCCGGTGCCGTTGAAGACCGGGAAGGCTTCGGCGGTGGGGCCGAAATGGCTGTGCATGATCCGCTGGAGGTGCCCGGTGTAGTCGTCCTCGCCGTAGGCGACCTGATGGCCGCCGTTGGCGAGTGCGAGGGCGGCGAGAACCTCCGGGTGCACTCCGGCGTAGTTGTCACTGGCGAAACCGCGCACCCGCGGGTCGTGGTGACGTCGCGCGTCGGTCCTTACGGTTGCGGGGTCAGCCACAGACGCTTTCCGTTCACTTCTCCGGCGGGCACGTCCCAGACGCCGGCGATGGCCTCGGCCAGCTCCTTGACGTCCGTGAAGCCCGCGAACTTCGCATTCGGGCGCTCGGCGCGCATCGCGTCGTGCACCAGTGCCTTGACCACCAGGATCGCAGCAGCCGATGTGGGGCCCGCGTCGCCCCCCGCCTTGCGGAAGGCGTCGGCGAGGGCGAGCGTCCAGGCCTCGGCCGCCGCCTTGGACGCGGCGTAGGCCGCGTTGCCGGCGGTGGGGCTGCTGGCGCCGGCCGCGCTGATCAGCAGGTACCGGCCCCGGTCGCTCCGCTGGAGCACCTCCTGGAAGGCCAGCGAGGTGGACTGGACGGTACGGATCAGCAGTTTCTCGAGGAAGTCCCAGTCGGCGAGGCTGGTGTCCGCGAAGCCCGCGCCGCCGCGCCAGCCACCGACGAGGTGGACCAGGCCGTCGACGCGTCCGAATTCCTTCTCGGTCTTGAGGGCCCACTCCCGCGCCGCCCCCGGGTCGAGAAGATCGACCGTGTCGCCGGTGACGGTCGCTCCGCCGTGGGCGTAGCGAGCCGCGTCGACCGCTTCGACGAGCCGCTCGGGATTCGCGTCGGAGGCGACCACGGTCGCTCCCGCCTCGGCGAGCCTGAGCAGGGTCGCCCGGCCCGCAGGGCCCGCCGCACCCGCCACCGCGATCACCGCGCCCTCGAGCACACCGCTGTTGGCCCCGACTGTTCCGTTCATCGCCACCGCCTCCTCAGAACCCGCGCTCACGCAGCTGCCCGCCCGGCCTCCGCCGCAGTGATCCCCTTGGTCGAGGCGATCACGTGCTTCAGCTTCTTGGAGAGCGCCTCATAGAACATGCTCAGGGGAAACTCGTCCGGAAGCACGTCGTCGACGAGCTTCCGAGGCGGTTGATCGAGGTCCAGGGCGTCCGGTCCCTTGGCCCAGCGGGATCCCGGGTGGGGTGAGAGATAGGTCGAGACCAGGTCGTACGCCGCGAACCAGTGCACCAGCTTGGGGCGGTCGATGCCGTCGCGGTAGAGCTTCTCGATCTCTTCGCAGAGCTGGTTGGTGACCTGCGGGGCCCGGGCCCAGTCGATCTTGAGGGTGTTGTCCGTCCAGCGGACGACGTCGTGCTTGTGGAGGTAGGCGAAGAGGAGCTGGCCTCCGAGGCCGTCGTAGTTGCGCACGCGCTCGCCGGTGACGGGGAAGCGGAACATCCGGTCGAAGAGCACGGCGAACTGGACGTCACGCCCCTGCCCGAAGCCGTCGGCCTCCAGCTTCACGGCCTCCCGGAAGGCGGTGAGGTCGCAGCGGAGCTCCTCGAGGCCGTACATCCAGAACGGCTGGCGCTGCTTGATCATGAAGGGGTCGAACGGCAGGTCGCCGTGGCTGTGCGTGCGGTCGTGGACCATGTCCCAGAGCACGAAGGCCTGCTCGCAGCGCTTCTGGTCGCCGAGCATCTCCCGGATGTCGTCGGGCAGCTCCAGGCCCAGCAGGTCGACCGACGCCTCGGTCACGCGGCGGAAGCGGGCTGCCTCGCGGTCGCAGAAGATGCCGCCCCAGCTGAAGCGCTCCGGCGCCTCGCGCACGGCGATGGTCTCGGGGAAGAGCACGGCGGAGTTGGTGTCGTATCCCGAGGTGAAGTCCTCGAACGTGATGCCGCAGAACAGCGGGTTGTCGTAGCGCGTGGCCTCGAGGTCGGCGAGCCACTCGGGCCACACCATCCGCAGCACGACCGCTTCGAGATTGCGGTCCGGATTCCCGTTCTGCGTGTACATCGCGAACACGACCAGGTGCTGGAGGCCGTCGGCGCGGCCCTTCGCGGGCTGGAAGGCGAGCAGGGAGTCGAGGAAGTCCGGGACGTCGAAGCCGCCCGCGGCCCATCGGCGCAGGTCGGCGACGAGCGCACGGTGGTATGCGTCGTCGTGCGGGAGCAGCGGGGAGAGCTGCTCGACCGCGGCGACCACACGCTCGACGACGGCCGTGGCCGCCTCGGGGGCCGGAGCGCCGTCCGCCCGGAAGTCTATGGAGCCGTCCTCGGCCTGCCAGGGGCGGAGCTCCTCCACGGCGCTCTTGAGCGACGGCCAGGCAGGGTGCTCCACGACCCGCTGGGCCGCGGTCGTCCCGCCGGTGGCGGTGGCTTGCTCAAGAATTTCCGTCATGACACTTCCTTCACGGGAGAACCTCGCGTCAAGCAACCGTATCCATGCCCGGTTCCTTCAGACAAGTGGAGGGCAGAAGATTATCCTGCCGCCTCCCATGTTCACCGTTATTTTTCCTGCCACACCTCCCTCCGGCAACTTCTTCCGCCGGGTCGGCCGGGCCGTGGCCGTCCGCACGCGCGAACTGGTTCCCTGTGGGTAGGTGCCGCACGCGGGGCAACACGACGGACGGAAGCGGGAGTGCCTTGACTTTTCTCACCATCGGTCATCGCGGGGTCATGGGTGTCGAACCGGAGAACACGCTGCGCTCGTTCGCGCACGCGGAGCAGGCCGGCATGGACGCGGTCGAGCTGGATCTCCATCTCAGCAAGGACGGCGCGCTCGCCGTGATGCACGACGCCGCCGTGGACCGCACGACGGACGGGCGGGGCCTGATCGCCGACAAGACCCTGGCGGAGCTCCGCGAGCTCGACGCCGGACAGGGTGAGCGGGTGCCCGTCTTCGAGGAGGTCCTCGATGCGGTCGGCTCGCCCGTCCAGGCCGAGATCAAGGACGTGGCGGCCGCCAGGGCGCTGGCCGAGGTGATGCTGCGACGCGACCTGCCCGGGCGCGTGGAGGTGTCCTCGTTCCACGACGAGGCCGTCGCCGAGATCGCGCAGCTGGTACCGGGTGTGCGGACGGTGCTCATCGCCAGCCGCTGGGAGAGCGACGTGGTGGACCGGGCGAAGGCGGTGGGCGCCGCGACGCTCGCCCTGAACATCCGGCGCCTGACACTCGAGGTGGTCGAGCAGGCGCACGCGGAGGGCCTGAAGGTGATCGGCTGGGTGGTCAACACCCCGGACCACCTGCGCCTCGCCCGTGCGCTCGGCCTGGACGGCGCGACGACCGACTACCCGGAGATCCGGCGCGCGGGCCGCTTCACCGCGTGAGACGGCCCGCGCACCCCGGGCGCTCCCCCGCGCCCTACAGCTCCTTGACCAGCAGCTCGAACGCGAGGTCGTCGCGCTGCGGGATGCCGAAGCGCTCGTCGCCGTACGGGAAGGGCGTCAGCTCTCCCGTACGGCGGTAGCCGCGGCGCTCGTACCAGGCGACGAGCTCCTGGCGGACCGAGATCACCGTCATCTGCATCTCGCTCGCGCCCCACTCCTCACGGGCCGTGCGTTCCGCCTCGGCGATGATCATCTTGCCGAGGCCGGCGCCCTGCAGCTCCGGCTTGACCGCGAACATGCCGAAGTACGCGGCCCTGCCACGGTGTTCGAGCTGGCAGCAGGCGACCGGGGCACCGTCCAGTTCGGCGACGAGGACCCGGCCCGAGGTCGCCGCGAGCACCTCGCGCACCCCGTCGGCGTCGGTCCGCTGCCCCTGGAGGATGTCCGCCTCGGTGGTCCACCCGGCCCGGCTCGCGTCGCCCCGGTAGGCACTCTCCACGAGTCGCACGAGGACCGGCACATCGTCCTCGCTCGCGTCGCGGAAGGTCAGTTCTGCCCGTGCCGTGGCCGGTGCGATGTCCATGTGGCTCTTCTCCCGTGGTGTGCTGCCGCTGTGCATTCCCGAGACTAACCCGGCGCCGACCGCCCCCCGCAGGCCCGGGCGCGCTCCCCCAGTACCCCAATGCGCCCCGGTAGGAGCGCCCGGAGCGGGGCATCGATGGGACGACACCGGCGTCATTTCGCCGCAGGGGGAGGTGCACCGTGCACGGACCGGCTCTGACCGGCTGGCTGCTCATGGCGTTGTGCGGGGCCACGGGGGCGTACTGCCTGCTGCGGACCCGCACCGGCACGGAGCGGGAGCGCGGATCGGCGCGCGCGGAAGCGCTGATGGGATTCGGAATGGCCGCGATGGCGGTGCCCGCCGCCCTGCTCACTCTCCCGGACTGGATGTGGGTGGCCTACGCGGTGGTCTTCGGTGCCGCCGCGCTGCACGCCGTCGCGCATGCCAGGGACGGCGGACACCACCTGCACCATCTGGTCGGCTCGCTGGCCATGGTCTACATGGCCGTGACCATGGCGCCGGGGGCGGGCCACGCGCCGGAGGGCGGCCATCCCGGCCACGGAGCGGCGGCTGCCGGAGGAGCGGGAGGCGTGCCCGTACTGACCGGAGCGTTGCTCGTGTACTACGGGCTGTACGTCCTGCACTCGGCGGGCCGGCTGATACCGGCCCCCGCACCCGTCGGCGTCCCGGTCGGCGGCAGGGGTGGCGCCCTGACGGGGCCGGGCGAGCGGAGGGAGCTGGCCCTGGCATGCAGACTGGCCATGGGGACGGCCATGTTCGCCATGCTGCTCGCCCTGTGAGACAAAAGGCCCCGCACCCCGTGTCCTACGTCACTTGCCGCGCACGCCCATACCCGTGAACACCCCGCGCTCATAGGCTGACGTCCATGTTGGTCTCCCTCGTGCTGCTGCTGCTCGGTGCGCTGGCCGCCGTCGTGGCCCCGGGTCTGATGGCGAGGGCCCGGTGGCCCGAGCGTGAGCCGGTCGTGGCCCTGTGGGTCTGGCAGTGCGTGGTCGCGGGAGTCCTGTTGTCGTTCGGGCTCTCCATGACCCTGAGTGCGGCCGCCGCCTGGCAGGCCGTCCGCGGCCATGTGTTCGCACCCGCCCCGCACGGAGTGGTCGAGGCCTACGCCCTGGGGGCGTACGGGCCGTGGTCGGCGGTCATCGCCGTCCTGCTGGCCCTGGGCGGCGTATGGACGGCCGCCATGCTCGTGCGGGAGATCCACCGGGCCCGTTCCCGCCGCAGGCGGCGGCGCACCGAACTGCTGGTCCGCTCCCCGCTGATGCCGGGCGAGGAACCCGGCAGCGGGCGCCTGGTGGTGCTGGAGGGGGAACGGCCCGATGCGTGGTGGCTGCCGGGGTCGGCTCCCCAACTGGTCATCACCACCGCCGCGCTCGGCCGCCTGAAGGGGCGTCAGCTCGACGCCGTGCTGGCCCACGAGCAGGGCCACGCGCAGGCCCGCCACGACTGGCTCCTGCACTGCTCGGGCGCGCTCGCGACCGGATTCCCGCAGGTGCCGGTGTTCGCGGCGTTCCGCGACGAGATGCACCACCTCGTCGAACTGGCCGCGGACGATGTGGCGTCGCGGCGCTTCGGGCGCCTCACGATCGCTCTCGCCCTCGTCGAACTCAACGAGGACCGCGGCGTGTTCGGCGCCGCGCCGGCCTCCGGCGCCCATGTGCCCCTCAGGGTCAACCGTCTGCTCACCCCGGTGGAGCGGCTCACCGCTGGCCGCCGGCTGCGGCTGACCGCCGCCGCGGCGCTGGTGCCCGTCGTACCGCTGCTGGTGGCCTTCGTGCCGGGACTCAGGGCGCTGGGATAGCTTCGCGCACGGATCGTGCCGCAGGATCGTCCCCATGCACTCCCCTCCCCCGCGCACCCGGCCCCCCTTCCTCGTCACAGGCCTCGTCTGCGCCGCACTGTCCCTCGTCCTGCTGGTGCTGGTCGCGGTGCGCCTGCCGCCCCTGATGTCGCTGGACACCACGGTGGCCGAGGCACTGCACCGCCGAGCGGTGACCGAGCCGGGGCTGGTCCAGGTCAACCGCGTGCTGACGGACTGGGTGTGGGATCCCTGGACGATGCGCGCGCTGACCGCCGTCGTCGTCATCGCGCTGTGGTGGCGCGGCTCACGGCTGCTCGCCGGGTGGGTCGCCGCGACCAGCCTCCTCGCCACGCTCGTACAGCAGGGACTGAAGGCCGCCGTGGGCAGGGAGCGGCCGCGATGGGCCGATCCGGTGGACTCGGCTCAGTACGCCGCCTTCCCCTCGGGACATGTCATGACCGCCGCCGTGACCTGCGGGCTGCTGCTGTGGCTGCTGCGCCTGCACGGCGCGCAGGCCCCTCTGTGGTGGGGCGCGCCGGCGCTTGCCGTGGTCTCGGTGGCCGGTGTGGCGTTCACGCGCGTGTACCTGGGCGTGCACTGGGTGAGCGACGTGCTGGGCGGCGCGCTGCTGGGCGGCTCCGTGGTCGCGCTCTCCGTTGCCGGACACACCGCGTACACCGGCCGCACCCGGCAGCCGGCCGGCGGTGGCGACAGCCCCTTGTAGGCACCGCCCGGGACGGCGATGATCGGCTTCATGCAGACCAAGGGCGTACTTTTCGACTTCTCCGGGACCCTCTTTCGGATCGAGCCCGTCGCCGCGTGGCTGCGCGCCGTCCTGGACGCACGGGGCATTCCCATGGAGCCGGCCGGCTTCGAGCGGTGCGTGCGCCGGCTGACCGACGCCGGAGCGCTCCCCGGAGGGCCGCCCCCCGAGCGGGTCCCGCCGGAGCTGGCGGCCGCCTGGGCCGGTCGCGACAGCAGCGCGGAGCTGCACCGGGAGGCCTACACGGGTCTTGCCCGCCAGGGGGACCTCCCGGACCCCGCCCTGCACGACGCGCTGTACGACCGCCACATGAGCCCTGAGGCCTGGCAGCCGTATCCGGACGCGGCCGAGGTCCTGCGCGGGCTCCGCCGCAGCGGTGTCACGGTCGGTGTCGTGAGCAACATCGGCTGGGACCTGCGGCCCGTGTTCCGGGCACACGGCCTGGACGGGCTGATCGACGCGTATGTCCTGTCCTACGAACACGGCACGCAGAAGCCCGATCCGCGCCTGTTCCGCACGGCGTGCGCCCTGCTGGGGCACGACCCCGCGGACGTGGTCATGGTCGGTGACGACCGCCGGGCGGACGCCGGCGCGGCCGTTCCGGGGTGTGAGGTGCGTTTCGTGGACCCTCTGCCCGTGGCGGACCGGCCGGACGGTCTGCGGGCGCTCGGCCTGCCGGGAACGGACGGTGGAGCACCCGGGAGCCACGGATCGTGAAGGATTCCGGGAGAAGGTGTGAGGGATATCCCTGTCCCTGAGTGGGGTCAACCGCCCGCCGGGGGTTTAGCTTGGTGGACATGTCCCCGTATCCGAACCCGTCCGTCGCCGTGCGCCCCGCCTCCGTGGTCAATGAAGAGATCCGGACCTTGTGGCAGCGCTCGGGCGGACTGCTGTCCCCGGACGACGAGACGGAGTATCAGCGGCTGCTCGTGGAGTGGGCCGCGGCCGCGGGCACGAGTGTCCGGCCGGCCGCCTGAGCCTCGGGCCGTTCCGGCCCCCGGCTGATTCCGGCGATCCCCCGCATCGCCGGAATCAGGGGTACAGCATGTCCCCGCTCCGCCTGCGGGTCAATGGAAATACGTGTGCCCCGCCGGGCGTGGACCGCCCGGCGGGGCACACTTTCATCCGCGGAAGCCGAGGACGGCTCAGCGGTCGAAGTAGTCCGGCTGCGTCTGCACGTTGAGCTCGGGCAGCCGCACCTTCTTCGCCGGGTCCGTCCGCCGGTCGTCGAGCTTCAGGACGTCGAAGCCCTTGGCGATGTCGTTGGAGTAGATGTAGCCGTTGTAGTAGTACGCCGACCACGGGCCGGCCGTGGTGACCGCCTCCGTGGAGACCGGACCGCGCTCGAAGTACGCGATCTCCTTCGGCTCGGAGGAGTTGGTGAAGTCCCACACCGAGACGCCGCCCTGGTACCAGGCCTGGACCATCAGGTCACGGCCCTTGACCGGGATGAGCGAGCCGTTGTGCGCGACACACACCTCGGTGTCGGCCTGCGGCCGGTCGATCTTGAAGTAGCTGCGGAAGACCAGCTTGCGGTGGTCGCCCCGGCCCGTGATGTCGTAGATCCCGTCCGCGCCGCGGTTCGGGCCGATCTCGTCGTTGCACGTGGCCGCGCCGCCACCGCCGAGTTCGTCGGTGAACACGACCTTGTTCGCACCCTGGTTGAAGGTCGCGGAGTGCCAGAACGCGAAGTTCACGTTGTCCTGGACCCGGTCGATGATCTTCGGGTTCTCCGGGTCCTTGATGGAGAACAGCAGGCCGTCACCCATGCACGCCCCGGCCGCCAGGTCCTTCGAGGGCAGAACGGTGATGTCGTGGCAGCCGGTGGTCTTCGAGACGCCCGGGTTGGCCGGGGCGCCCGGGTTTCCGCCGTCCGGGAAGAGGACGGGGAAGTTCACGATGCGGGAGTCCTCGGGAGCACTGCGCGGCACCTTGATGACGGAGATCCCGTCGTGCGGGGGCCGGCAGTCCGGGAACGTGTCGTTCGGCGAGTAGGACGAGACGTACACGTAGACGTTCTTGCGCTCGGGGACGATCGTGTGGGTGTGCGAGCCGCATACCGTCTCGACAGCGGCGACGTACTTCGGGTTGCGCTTGTCGCTGATGTCGAAGACCTTCATGCCCTCCCAGGAGGACTTCTCCGTGGCCGGCTGGGTCGTGCTGGCACACGAGTTGTCGCTGCGGGAGGAGTCGGTCGACAGGAAGAGGAGATTCCCGGAGACCGAGATGTCGTTCTGCGAGCCCGGGCAGAGGACCTGGGCGACGGTCTTCGGCTTCTTCGGGTTGCGGATGTCGAAGATCCGGAAGCCGTCGTAGTTCCCGGCGTAGGCGTAGGTGCCCTGGAACGCCAGGTCGGTGTTGAGCCCCTGGAGCGCGTCCTTGGGGATGTTCGTGAGGTGCTCGATGTTGTCGCTGTGGACGATCTCGTCCACGCCGGGTATTTCACCGCTCTCGATGGCGGCCCTGGCTTCGGCCTGCTTACTCACGGATACACCGCTGCGGGTGGCGGCGGTGTCACCCGGGTCGGGTGTCGCGGCCGCGGGTCCGGCCGTGAACAGCGTGGCGATGAGCCCGGCCGCGGCTGCCGCCACACCCAGACGTCTGCGCCGCACGCTGGTGGTGTGCAACGAGGTCACTGCGTCCTCCCTTGTATCCGTCCGTCGACGAACGGTTCCTGGACTCCGGCAGTATCGTCCCTTCCATGTACACACCAACAGATGGCAACAGAGACGTAATAAAAGTTTTTGATCACCGGCCGGTGGAAGGTGTTAGGACGGTCTGCGACACACTCAAGTGGCAATGGAGGTCACCGTGCTGATGCCCCGTCGGACCACACGCGTGCGCGCGGGCGCGCTGCTGACGGCGCTCGCGGCCGTCCTCGCCCTCGGGGGCTGCGACGGGGACAGCGGCGACGGCGAGGCGAAGGCCGGGGCGGACAAGGGCTTTTCGGTCGTGGCGCCAGGGAAACCCGGTGAGCCGGCCAGGACCCTGTCGGTCGAGGAAGCGCAGAAGGCAGCCGGGGACGACACACCCAACTCCGCCGACTTCCGCTACGCCCGCATGATGATCCAGCATCACGAACAGGCCCTCGTGCTCACCGCTCTCGTTCCCACGCGCGCATCCTCCCCATCGGTCGAACGGCTCGCGAAGCGCATATCGGCGGCCCAGAAGCCGGAGATCGGCGCCATGGAGGGCTGGCTGAAGAACAACGGCGGCGACGAGCGCGAAGAGGCTCACGACCACGCGGCGATGCCCGGCATGGCGACCGACGAGCAGATCGAGCAGCTGCGCGGCGCTCGGGGCAGGAGCTTCGACCGGCTCTTCCTCGATCTGATGATCACCCACCACCAGGGCGCGGTCACCATGGCGACCGAGGCGCTCGCGGACGGCAACAACGTGCTGGTGGAGGAGATGGCCAACGACGTCGTGGCACAGCAGACCGTGGAGATCGACCGGATGCGCTCGCTGATGACCTGACGCGGCCGCGCCCGCACTCCGTGACTGCGGTCCATTCGGCCCCGCGGGCTGCGTCCGTCCGACGTAATCGGCCCCGGCCGGGGGCACGCCGCAGTCGTCGCCTGCCGATGCCCGGGGCAGTGTGGTGCGCTGAACGGGGGGCTACGGACGGGAAGAAATCGCATGTCTCGATCGGGCCGGCTCCCGAACGGCGGTGCCGCGTGAGCGCCATGCCTCCGAGTGGTTCCGGGACCGCCGCCGAGACGGCGCCGCCCTCGCGTGGGCCCAGGACCGAGGTACGCCTCGCCCTGGTGATGAACGGCGGTGTCAGCCTCGCCGTGTGGATGGGCGGAGTCGCTCACGAACTGGACCTCCTGCGCCGGGCGTCGCTCCCCGACCCCGACGACAGCGACATCGCGGAACTGGACAAGCCGGTGTTCAACCTCTGGCGAGAGCTCGCCGAGGAGGCACGGATCCAGGTCGTGATCGACATCGTCTCGGGGACATCCGCCGGCGGCATCAACGGACTCCTGCTTGCCACGTCGATCGCCCGCAGAAGCCCTCTCGCGAATCTGCGCCGCCTGTGGCGGACGTCGGCGTCGCTGGACCAGCTGCAGAAGGGGCGCCCCGAGAACAGCGTGCTCAACGGGCACTACTTCGAGCGGAAGATCTCCGAGGCGCTCAAGGAGATGCCGGACAACACGGACGCGAATGCACCGGGACAGCGTCCGGACGACCCCATCACGCTGTTCGTCACGGCCACCGCCCTGGACGGCCGGTCCAGACGCTACAAGGACAGCCTGGGGCAGTCGTTCGAGGTCAACGACCACCGGCGGTTGTACCGCTTCGAGAACCAGCCGAACGGCTCGCGCGGGGAGCACTCCCCGGGGCACGGCCCGAGGGATTTCACGGAGGACAACGACGAGATCCTCAAGCTGGCCGCCCGCGCCACCGCGGGCTTCCCCGTCGCCTTCCAGCCCGTCAGCGAGCTTCCGCTCCTGGGGCACCGGGTGATCCCGGAAACACCTGCGGGGGCGAGCAACGTCATGGACGGAGGCGTGCTCAACAACGAGCCGTTCGGGCCCGTCCTCGACGCCATCACGAGGAGGAAGGCCTCTCGCACCCCCGTGGACCGCGTGCTCATCTACATCGTGCCGTCCGGCGGGCAGCTGGCCGACGAGCGGGTCAGAGACCTTCGATGCGACGAGATCTCCTGGGCGACCGCGGGCTGGAGCGGCCTCCAGTATCCGCAGGAGGTGAACCTCCGTGCGTCCATGGAGGAGATCAGCAATCGCCTTCAGACCAGCGGCGGCCTCGCCCGCGACGAACTCTTCGGCCGCCTGCTCGGCGAGATTCTGGGGTCCTCGCCGGACGGGCAGCTGGAGGCTCATGTCACGACGGCCGCGCACAGCCTGCTGGGCGAGTACCGGCGCAGCCGCGTCAAGGCGGTGCTCCTCTCCCCTCGCCCGGCCGGCAGACACGCCGAGGAGGTGACCAGGCTGGCCTGCCTTCCGGAGACCGGCAGTGGGGCGATCAACTCCATCCTCGCCGAGAACTTCTGCTGGTATCCCCCCGGGACGGAGGACGCCGTGCTGCGTCCGGACATGGCCGTCTGGAACTGGGGCCTGATCGTCGCCGAGCGAGTGCTGCAGTGCCTGGGCAACTACATGCAGGTCAAATTCGTCACGGAGAGCAGTGAAGGTGACTCCGTGAGCCATGGCAGGACCGCCGACGCGGTGGAGACCGTCGACAGGTGCCTGATCGACGTCATGGCGATCATGGACGAGGTCGTGGCGGAACAGGACCACCGGCGTCCGCGTGGGGACGTGCCGTCGAGCGATCACGAGATCGCCGCACTCGTCCATCAGGTTTTCAGCGACCTGCGCGTACCCGAGCGGGTGGCCGAGAGGATCGGCACGGCCGTGGAGCGGTGCCATCAGGCACTGCATCCGGAGTCGGGGGCCGGCTGGGACACCGGGAAGCTGCTCTCCACCTGCCTGAAGGTGGAGATCCTCACCCAGGCGTTCGCGCCTCCGGCACTGGCCCTGGAAAAGCTGACTCCGAGGTTCCGCTTCTTGCGCATGGGACCCGACGCCGTCGGCCCGCTCTTCGACGAGGACTGGTCGAGGGATCTCGGCGACCGAAAGCTGTACGGGACCCGGTTCCGGCACTTCGGCGCCTTCGTCAGCAGTGACTGGAGGCGTTCGGACTTCCTGTGGGGGCGCCTGGACGCCGCCCACCACATGCTTCCGCTCTTCCGCAAGGAGCACCGCGAGGCCGATGTCCATCACGCCGTCCTCGCCTCGGAGACCCGCGAGGCGGGCGAGGCGGCGGCCGCGAAGATGCGTGCCCGGCTGAAGGACCTCAAGAACAGGACCGACGCACAGCTCCTGGACGACGACGGTGCCAAGTCCCTCAAGAACGCCGGGGACACCACGATCCGCATGGCCCTGAGCGACCGGTTCTTCCTGCGCACCAGCCTCCTCGCCGCATGGGCGGTCGTCTGGGAGAACTGGAAGCGGGAGGAGAAGCAGGAGACCAGGAAGATCGGAATGGCTCTGGCGAAACCGTGGATCGTGACGGCGGCGGCCGTTGCCGTGACGATGGTCCTGCTCTTCCTCGGCATCGCCCTGGCGACGCTCCTGCTGGTCGCCTGCGACGACGGCGCCCTGTCGGACGCGGCGCTCAGGACACCGCACTCGGAGCCCCGCGCCTCTCCCGGGCGGCTTGCGGAACCCGCCGCCCGGGAGAGGCCCTGACGAGCGGTCAGCCCTCGCTCGCGCGGGAGAGGCCCTGAGCGGTCAGCCCTCGCCGAGACGTCCGGCCTGCATGTCCACGGCGCCGAGGACGCTGTCCAGCAGGCCGGGGAAGAGGGCGTCCAGATCTTCCTTGCGCACACAGCTCAGCTTGGCCGTGCCGCGGTAGAACTGCGTGATGACGCCGTTCTCGCGGAGCACCCTGAAGTGGTGCGTGGTGGTGGACTTGGACACCGGGAGGTCGAAGCGGGAACAGGCCTGCTCGTCCGCCGCGCCGGCCAGCTGGCGCACGATCCGCAGCCTGACCGGATCGGAGAGCGCGTGGAGTACGCCCTCGACGCGGATCTCCTCGCGCGAGGGGTGGGCGAGTACGCGAGCGGCGTTGGTCGTCACGGTGGCTCCACTTCGTACAGGGGCTCTCATTGTACGAGAGTTGTCGTAGTTCTAGCCACGGGCCGCTGTCACGAGCCGGACGCGCGGGCTGCCGTCCGGCCTCCGGCCGAACTCCTCCAGCGGCAGGAGCCGCACCGTGAACCCGGTCCGCACCAGGTCGTCCACGACACCGTCGAGCGGGAAGGTGCGGTAGTACATGACGAAGGGCGGGCGCCACAGCGCGTTGCGCACCCGCATGGCCACGTCGAAACCGAGCAGCGACCAGTAGGCCGCGGAGCCGACCGCGGGCGGCGCGCCCACCGGGAAGACGAACAGACCGCCCGGCCGCAGTGCCGCGTACACCTGGCCGAACAGGGCCGGGCGCTCCTTCGGAAGGAAGTGGCCGAACGCCCCGAAGCTCAGGGCCAGGTCGAAGGCGCGCGAGAACGGCAGCGCCAGGGCGTCGGCCCGGACCCAGTCCACCGCCGGGCCGCCCGCGTCCGCCGTGTGTGCGGACCGGGCGACGTCGAGCATCCCGGCGCTGAAGTCGATGCCGGTGACCCGTTCCCGGCACAGCCCGCGCAGCACGCCCGCACCGGCACCCGTGCCGCAGCAGACGTCCAGGCCGCGGTCGAACGGCCCGAGGGGCCGCACCGCGTCGGCGACGGCCCGGAGCACCCGGTCCGGGGTCCTGTACGGCGTCCGGTCGAACTTGGGGGCGAGCAGGTCGTATCCGCGCATCGTCGAGGAGAACGCCTGGACGGCCAGTTCGCGCAGCGTGGGGCCCTGAGGAGTGAACATCGCGGATCAGCGTACCCACAGAGGTGGTGTCACACCGCGTAACCGTACTGTTCGGGCGCCCCGACGTCGCCGCCGAGCGCGCGCGAGGCGTTGCGGGCGAAGTAGGGATCGCGCAGCAGTTCGCGGCCGAGCAGGACGGCGTCGGCGCTGCCGTCGGCAAGGATCTTCTCGGCCTGCACGGGGTCGGTGATGAGCCCGACGGCCGCGACCGGGAGGCCTGTCTCGGTGCGGACCCGCTCGGCGAACGGCACCTGGTAGCCGGACTCCACGGGGATCCGCGCCTTCGGTGCCAGTCCACCGGTGGAGACGTCCAGCAGGTCGACGCCGTGTGCGAGCAGCCTGCGCGCGAGTCGGACGGTGTCGTCCGCCGTCCAGCCCTCGCGCGGGTCGTCCTCGTTCTCGGTCAGCCAGTCGGTGGCGGAGACGCGGAAGAACAGCGGGAGCTCCTCCGGCCACACGGCGCGCACGGCGTCCACCACCTCGAGGGCGAAGCGCGTCCGGTTCTCGAAGGAGCCGCCGTAGGCGTCGGTGCGGTGGTTGCTGTGCGGGGAGAGGAACTCCCCGATGAGGTAGCCGTGCGCCCCGTGGATCTCCGCGACCTGGAAGCCCGCGTCGAGCGCCCGGCGGGCGGCGTCGGCGAACTGGCCGACGACCTGCTGGATGTCCTCGACGCTCAGCTCGTCGGGCACCGTGTGGCCCTCGTCGTACGCGAGGGGGCTCGGGGCGATCGGCGTCCAGCCCTCGGGCTCACCGGCGCCGATGGGGGCTCCGCCGCGCCAGGGCAGGCCGGTCGACGCCTTGCGTCCGGCGTGGGCGAGCTGGATGCCGGGGACGGTGCCCTGCCCGCTCAGGAAGGCGGTGATCGGGCGGAACGCCTCCACCTGCCGGTCGTTCCAGATGCCGAGGTCCGCGGGGCTGATCCGGCCCTCCGGGCTCACCGCGGTGGCTTCCACCAGGACGAGGCCGGTGCCGCCGGCCGCGCGGGAGGCGTAGTGCGCGAAGTGCCAGTCGTTGGCCGCACCCGTGCCGGGGCCGGTCGCCTCCGCGCTGTACTGGCACATCGGGGCCATCCAGATGCGGTTCGGAATGGACAACGACCGCAGGTCGTAGGGCTCGAACAGTGCGCTCACAGGGGGCTCCGATTCCTCGGGACGCGACGGGCGGCGCGACGGTCCGGGCAGGCCGGGCCGTCGCGTCGTACGAATTTCACCGTACTACGAGAATCACCGTACTACGGCGATCGTCGAATTACGAGGCGGCCCGTACGGGCTCCCACCGCCGTCACCTCCCGGGCCGCAGCCGGCGCCGGAGCCGGATGTCCGCATCGGCCCCGTACATCTGGCTCCAGCTGCGTCCGCCTCCCGACGTCCACGTCACCTGGACGTTCGCCCCGTCCGTCCGCACGGCCTGCACCGTCATGAGACGGTCCCCGTCCCGTACGTCGCCGCGCAGCAGCTCTCGCGCCTTGACGGTGACGGGCTCCCCCGACCGGGCGCTCTCCGCCTCGGCGGCCGCGGCCACGAGGGCCGCGGCCAGTTCCCTGGCCGCGGCCGGGGAACAGGACCAGGAGGCGCCCGCAGGGTGGCCGTCGATCAGGAGGCCGACCTGGAGAGGCCCCTGCTCGGGCCCGGGGGCCACCTCCAGCGTCGCGCCGTGTCCCTCGGTGTCCCTGATCTCGATGCTCATCCCTGCCGCCTCCTCGTCCCGCTCCGGTCAGCTCAGCCGGAGACTCTCCGGCGGGCCCAGATGGCTGGGCTTGAGGCCGCCGGTGTCCACCACGAGGTTCTGGAGTACCACGGTCGGGTCGACCATCCAGAATTTCAGCACGTGGACCCCGGTCCTGCCGATGCGGTGCGTGGTGGCGGTGCGGTTGACGTTGTCCGAGGTGTTGCGCGCCCACTGCGGGTTCATGGTGCCGTCGTCGGAGCCCGTGATCTCGGTGATGTTGACGGACTGCGGCGCGTCCTCGTCGAAGGAGACGGCGTACGTGAGCCCGTCGCCGGCCAGGGCGTTGTTACGGGGCGAGAGGTACGCCCAGACCGTGACCGGCCCGGTCGTGAACAGGCTGACCCGGTACTCCAGCCGCGGCCCCCGGCCGCCCGGCGCCTGGCGTGCCGCGGTGACCGGGAAGGGCTCCATGCCCGCTCCGGTGCGGCCGATGCCGGGAATGCGCCGCCAGGAAATTCCGTCCCGGCCGACCGCCCGGTGGAAGTGGTCGGCCTCGACGGAGACGTATCCGTTGGCCTCGACGAATCCTTCGAGCCGCGTCCGCTCCAGTCTGGGCCGGTCGACCACGGCCCGGACGACGACCTCGCTGCCTCCGGGGCCGGACACCGTGACGGGAACCCGCGTCACCCCCTTCGGAGCGCGCGACCAGTCGACCCGGAAGGTGACCCGGGTCTGCGCGTCCACCCGTCCCCGGGTCCGGTCGGCGATCAGCCAGGAGGCTCCCGTACGGATGCGGAAGTCGAAGGGCTCGGTGCCGCGGTTGAACACCTCGACGTACTGCGCGGGCTGGCTCTGGTACGGGCTGAACACCGGGAGCACCGCTTCGGCGCCGCCCCCGCCGGACCCCGGCCACCAGTCCGGCGAGCCGTCGACGGCCACGCCCATCTCCGCCCTGTGCGGGAGCTCGATCCGCCGCACGGCGGGGAAGATCTCGTCGGCGATCGCCACGTTGTCCAGCTCGGGCTGCTGCCAGGGGGCGTTGGGCCCGTAGCGGTCGACATCGCCGTACCCGATGTGCGGCTGGGTCTGGAAACCCTCCCATTTGCCTCCGGCCACCTCGGTGTTGAACCGCTCGGCGAGGGCGAGGTCCTCCGCGAGGCCGGCCTCGGCGGTGGCCGCGAGCTGGTTGGTCAGGGCGCGGCCCTGGGGCGCGTAGTGGAGGTTGGTGAACTCCGCCTCCCGCAGGGTGTAGAGGTTGGCGGTCGCCTGCACCGCGTATCCGACGAGCTCGTACCAGGAGTCCTGGGCGGACGCGGGCAGCACCCGGCGGACGCGGTCGGCGGCCGCAGCCAGGCGCTGCCAGTCCTCGGTGACCCGCTCCAGCTCGCGGTAGTCGACGATGCTGAAGGGTGTGGCCCGGTCGTCGTAGGTGACTGCGGAGGAGTCCGTCGCCGGATCCTTGGCGGGGTCGAGGGTGATCTTCCTGTTGAGCAGCTCGGGCTTGCGGCGGGACTGCAGCCGGGCGTACGTCCGCAGGATCCCGGCGATCTCCTCCGCCTGCCGCTCGCCGAAGTTCTGCGCGGCGTACCGCTCCTCCCACTCCGCGAGCGCCTCCAGGGGCCAGCGGCCGGGGTCCCAGGCGTACTCCAGGAAGAACTGGGTGGGCAGCTCGTTGCCCTTGAGGTCGCCCACGTTGGTGACCCAGAGTCCGTGGTTGCCGTACGCCGCGCTCTGGTGGAGCTGGTCCCACATGTTGGGGAGCGAGGCGGTGTCGACCCACTTGTAGTTCCGGCCCACCCCGACGTAGTCGAAGTGGTAGTAGAGCCCGTAACCGCCGCCGCGGGGGTCGTTCTCCAGATCCGGCAGCTTGCGGACGTTGGCCCAGTTGTCGTCGGTGAGGACGACGGTGATGTCGTCCGGGACGCGGAGTCCGCGGTCCCAGTAGTGCTGGACCTCCTTGTAGAGGGTCCACACCTGCGGGACAGCGTCCGGTGCGCCCAGTTCGTCGGCGAGGATCTCGCGCTGGGTGGCGATGATCTCCGTCATCAGCTCGATGCCGTCGCCGTCGGGCAGGCTGACGTCGCCGTTCCCACGCATGCCGAGGGTGACCACGCCCTCGAAGTCCTCGTCGGCCATGCGGCGGACACCCTCCCGCCAGTAGGCCCTGATGGCCTCGGCGTTGCGGCGGAAGGACCACTCGCCGGTGCCGCCGTAGGGGTCGTGGCCACGCTTGGTGATGTTTCCCTCGCTGTCGCGCACGGCGGCGACGGCGTGCCGGTTCCACTCCTCGATGCCCCGCATCATGGGCGCCTCGTGCGAGGTGCCCATGACGACGCCGTAGGCCTTCGCGGTGGCGTGGTTCTCCGGGTCGTCCTCGGCGAAGGCGCGCCCCCAGACGGCGGGCCAGAGGTAGTTGGCCTTGAGGCGCAGCATCACCTCGAAGATCTTGGCGTAGAAGCCGGCGTTGAACCCGCCTTCGAAGCCGGGCGCCTTGCCGGGACCGAAGAAGGCGGGTGCCCACGTGCCCAGGGCAGGATTCTCGTCGTTGATGAAGAACCCCCGGTACTTCACGGCGGGGGTGCCCTGGCTGTGCAGGCCGGGCAGGACGTACAGCGCGTCCCGGCGGACGGGGGCGACGTCGTCCCACCAGTACCAGGGCGAGACCCCGATGCCCCGGGAGACGTCGTACGCGCCGAAGATCGTGCCGCGCTGGTCGCTGCCCGCGATGACGAACGCGCGGTCCACCCCCGGCAGTGGCTTCTCCACGACGGTCTGGAGGCTGGTCTCCCACCGGTCCGTGATCCCGGAGGCCTTGAGCCTGCCGGCGGAGATCAGGCCGTCGATCAGCGGGCTGCGGCCGATGGTGCCCACGAGGACGATCTCGCGGCCCCGCGGTGCCGCGTTCCGCGCGAGCGCGGGGCGCACGCCGGTGACGCGCTCGATGTCGTCCCTGAGGTCACCGGCCACCCGGAGGACGCCGTCGTAGTCCGTGTCGCTGACCACGATCGGGGCAGCTCTGCCGTCCCTGACCAGGGGGAAGGCGCCGGGTCGGGGCGTGAACGAGATGTACGCGCCGGGATCGGTGGGCCGGACCGCCCCGGATCCGCCGCCACCGGACGGAGCCGCGGCGGTCTCGGGGGCCAGTCCCATCAGCGATCCGAGCGGCGTCGCCGTGAGCGCCGTGAACCCGAGACCCGCCCCGAGGACCGATCTGCGGCTGGTGTGCTTGTCCATGCTGCTCTCCCATTTTGTTCACACACATGACAAATTGGAGGGGCGTGAGCCCCTGACAGGGTCTTCGATGCGGGGTGACGGCGTCAGTCGACGACACCGGGCGCCGCGGCGGGCGCCGGCCCGGCGGCAGGCACCGGTCCGCCCCCGTCCTCCCCGGATGCGGGGGACAGCGCGGCCACGATCGCGTCGGCGGTGTCGTCGGGCTCGGGGCCGATCAGGCCGACGACGACGTACACGACCAGCGAGGTGACCAGCGGCGTGACGATCACGAGCGTCTGGTCCGTACTGTCCAGCACGAACTTCACCACGAGGTACCCGAGCAGCCCCAGCGCCCAGGAGGAGAGTGCGGCCCGCGGCCCGAACCGGCGGAAGGCGGGCAGCAGCCCCAGCAGCATGGGGATGGATATGGGGCCCATCACGGCCGCGACCAGCCCGACGATGATGCCCAGCACCCCTCCGAAGTGGTCGGCCTCGATCGCGACGATCATGCTGATGCCGATGAAGACCACCGTGCACACCCGGGCGACGAGCAGCCCGGTCGCCGGGGACAGGTCGCGGGCCCGGCGGACCACGGCGGGGATGATGTCGCGGGTGACGACCGCGGAGACCGCGTTCGCGTCCGAGGAGGCCATCGCCATGGTGTGGGAGAACATCCCGGCAAGCGTCAGCCCGACGAGCCCCGCGGGCAGGTAGGACTCCGCCATCAGCGCGTAGACCTTCTCGGGTTCCGCGATGTCCGGCAGCAGCACCGCCGCCGCGACGGGCGGGAACAGCAGCACGGCCGGCCAGACGACGTACAGCAGGGCCGAGAGCCCCGCCGAACGGCGGGCGGCCTTCGGGGAGTCCGTGGCCATGTACCGCTGGGCCAGGTTCCACATGCCGCCGTTGTACTCGAAGAGCTTCACGACGACGTACGCCCCGAGGAAGGTCGCCGTGTACGGACCGACGAGCGGCTGTGCGTGTCCTTCGGGCAGCCTGTCCCAGAGGGTGGCCAGACCCGCCGGGCCGTCACCGAGCCGGTCCAGTACGACCCAGAGCATGGCGAGCGCGGCGGCTCCCTGGACGACGAACTGACCGAAGTCGGTGAGCGCGTCGGCCCACAGGCCGCCCACCGTGCAGTAGAGCAGGGTCACGGTGCCGGTGATCAGGATGCCCGTGGTCATCGACATGCCGGTGAACACGTTGAGCAGCACGGCCACGGAGGCCCATTTCGCGGCGACGTCGAACACCTTGAGCAGCGCCCCGCTCCAGGCGAGGGCCTGCTGGGTGGGTACGTCGTAGCGCTTGGCGAGGTATTCGAGGGGCGAGGCGACGTCGTAGCGCCGCCTCAGCCGCTGCCAGCGCGGGGCGAACAGCCAGGCGCCCACCGCGGTGCCGAACGCGAGCGGCAGGAAGGCCCAGACGTAGACGGTGATGCCGTAGCTGTAGGCGATGGCCGCGTACGCGACGAACACGGCCGCGCTGTACCCGGACATGTGGTGGGAGATTCCGGAGAGCCACCAGGGCATCCGGCCGCCTCCGGTGAAGTAGTCGCTCACGTCGCCGACACGGCGGTGCGACCAGAGGCCGATGAGCAGCATCACCAGGAAATAGCCGCCCAGGGCGGCCCAGTCGAGCGGGGCCATCAGAACTCCTCGGTGTACGGGGGGTGGCCGCGGCGGCCGGCGGGGAACCGGCGGCCCCGGCGGATCACCAGCGGGGCGTCTTCTTCTCGTAGGAGGGGTCGATCCGGCGCATGTAGCCGGTGTCGTCACGGTTGCGGAGTCCGCACGCGATGTACTGCTCGTGCAGCCGGGCGAGGGCGTCCCGGTCCAGTTCGACGCCGAGACCGGGCCCCCGGGGGACGCGGACCGCGCCGTCGGCGAAGGTGAGCGGGCCGGGGACCACGACCTCCTCGGTCTTCCACGGCCAGTGGGTGTCGCAGGCGTAGGTGAGGTTCGGCGTGGCGGCCGCCAGGTGGGTCATCGCGGCCAGGCTGATACCCAGATGCGAGTTGGAGTGCATCGAGAGCCCCATCCCGAAGGTGTCGCAGATCCCGGAGAGGAGCCGGGAGCGGTGCAGACCTCCCCAGTAGTGGTGGTCCGACAGCACGACCTGGACCGATCCCCGCTCGACCGCGGGCGCCAGGTGGTCGAAGGCGACGACGCACATGTTGGTGGCGAGCGGGATCGCCGTCTCCCGCGCGACCGCGGCCATCCCGTCGAGATCGGGGGTCGGGTCCTCCAGGTACTCCAGGACGCCCTCCAGGCGGCGGGCCACCCCGACCGATGTGTCCACGCTCCAGGCCGCGTTGGGGTCGAGCCGCAACGGCATGCCGGGGAACGCGTCGCGCAGGGCGAGGACCGCCTCGGCCTCCTCCTCGGGAGGCCGCACCCCGCCCTTCAACTTGACGGCCGAGAAGCCGTACTGGTCGATCATGCGCCGGGCCTGGGCGACGATGCCCTCGGGATCCAGGGCCTCGCCCCAGTCGTCGGGTTCCGCCCCGGGGTGGCCGGCCCACTTGTAGAAGAGGTAGGCGCTGAAGGGGACGGTGTCCCGTACGGCGCCGCCGAGCAGGTCGCTGACGGGGCGGCCCGCCGCCTTGCCCTGGATGTCCAGGCAGGCCACCTCGAACGGGGAGAAGACCCGGTCGACGGCGCTGCTCGTGGTGATCATCCCGGTGAGCCCGGACCCGCCGGTCCCGTTGTCGTCCACCAGCGCCCCGGCCACCTTGCGGTGCATGGCGCCGAGCGCGTACACGTCCATACCGGTGATCGCGTCCGCGGCCGCCCGCAGCCGGCGCAGGTGCCCGTCGTCCGCGTAGGTCTCGCCGAGGCCGGCCGGGCCGTCGCCCGTGTCCACCTCGACGACCGCTCGCAGCGCGAAGGGCTCGTGCACACCGACCGCGTTCAGCAGCGCCGGGTCCCTGAAGGCAACCGGAGTGATGCGCACTCCGGTGATCCGGAGGTCCGTCGTCATCCGTCGCCTCTTCCGTACCGGTGGGGTGGTCGTGGGTCAGCGCCGGCCGGCGGCGAGCGCCAGGGTCTGGCGCAGGGTGCCGTAGGCGGGCTTGGGGGCGTAGTCCTCGTCGAGGATGTTGGCCGCGCCCTGGCCGGGGAAGGTGTCCGGCACCCAGGAGTAGGTGTCGGTGAAGCCCCAGACGGTGAAGTCGTTGCAGCCGGGAGTGAGGAGGCAGCCGCGCAGGAGGACGCCGTAGCCCTCGGCCTGGGCCTCCAGCTTCGTGCTGTCGGCCGGCAGGGGGATCCGGACGTCGGCCTCGGTGATCGCGGTCTCCAGGCCGAGGCGGTCGAAGCGCAGCATGTTGTCGGCGATGTCGTGCGGTGCGCTGTACTGCACGCCCAGGTGACCCTGGATCCCGACGCCGTGGACCGGCACACGCTGTTCGCGCAGGGTGGTGACCAGCTCGTGGAGGGCGGTGCTCTTCGCGTTGACGCCCTCGATGTTGTAGTCGTTGATGAACAGGCGGGCCTTCGGGTCCGCCTGGTGCGCCCAGCGGAAGGCGTCGGCGATGTAGCCGGGGCCCAGCTTCCGCAGCCAGATGCTGTCCCTCATCGTTCCGTCGTCGTCGAAGGCCTCGTTGACGACGTCCCACTGCCAGATCCGGCCCTTGAAGTGGGTGACCTGGTCGGTGATGTGCCGGTGCAGGATCTCCCGCAGCTCCCCGGCGGTGAAGTCGCCCTCGGTCAGCCAGGCGGGCAGCTGGCTGTGCCACACCAGGGTGTGCCCGCGGACCAGTTGCCTGTTCTTCTCGGCGAAGTCGACGAGTCCGTCTGCGGCAGCCCAGTCGTAGGTGCCCCGCTCCGGCTCCACCGCCTCCCACTTCATGACGTTCTCCGGGGTGACGGAGGAGAACTCTCCTACGACCCCTGCCCGGTAGGGCGCGTCGCCGGAGAGAGCGGTGGTGTCGACGGCGGTGCCGATGCGCAGTCCGGCCTTCTTGCCGAGGGCTGCGAGGGTCTGCGGGGCCGGGGCATGGCTCCGGCCGCCGTGCCGCCCGGTGTCAGCCGTGGTGGCGGAAGCGCTGGAGAGGGTGAACGCCGGGACGAGGAGGACGGCGGCCACGGAACCCACCGCGACGGAGCGAATTGTCTTGAGCATGACAGATGCCTTTCCGTGATGACACGTGGAAGCGGAACCGCCGGCCGAGCACACCGGGGGGCGGCCCTCGAAACTTTCGACATCTCCCCGCGCACCCCTCGGGGGGTGCGCGGGACGGGCGTGCGGGGAGCCTCGGCCCCCCGCACGTCACTTCTGCGCGAGCGGTGCGTCGACCGACGTGTCGCAGACCATGCGGCGCCGGTGACCGACGGTGCGCTCCGGTCCGGTGAGGCGCAGCCGTACGGTGTGCTTGACGTCGGCCGCATCGCTGGAGGCCGCGAAGCGCAGCTCCAGGTCACCGGGCTCGACGATGCGGCGCCCGCCCGTCCCGGTGAAGGAGACCAGGTCCGGGTGGAAGCGGAAGCTGACCCGCCGGGACTCCCCCGCGGCGAGCGGAACCCGGGCGTACCCGATCAGCCGCACCTCGGGACGCGTGGTCTGGGCCACCGGGTCGTGGACGTAGAGCTGGACCACTTCGGCCCCGTCGTGGTCCCCCGTGTTGCGGACCGTGACCGCGAGTTCGGCCTCTCCGTCGGTGGGCAGCTCGGCCGGCACGTCGGCGTCGGCCTCCCAGGCGAACGAGGTGTACGAGAGCCCGTGCCCGAACGGATAGAGCGGCGTCGGGTCCAGGTTGCTGACCCCGTTCGCCAGGCCGAGCGGGGGCTGCAGATAGGTCCACGGCTGCCCTCCGGTTCCTCGGGGTACACCCACGGGAAGACGCCCGGACGGGTTGACCCGCCCCGAGAGCACGCCGGCGAGCGCCGGGCCGCCCTCCTCGCCCGGGAAGAACGCCTGCACGCAGCCGGCCAGCCGGTCCGCCCGGCCGCCGAGCGCGTACGTACGACCTGTCAGCAGCACCAGGACGACCGGGGTGCCGGTCGCGAGCAGCGCGTCCAGGAGCTCGCCCTGGAGGCCGGGCAGCGCGAGGTCGGCCACGTCGCAGCCCTCGCCGGAGGTGCCGCGGCCGAAGAGTCCGGCGCGGTCGCCGAGAACGGCCACGCAGACGTCGGCCCCGGCCGCCAGCGCGGTGGCCGCCCCGATGCCCCCGGCGTCCGTGCCGTCCACGTCGCAGCCCTGCGCGTAGTCGATCCCGGCCCCGGGGAACTCCTCGCGGAGCGCCTCCAGCACCGTGGGGATGACGATGCCCATGGGCGCCTCGGGGTGCTGGACCCCGACGTGGCTCGGGAAGGAGTAGCAGCCGAGCATGGCCAGCGGGTCGTCGGCGCGCGGTCCGACGACCGCGATCCGTCCGGTGCCGCTCAGCGGTAGTGCGCCCCCGGGGTTGGACAGCAGGACGCAGGACCGCTCGGCGAGCAGCCGGGCCAGGGCCCGGTTCTGCGGCGGGTCGAGGTCCACCGTGCCGCGCGCCTGCTCCGGATCGACGCCCTTGAGCACGGCGGGCAGTGGCTGCCGGCCGGGGTCCAGCAGTCCGAGCTCGCACTTCTGCAGGAGGACCCTGTGCAGAGCACGGTCCACCAGCTCCTCGGTGACGGAGCCGTCGCGTACGGCGGCGACCAGCGCGTCACCGTAGCTGCGCACGGTGGGGAGCTCGATGTCCACGCCGGCCGTCAGGGCGAGGCGGGCGGCGTCGCCGCGGTTCTCGGCGACCCTGTGCAGGGTCTCCAGGAAGCCGATGCCGAAGTAGTCGGCGACGACCGTGCCGCTGAAGCCCCAGGTGTCGCGGAGAAGTCCGGTGAGGAGCGACGGGTCGGCGGCCACCGGGACCCCGTCGATCTCGGCGTACGAGTGCATCACCGAACGGGCGCCGCCCTCACGTACCGCCATCTCGAACGGCGGCAGGATCACGTCGGCCATCTCCCGCGCGCCGGCCCGGACCGGGGAGAGGTTGCGTGCGCCGGCCGACGCGGAGTAGCCCGCGAAGTGCTTGAGCGTGGCGACGATCCCCGCTGATTCCAGGCCCTTCACGTAGGCGGTGGCGACGGTGGCGACGAGATACGGGTCCTCGCCGATCGTCTCCTCGACACGCCCCCAGCGCAGATCCCGCACGACGTCCAGGACGGGGGCGAGCCCCTGATGGATGCCGACCGACCGCATGTCGCTGCCGATCCGGTGCGCCATCTCCGCGACCAGCTCCGGGTCCCAGGCCGCCCCCCAGGCGAGCGGGACCGGGTAGGCGGTCGCCCCCCACGCGGTGAATCCGGCCAGGCACTCCTCGTGGGCGACGGCCGGGATCCCGAACCGGCCCGCCTCCACGATCCGGGCCTGGGCCCTGGCCAGCGAGACGGCTCCGACGCCCGGGTCCACCGGGGCGGTTCCGAACGGCCGGGTGAGCTGGCCGAGTCCGCGGGTGGTGATGTCCTCGAAGTCGACCGGATCGACCATGTCGTTCTGGTGCGGTGCGACTCCGTCGCCCTCCGCGTCGGCACCCACCCAGATTCCGTAGAGCTGGGCGGCCTTCTCCTCGAGCGTCATCCGGGCCGACAGGTCGGCCACCCTCGTCTCGGGGCTGAGGGAAGGGTCGCGCCACGGACCGTCGACGGCGGAGGGCGGATCGGTCTTGCGGGCCTGCGGGACGGGGTGGATCGCCATGGCGGCAGGGGTTCCTCTCATGAGTGCGGTGGTCCGGGGCGGCGTCGGCGTGCTACTTGCCGCCCACCCCCATCAGTCCGTTGATCAGCGCCCGCCGGGCCACGAGGTACACGGCGAAGATGGGTATGACGGAGAGGACGATCGCTGCCAGCACCGCGGGGATGTTCACTCCGAACTGGCTCATGAAGTTGAACAGTCCCAGCGTCAGTACGCGCTGCTCCTCCGACTGGGTCAGGATCAGCGGGAACAGGAAGCCGTTCCAGGCCTGCAGGGCGGAGAAGATGGCCACCGTGCTGATCCCGGCCCTGGACAGCGGCACCGCCAGCTGCCACAGCATGCGCATGGGCGAGGCGCCGTCGAGGGCCATCGCCTCGTACATCTCCTCGGAGACGTCGCGCATGGTGCCGCTGAGCACGAGGACCGCGACGGGCATCGCGAAGGCCGCGGTGGGCAGGATGATCGCCCACAGCGTGTCGTACAGCCCCATCTTCCCGATCATCAGGTACAGGGGCACGATCACCGCCTGCGCCGGGATCGCCACGCCGAGGAGGAAGGTCCGGAAGGCGAGCGACGAGAGCCGGCTGCGGGTGCGGACCGCCACGTACGCCACCGGGACCGAGAACACGAGCACGAGGGCGACCGTGGCCACGGCGACGAGCGCGGTGTTGCCGATCAGCGAGAGGAACCCGCTGTCCAGCACGGTGTCGTAGTTGTCCAGTGTGGGGTCCGTGGGGATCGCCAGCGGATCGCCGTTCAGCGCCTCGTCCTGGTGCATCAGCGACGCGGAGACCAGTGTGTAGAGCGGCACCAGGACGATGAGGAGCCAGATCAGCGAGCCGAGGCCGGCCACCGGGTTGCCGAGGGGCCTGCGCCGGCGGACGGGACGTCCGCGGTGTGGCGCGGTCGGCGTCGCGCGGCGCTGCGGAGCCGCGCGGCGGGTGTCGATCGACATCTCGTCACATACCTTCCCGGGTCGACCGCATGGACCCGAAGCCGCTGAGGCGGACCATGACAAGCGAGATGCTCGTGGCCACCACGACCAGTGCCGTGGCGATGGCCGCCGCATAGCCGAGGTCGTACGTCTGGAAGCCGGTCCGGTACATCAGGTAGGGCAGGATCGTCGTGTCCGTGCCGGGACCGCCCTTGGTCATGATGAGCACGGTGTCGAAGTACGTCAGCGAACCGACGATCATCAGGACCGACGAGGTCGTCATCGTGTGGCGGAGCTGCGGCAGGGTGATGTGGAAGAACTGCCGCACCATGCCCGCGCCGTCGATCGAGGCGGCCTGGTAGAGGACTTCGGGGATCTGCCGGGCGCCGCCCTGGTAGATCAGCGTGTGGAAGGGCATGAACTGCCAGCCGCCGACGAACGCCACGACGAGCAGGGCTCCGGTGGACGAGCCCATGACGTTGGGGTCGACACCGATCCAGGGCCCGATCGTCTGGATCACACCGAAGTTGGGGTCCAGCAGGGCGTGGAAGAGCATGGCGATCGCCGTGGTGGAGAGCAGCAGCGGGATGAAGAAGACGGCGGAGAGGAAGGCGCGGCTGCGCTGGCGCCCTGCCGCCCACACACCCAGCAGCAGGGCCACCGGCGTCTGGAAGACCCAGCTGATCGTGGTGAGCAGCAGGCTCAGCCAGGCGGCCTGGCCGAACTCGGAGTCCTTGAACAGCCGGGTCCAGTTGTCCAGGCCGGTCAGGGTCGGGGAGTTGAGTCCGTCCCATCGGCAGAAGGAGAGGTAGACGGCGATCGCCAGGGGGACGATCGCGAAGAGGGCGAAGAAGAGGATGCCGGGGACGGCCCAGGCGACCGGCGGGCGGCCGACGTTGCCGACGGCCGCCTTCCCGTCTCCGTGCCTCTTGGCGACCGGAGTGTGGTGGGACATCGTTACTTGGCGGCCTTCATTGCTTCGACGAACTGCTCGGGAGTCGTCTTGCCGGCGAACAGCTTGCTGATCTCCGTGAGCAGTGGCGTGGCGTACTGGGCTTCGAGTGCCTGGTCCCACGAGAGCGTGAAGCTCGGGGCCTTCTGCACCATCTCGTACTGGTCGGTGGCGAACTGCGGGTTGGGGGAACCACTCAGCATCGAGGCCGCGTTGGACGTGGTCGGGACGTCACCGTTGTCGACGAGGGCCTGCGCGTAGGACTTCGACGCCATCGTCTTCAGGAAGGCGACGGCGGTGTCCCTGTGCTTGGTCCGGGCGTTGACCGACCAGTAGTTGGTGGGGTTGCCCACCACGTTGGCGGGGTCTCCCACCCCTCCGGCCACCGTCGGGAAGCCGGTCCAGCCGAGATCCTTCTTCGCGAACTCGGGAGCCTTCCCCAACTGGGTGGAGTACTCCCACGAGCCCATGAGGTGCATGGCGGCCTTGCCCTTGTTGAGCAGGGTCGGGGCTCCGCCGTTGCCGTAGTCGACGGAGTTGAAGTTCTTGCCGAACGCGCCCTCGTCGATCAGCTCCTTGACGGTCTGCGCCGTCTTGAGCACCGCGGGATCTCCCCAGCCGTCGGTGTCGCCGTCCTGGATCTTCTTGAAGACCTCGGGACCGCCGATCCGGTCGAGCAGGTACTCCATCCACATCAGCTCGGGCCACTTGTCGGAGCCGCCGAGTGCGAAGGGGGTGATTCCGGCGGCCTTGAAGGTCTTGATGGCCGCCTGGAGGTCCTCCCAGGTCTTGGGGGGATCGACCTTGTGCTCGGCGAAGAGGGACTTGTTGTAGAAGAGCATCACGGGCTGCATGCCGCGCATGGGCACCCCGTAGACCTTCCCCTCCAGGCCGCCGGCCGTCATGATCGACGGAAGGAAGCCGTCCTTGAGCGTGGCGTCGTTCTTGACCGTCGACGTGAGGTCGACGAGCTCCTCGGAGTCGACGTAGGGCTTGATGGACCCGCCGCCCCAGTTGAAGAAGACGTCCGGAGCGCTGGGCGATCCCATGGCGCTGCGCAGCTTGTTGACGTATTCGGTGCCGGGGACCGACACGAGCTTCACCTTGACCTCGGAGGTCTTGTTGAAGGTGTCGACCGCGGCCTGCTGGACCTTGACCGCGTCGTCGCCGTAGACGTAGGCGGTGATGGTTCCGCTGCCGCTGCCGCTGTTCCCGGACCCGCAGCCGGCCAGCACGCCGGCCATGACCATCGCCGCACCCGCCGCGGCCCATCTCGTCGTACGTGTGCCCTGAGTGAATATCCCCGACCGCATGACCGCACCCTCTGTCGAATGTTTCGGCGTGCCTTTCGAATGTTGCCGGAACCGTACGGTCGTGTTTCGGGCCAGTCAAGAGGGCAGGAGCAAGGATTTACGAACCTTGCCCAGCCGCGTATGCGGGGCGGCGGGCGAGCTACGATTCGTGCATGAGCCCTGCAAAGGTCCAGCCCCAACAGGAGAAGGCGCCCGCCGGCGAGCCGTCGGAGAGCACCGCCACGCTGGCAGAGATCGCCCGAGCGGCCGGAGTTTCGGCTCCGACAGTTTCGAAAGTGCTGAACGGCCGCGCCGACGTCGCCCCGGGTACGCGCACGAGGGTGGAGGAGCTGCTGCTGCGTCACGGCTACCGCCGCAGGCGGGGCGCCTCGCAGCAGTCGCAGCTCATCGATCTGGTCTTCCACGAGCTGGACAGCGCCTGGGCGATGGAGGTCGTCCGGGGTGTCGAGAACGTCGCCAGGGAGGAGGGCCTGAGCCTGGTCCTCTCGGAGAGCGCCGGCCGGCTCACCCCCGGCCAGACGTGGGTGGACGGCGTCCTCGCCCGCCGCCCGGCCGGAGTGATCCTGGTGCTCTCCGACCTCGACGCGGCACAGCGGGCCCAGCTGACGAGCCGCTCCATCCCCTTCGTCGTCGTCGATCCGGCGGGTGATCCCGGCGACGACATCCCGTCGGTCGGGGCCGCCAACTGGCAGGGCGGCCTGGCCGCCACACGCCATCTGACGGGTCTGGGCCACCGGCGGATCGGTGTCATCGGCGGACCGGCCCGCATGATGTGCAGCCGCGCCCGGCTGGACGGCTACCGTGCGGCCCTGGAGACATCCGGCGTCCCGATGGACCCCGAGCTCGTCCGGGAGGGGGAGTTCAACCACGAGGACGGCTACACGGCGGCCCTCGAACTGTTGCGGCTGCCGGAACCGCCCACGGCCGTCTTCGCCGGGAACGACCTGCAGGCACTCGGCGTCTACGAGGCCGCCCGCGAGCTGGGGCTGCGGATCCCGGAGGACCTCAGCGTGGTCGGCTTCGACGACCTGCCGCTGACCCGCTGGATCGGCCCCCCGCTCACCACGGTGCGCCAGCCGCTCATAGAGATGGCGGAGACCGCTGCCCGGCTCGTGCTCGACCTGGGCCGGGGCAGGCAGCCCGCGACCACCAGGGTGGACCTGGCGACGAGCCTGGTCGTCCGCAGCAGCACGGCCCCGCCGGCGCGCTGAGGGGGCGGGCCGTGCGCCCGCCCCCACCCCTCGCGAGATGCCCACCGCGACCGGCGCATCCTCGCCACGACCGCTGTGACCTGGGCCGACACCCCAGCTCCCGGCCGCTGTCAGTGGCCGGGTGCAGACTGGCCCCTGTCCGGCACAACGGCGTTTCGGGAGGTCCTGTCATGACCGATGTAATCCTCACCGTGGGCACCCGCAAAGGGCTCTTCATCGGCCGCAGACGCGGTGGGACATGGGAGTTCGGCGATCCGCACTTCAACGCCCAGGCGATCTACTCGATCGCGATCGACACCCGGGGAGCGACGCCCCGGCTGCTGGTGGGCGGGGACAGCGCGCACTGGGGCCCCTCGGTCTTCCACTCCGACGATCTGGGCGGGACCTGGGTGGAGCCGCAGCAACCCGCCGTGAAGTTCCCGCGGTTCACCGAGGCGTCGCTGGAGCGCGTCTGGCAGCTGCATCCCGCCGGCCCCGAGGCCCCGGACGTCGTCTACGCGGGGACCGAACCGGCCGCACTGTTCCGTTCGGACGACCGCGGCGAGAGCTTCGAACTGGTCCGTCCGCTCTGGGAGCATCCGACACGGTCCGCGTGGGTGCCGGGCGGGGGCGGTGAGGGGCTGCACACCATCCTGACGGACCCGAGGGACGCCCGGGCGGTCACCGTCGCGGTGTCCACCGCGGGCGTGTTCCGCACCGAGGACGGCGGTGAGCGCTGGGCCCCCTCCAACAAGGGCGTCTCAGCGGTCTTCCTGCCGGATCCCGATCCCGAGTTCGGCCAGTGCGTGCACAAGGTCACCCGCGACGCCGCCGATCCCGACCGGCTCTACCTGCAGAACCACTGGGGTGTGTTCCGCAGCGACGACGGCGGGAGGCGCTGGAAGGACATCGGCGACGGCCTTCCCTCGGACTTCGGCTTCGCCGCCGCCGCGCACCCGCACCGCGCGGACACGTTCTACGTCTTCCCGATCAACGCCGACGCGGACCGCGTCCCCGCCGGCCACCGCTGCCGGGTGTACAGGACCCAGGACGCGGGCGAGACCTGGGAGCCCCTCACGCGCGGGCTTCCGGACGACGACCACTACGGCACGGTGCTGCGCGACGCGCTCTGCGTGGACGACGCCGACCCGGCCGGCGTCTACTTCGGCAACCGCAACGGCGAGGTGTTCGCGAGCGCGGACGACGGCGACACCTGGCAGCAGCTGGTCTCGCACCTGCCGGACGTGCTGTGCGTACGGGCGGCGGTGCTCGGCTGACCGGCTGCTGCCGGGGCGCGTTCGATCAGCTGAAAACCACGGACCGGACCTTCAGCCGCTCCGAGGCGCCCCCGCCCGGGCGCAGGGTGTAGTAGACGTCGCCCTCGCAGTCGGCCCCGAGGAAGACGGTCGCCGTCGCGTCCGTGACGTTCTTCGGCGCGTAGGCGGGTGGCAGTGCGTCCGAGTCGGCACCGGGGAGGCTGATGCACTCCCCACTCGGCGGGTCGTTGAGGAACCCGACCGCTTCGTAGCCCTCGTCGGTCTCGTACGTGTACCTGAACTGGCCCTCGGCAGCCGAGGCCGGGGCGGGCAGGGTGACGACGAGCGCGAGTGCGCCGAGGGCGGCGGCTGCATGGTGGCGGAGGCGCATGGAGGCATTCCTTCGTGGGAGGTGGGTCAGGTGCACCCCAGGCTTCCCCGGTCGGACCGCCGGATGACCGTCTCCCACTCCGACGGCGCGGCAGAATCGTTCCCCCCTCACTCCGGTGGAGGGCTGCCCTTCCCTGACCGCGCCCCGTCACGGCGCTCCGCCCGGCTCACTCCTCGGTCGGCACGCACAGCACCGGAACGGTCGACAGGTGCAGGAGCTTGTGCGGGGTGGAGCCGAGCAGCGCCCCCCGCATCGGGCTCTCACCCCAGCTGCCCACCACGATGACCCTCGCCGCGTGACGCGAGGCGGCTTCGATCAGTGCTTGCGCAGGACTCAGGTCGATCACCTCGACGGTGGTCGGCACATCGGCCTCCTCCGCAGCGGCGACCGCCCGTTCCAGCCCCGTACGCCCCGCCTGGCGGATGGCCTCGTAATGGGCGCGGTACTCCTCGCCGGTGGGGCCGGGCGGGGCCGCCCCGTAGACCAGGACGAGCTGCTCTCCGAAGGCGGAGGCCACCTCGATCGCCGCGCGCAGGGCACGCGCGGCACCCGGTGACTCGTCGTACCCGAGGACCACGGACATCTCAGGGCTCCTTGCCGTGTACGAGGTCGGGGTCGACTACGCCTCGGCGCTCCGCCCAGAAGGCCGGCGACCGGAGGCGCAGCACCACCATGAGCACCACTCCGACGAGGCTGATGCAGATACCGATGACGAGGGGCGGGCCCAGCCCGAACCAGGAGGTCCCGCTGTAGGAGTTCGCCGGGTCGGACATGTCCATGACCGACCGGACGAGGAGCCAGGTCAGCAGGCCGGCTCCGACCACCGGGCCGAGACCGATGAGGAAGAAGTTGCGCGCGCTCTCGGTGAGATGCCTGCGGTAGTAGACCGCGCACGCCACCCCGGTGAGCGCGTAGTAGAAGGCGATGAGGAGGGAGAGCGCCGTCAGTGAGTCGAAGAGGGCGTTCTCGCTGATCTGGTTGACGACGAGGTACCAGGCGATGGCGATGACAGCCACCCACCAGGTGCTCACGTCGGGGGTCCGGAACCGCGGGCTGATGTGTCCGAAGTGCGCGGGCAGCGCGTGACGCCGGGCCATCGACAGGGCCGTGCGCGAGGCCGGGATGATGGTGGTCTGCGTCGAGGCGAGCGCCGACGTCGCGACCGCGAGCAGCACGATCCAGTCCCAGCCCCCCATGACCTCGCCCGCGAGCAGGGCGAAGATGAACTCCTCCTCATCGGCGTTCTCCGCGAGGTAGGCGGGGCCGGCGAAGGCGACGACCGCGAAGCCGACCGACAGGTAGGTCACCAGCAGGATGACCGTCGACCACACGCCCGCCCTTCCGGGAGCGGTCGCGGAGTTCTCCACCTCCTCGGTGAGGTTGACGCACGACTCCCAGCCCCAGTAGATGAACACGCCCAGCAGCAGTCCTCCCGTGAGCGCCGCGCCGCCCGCCCCGAAGGGGTTGAGCCACTCGACGGAGGGTCTGACGTAGTCGAAGTCGGTCGTGCCCGCGTAGACCCGGTAGAGCGCGACGATCACGAAGACGAGGAGGAACGCCACCTGAGCCAGGATCAGGACGTTCTGCACCTTGGCCGAGATCTCGGTCCCGATGACGCACAGGCCGGTCATCACCACGATGAGGATCACGGTGAGCAGCTGGCGGACGAATGTGTTCTCGGCCCAGCTGTCGAGGCCGACGGCCAGCAGCCCGAAGCTGACGGCCACGTCCGCCAGTGACCCGACCACGAGGACACCGGTCATGGTGATGGCCCAGCCACCGAGCCACCCGGTCCACGGCCCCATGGCGCGCGTCACCCAGGAGAAGGTCGTCCCGCAGTCCTGGTCGACCTTGTTGAGGTAGTAGAAGGCGGCGGCGATGAGGAGCATCGGCACGAAGGAGGCGAAGAGCACTCCGGGTGCGTAGATACCGACGAGCGCCACGATCGGACCGATGACCGCCGCCACCGAGTAGGCCGGTGACGTGGCGTTCAGTCCGATGACGAGCGCGTCGACGAAGCCGATCGCATTCGGCTTCAAGCTTGCCGGCGGTCGTGATCCGGCACGGTCCTCTGCCACGCTCCCTCACTAGGGTCACAGGCCTGAAGAGAAGGCGGAATATGTCGATTCGTATGTTATTGAGCTACGTCGATGTGCGCATGTCCGGCGGTGTCCCCGGGACCGGCCGCAGGAGCGCTTCCCGGGGCCTTCATTGCTCGCGGAGGCCCCACGGCGCGCCGTACTCGGTCAGGAGATCGAGGAACGGCCGGGGCGGCATGGCCTCGGGGCCCAGCACCCCGGTGCCGCTCCAGATGCCGCCCGCCATGAGCTCGAGCGCGGCCACGGGGTTGATCGCGGTCTGCCAGACCACGGCCTGGGAGCCGTACTCACGCATCGACCACTGGTTGTCGACCACGTGGTAGAGGTAGACCTCGCGGGGCTTCCCGTCCTTGCTGCCCTTCACCCAGGTGCCCGCGCACGTCCTGCCGTGCATCCGCTGCCCCAGCCCGGCCGGATCGGGCAGGCAGGCGGCCACCACGTCCCTCGGCGAGACCTGGGCGGCGCCGGTTCCGCTCTTCACGGACACGGGGTCCGTACGGTCCAGACCCAGCTTGTGGAGCGTGCGCAGCACCCCGATGAACTCGTCGCCCAGGCCGTACTTGAAGGTGACGCGACGGGCCTTCAGCCAACGGGGGACGAGCAGCACCTCCTCGTGCTCGACGTTGACGCACTCGACCGGCCCGATGCCCTCGGGGAAGTCGAAGACCTCCGGTTCGCTGAAGGGTGCGGTGGTGAACCAGCCCCGCCCCTCCTCGTAGACGACCGGTGGATTCAGGCACTCCTCGATGGTCGTCCAGATGCTGAAGGACGGGGCGAAGTCGTAGCCGTCCACCGTGAGGTCCGCGCCGTCACGGATGCCGATCTCCTCGATCTCGTCGAAGAGCTCGTCGGAGGCGTAGCGGGCGAACACGTCCGAGAGCCCGGGCTCCACCCCCATCCCGACCAGCGCGAGCAGCCCTGCGGCCTCCCACTCCGCCGCGCGGTCGAACTGGGCGTCCCCGAGCTTGACTCCGCACTCCTCGTACGGGCGGGACGGATGCGGCCTGGACAGCGACATCGCCATGTCGAGGTAGTGGACCCCTTCGGCGAGTGCCGCCTCGAAGAGCGGCATGACGAAGCGCGGGTCGGTGGCGTTCAACAGGACGTCGCAGCGGTGTTCGGCGAGGGCGGCGCGCACGGCCACCGGGTCGGAGGCGTCGAGCCGGACGGCACTGAAGCGGTCCCCGCGCTCCCCGAGGGCGGCGACAGCGGTCTCCGCCCGTTCACGGTCGTAGTCGGCGACCGTCATGTGCTCGAAGAAGGGCCGCCGGGCCGCGATCCCGGTGATCGCCGTGCCCACTCCTCCCGCGCCGACCAGGAGAACACGCATGGGACACCACTCCTCTGCCGATTCTGCCGATGGCACGGCCGGGCCGGCCGGTCCGGTGGAGTGGGGACGCTAACAGCCCCGCTCCCGGGCGGCGGGCAACGTCGGGCCGGTGTCCCGTGTCCCGGCGGTACGCGCACCGGGGAGCCACCCGGACGGCTCCCGGCACCGGGCGAGGACGACGCGGCGGAGCGGTCGGGCGACATCCACCGCCGGATGCTCAGGACCGGACGGTCACCGCGGCCCGGAGAAGGAGCCGGCCCCACCGGCGGGGGGATGCCGGTGGGGCCGGGTGCTCACGGAGGTGCGGGGGGCACCGCCCGGAGCTCGGGTCACAGGGTCTCGTGCCCCGGTTTCGAGAACCTATGCACCGTGTCGGCGTGTGCGTCCCGGACCGCCGGCGGATCCGCGCGGCCTCGGCGCCCGCGTCCCGGGCCCCGGTCCGCCGGAGGGACCGGCTCCGGCGTGGTGCGTGGTCCGCGGGGCACCGCTCACGGGAGGCGCCAGTCCACCGGCTTCTCTCCCACGCCGGCCAGGAAGTCGTTGGTGCGGCTGAAGGGCCGCGATCCGAAGAAGCCACGATCCGCGGACATGGGAGAGGGGTGCGCGGACTCGATCGCGGGCAGGTCCCCGAGGAGCGGCCGCACATTGCGCGCGTCCCGGCCCCACAGCACGGACACCATCGGCCTGCCACGCGCGGCGAGAGCGCGGATGGCCTGCTCGGTCACCTCTTCCCAGCCCTTGCCCCGGTGGGCGGCGGGTTTGCCCGGTGCTGTGGTCAACGCCCGGTTGAGCAGGAGCACGCCCTGCCGCGTCCACGGCGTCAGGTCTCCGTTGGAAGGCCTCGGGAGGCCGAGGTCGGAGTGCAGTTCCCGGAAGATGTTCTCCAGGCTGCCCGGGAGGCGCCGCACGTCGGGGGCGACCGCGAAGCTGAGGCCGATCGCCATGCCCGGGGTCGGGTAGGGGTCCTGACCGACGATCAGGACGCGCACGTCGTCGAAGGGCTGCTGGAAGGCGCGCAGGACGTTCGCCCCCGCAGGCAGGTAGGTGCGGCCCGCTCCGATCTCCGCGCGGAGGAAGTCCCCCATCGCCGCGATCCGGCCGGCCACGGGCTCCAGTGCCTGAGCCCATCCGGGCTCCACAAGTTCACTCAACGGTCGCGCTGCCACACGTGTCACCCTACCGGCCTACACCGACAACGTGATCATGCGGTCCCCCTCCAGAGGCGCCCGGGGGTAGGCTGCGCGGCGTCGTCAGTCCTCCAGTCCCCCGGAGCCGTTCCATGAGGTCGCTCAGGCGGTGTCGCCCCCAGTGATGGATACGGTCGAACAGCGGTCGGCCGAGCGGTGGTTGCCGTGACCGGCGCCCGGGGCCCGTTCGTCCTCGGTGTGGACTCGGGCGGTTCCGGGCTGAGGCTGGCCCTGGGTTCCGCCGACACCACGCGCCCCGTCACCACGGACGTCTGCGCCGAGCCGGTGCGGACCGGGCCGGCCGGTATCGACGCCGGACACCTGCTGGAACAGCTGCTTCCGGCCGCCCGGCGGCTGCTGGAGCGGGAGGGCCCCGGGGCGTCCGTCTCCGCCGCGGCGATCGGGGCCGCGGGCATGGCGACGCTCGGTGACCAGCTGCGCGCCGAGGTGCCGGCCGCACTCGCGGACGCGCTGGGTGTGCGGCGGGTGGCCCTGGCTGCCGACGCGGTGACCGCGTACGCGGGGGCGCTCGGGCAGCGGCCCGGGGCGGTGGTCGCGGGCGGTACGGGAATGATCGCGCTCGGCACCGATCTCAGGACGTGGCGCCGGGCGGACGGCTGGGGGCATCTGCTCGGGGACAGCGGCGGGGGTGCCTGGATCGGCCGGGCGGGGCTCGACGCGGCGATGCGGGCCCATGACGGCCGGCGCGGTGGTTCGCCCGCGCTGCTGGAGCGGCTGGAGGCGGCCTTCGGTCCCGTCACCGGTCTGCCGGGCCTGCTATATCCGCGTACGGACCGTCCCGCGCTGCTCGCCTCCTTCGCCCCCGAGGTCGGTGCCTGCGCCGTCGCCGACGAGGTCGCGGCGGGAATCCTGCGGGACGCGGCGGCACACATCGCCGAAGCCGCGGCCGCGGTGTGTCCCGGCCCCGCCGACTCCGGTGGCTGTGAAGTCGCCTTCACCGGTGGGCTGTTCCGCATGGGTGAGCCGCTCCTCGCACCGTTGCGCGGAGAGCTGGCCGAGCAGGTCCCGCAGGCGCGCGTGGTGCCGGCGGCGGGCGATCCCCTGCACGGTGCGCTGGAGATCGCCCGGGCTCTCGCCGGACCGGGGCTGCGCATCCCACCCCACCCGCACCTCTTGTTCGTACCGGGAGTAACGTAGACGATTCGAACGATCCTCCGCCCGGACAGAGCAGGTCAGTCGCCTGTTTTGCCACTCAACAGACATATACGGACAGATGACGCCTGGCCGCCCCCTCCCCGAACAGAGGGGCACCCAAAACCAGTAGCATGCGGCGCCATGAGCACCCCCACTGGGCCCGCTTCCGGCCTGCCTGTACGAATGCCGCGACCTCGCCAGTCCGGACGGCACCGCCGCCCGGAGCCCGTGGTCGCACCTGAGGGCGCTGCCGCGCTCGTTCTCGCCCTTCCCGGTACCCCTTCTCCGGCCTCCCGCAGCCTGGCCGAAGAAGTGATCAGCATCGCCCGGTCCGAGCTGCCCGGTCTGAATGCGCAGATCGGCTATCTCGACGGCGACGACGCCGAATATCCCGCGCTCGCCTCCGTACTCACCCATGCCGCCACCGAGCGCACCGCGCGCTACGAGCAGGCCATCGCCGCGGGTCGCGAGGTCGCCGAGCCCTCGGGCCCGTCCGCCGTGGTGGTCCCCCTGCTCGCGGGGCCCGACAGTGCCCTCATCCGGCGCATACGGAAGGCCGTCATGGACAGCGGCACACAGGCCGAGCTGACCGACGTACTGGGTCCGCACCCGCTGCTCGCCGAAGCGCTGCACGTGCGCCTCTCGGAGGCCGGCCTGGCCCGCGCCGACCGCGCGAGGCTCTTCACCGTGGCGACCGCGGCCGACGGCATCGTCCTGGCCACGGTCGGCGGCGAGGAGGCCGTGCAGGCCGCCGGCATCACCGGCATGCTGCTGGCCGCCCGGCTCGCGGTGCCCGTGATGGCCGCGGCCCTGGACGTGGAGGGGTCGGTGGCCTCGATCGCGGCACAGCTGCAGGGCTCCGGCTCCGCCCAGCTCGCGCTCGCGCCCTACCTGGTGGGCCCGGAGATCGACGCAGGGCTGCTGGACGCTGCCGCGAAGGAGGCCGGCTGCGCGACCGCCGAGCCGCTCGGCGCGTACCCGGCCATCGGCAAGCTCGTGCTCTCGCTGTACGCGACGACACTGGGGATCACCCCGGCGACGCCGCAGGGAGCCCAGGCGCACTGATCCGGCGCCCGGGACACCATGAGGCGCGGACCGGTTCCTCCGGTCCGCGCCTCATGGTGTGGCGGCCACGTGTCAGGCGAACACCACGCAGGAGGCGGCCGGGACCTCGATGGAGCCCGCGTGCTCGGGGATTCCCGTCTCCGCGTCCACGGCGAACCAGCTGACGTTCCCGGAGTGCTCGTTGGCGGCGTACAGCCACTGCCCCGAGGGATCGAGGGTGAGATCGCGGGGCCAGCGGCCCCCGCAGCCCACGGCCGCCGCCAGGACGGGCTTCTCGGCCGTCTCGTCGAGCGTGAGGACCGAGATGCTGTCGTGCCCCCGGTTGGCGGTCCAGAGGAACCGGCCGTCGTGCGAGACCACCACCTCCGACGGATACGTGCGCACGGCATCGCCCTCGTCGTGGCTGTACGGCAGCACCGGCGCCTCCCCGAGCGGCTCGAGCAGCCCGGCGGCAGCGTCCCAGCGGCACACGGTGACGGTCGGTTCCAGCTCGTTCAGGACGTAGGCGTGTCCCCCGGACGGGTGAAAAGCGAGATGGCGCGGCCCCGTGCCCGGCCGCAGTGACGTCTCGGAGTGAGTCCGCAGGGAGCCCGTGCCGGGGTCGAGGGCGCATACGCGTACGGAATCGGTACCGAGGTCCACACTCAGCACCCACTCCCCCGACGGGTCGGCCAGCACCTGGTGCGCGTGCGGGCCGGACTGCCGGCCGTCGTCCGGACCGCGGCCCTCGTGCCGCAGCACGCCGGCCGCCGGGCCGGGCGTGCCGTCATCGCGCACGGGCAGCGCGGTGACGCTTCCGGACCCGTAGTTGGCGGTGAGCAGATGGCCTGCGGCGAGAGCCAGGTGGGTGGGGCTGCTCCCGTCCACCGGCCGGACCTCACCGATCAGGCGCGGAGTTCCGTCGGCGTCGACAGAGAAGGCCGCGGCGGCGCCTTCAGGGGCCTCACTGACGGCGTACAGCACGGTGCCGCCCGTGCCGGGAGCACGCCCGACCGCCAGGAAGGACGGGTCGGCGACGACGTCCGTGGACGCGAGCACCGTCGGCGCCCCCGTGTCCCGGTCGACGGCGGCGACGGTGATGCCACGGCCCCCCGCCGAGGTGAACGACCCTATGAATGCCCGCTTTGCGTGGTCGGCGCCCATCGCGCTACCCCTCTTCACGTCCGTCACGATCTTCCCGGCCGACGGTAGCAGGCAGCGCTTTCTGGTCCAGACCAGGAAGAGGCCTCAGAGAGGGGCGCGCGAGCGCGCGGCGTCAGGGATCCGGGCGTCGCCCGTGACCCGGCCGGCGCCCCGCACGCGCGACGGCTCAGGCGCCGGCCGGGAGGCGGCCGGGCCTCCGCAGGGGCACCGCGAGTTCGAGCAGGGCCCGCTCCAGCGCATGGAGGTGGGCGAGCACGTGTTCGGCGCCCGTCGGCCCCGCAGCCGTCGCGTCGTCGAGCTGCGGGTGCCGCCCGGCGGCCGGCGCGTCGGTGAGGGCCTCGACAGCGACCTCCACCCGCCAGCAGGCCGCGGCGAGCCGGATGTCGTGCGAGGCCTCCGGATCCGCGGCGACGGAGGCGAGACCACGCACCTCACGTGCGCAGTCGTCGAGCAGCGCGAGCACCTGCCGCGCCCGCCGCTTACGAGCCTTCATCGGGTTGAGCGGGTGCACCAGCGGGGCGAGCGACAGGCGCACCCGGCCGAGGATCGCCTCCAGCTCGGCCACGCGCCGGGGCGGGTCGGCGTCCTCGCTCCCGGCGAGCCGGGCGGCGGCCTCCGCCGTGCAGGCGTGCACACAGCGCAGCGCCCGCTCCACCCACGCCTCGGTCACCGAGTGCGTGGTCACCGGCAGCACGAACAGCACCGCCAGCACGGCACCGAGCGCCCCGACCGCCGTCTCGGTCACCCGCAGCATGAGCAGACCCGCGTCGAGCACGCCGAGCAGCCCGTAGAGCATGCTCGCCATCACGGTCACGGACAGCATCATCCAGGTGTAGGAGACAGCGGCGGTGTAGAAGATCCCGAACACGCTGATCGCCACGACCACGGCGGCCACGACCGGCTCATGGTGCAGCGGCACGGCCACGGCGAAGCCCAGTCCGATCCCGAGCACCGTCCCCAGGAAGCGTCTGAAGCCGCGCACGACGGTCTCGCCCCGCGAGGTCGTGGCCACGAACACCCACCAGGTGGCGCCGACCGCCCAGTACCAACGCTGGTCCGAGAGCAGCTGGCCCACCCCGAGCGCGAAGGCCGCGCCCAGTGTCGCCTGCACGGCCTGCCGCGTCGTGATCCGCCCGAGCCCCGCCGCCCCCGTGGGAGGGACGACTGCCACGGGTGCCGCGAGCCGCCGCTCGTAGCACCACACCCCGAACCGCACCACCGACGACGCGATGAGCGACAGCAGCACGGCCGCGTACAGCTCGGGCAGCCGGCCGGGCACGGTGTGCAGGAACTGGGCGGAGAAGTAGGCCATGAAGCCGAACACGCCCAGCGAGTGCCCCCGGGGCCCCCACCGTCGCGCGTACACCCCCGCCCCCACGACGGCGAGGAACGCCAGGTCGCGGGCGACGGGCACATCGTGCAGCACCGCGGCGAGCGTGAGTGCCGGAAGACCGACGACGGGGAGAAGCGCGGTCGTGGTCGCCTGCCCACGCACCGTCGGGTCGGTCACCGTGAACAGTGCGAGCAGCGCGGCCAGGCCACCGGTGATGGCGGCGGCCAGCGACTGCCCGGCCGCCCCGCACAGCGCGACGGCGAGCCCGATGCCGAGCACGGCCCGGGACGCGAACCGGAGCCGTATCCGGCCCGGATCGTTCGCGACGAACGCCCTCTTCAGCAAGTTACCCCGCACCTTTCGTACATGGACCAGCGCAGACATGAGAAAGGCGCCGCAGAAATCCCCGGGGGGACCCGCAGCGCCATTGATGGACATATCTCAGCATCTGAAGGGCTGATGGTTCAACCGGGACCCATTTCACTGTGCCAATGGCTCAGAATCAGCGCGCCTTGCACGGCCACAGCAGAGCCAACGGACCAGCCCGCACGCGCCACCGGTCCGCGGACGGCGGACAGCGCTGCGGAGCCTGGGTCCGATCACTGAGGGGAGCCGCGCGCCGCCGGCCGGACAGGGAGCGCCCCAGCGAAGAGGCACCGTGCCGGGCGCGGCCCGTCCCTGGCCGAACGGGGCGGCGACCTATCGACGAAAATGGTCGGGCTGCGCCGTGCCGGATCCGCCACGCGAGAACCGCCGGCCTGCGGCGCGGGCGGCCGGAGGGGCCGCCCTGTGCCGGCCTCCTGGGATGCCGACAGCGTGCCTGGACGTCAGGAGCGCGCCATCAGCGTGGCCAGGGCGGCACGGGAGGCGACGTCGGTCTTCCGGTACACCCGGGAGAGATGCGTCTCGACGGTGCGCGGACTGAGATAGAGCCTTTTGGCGATCGCCTGGTTGGTGAGGCCCTCGGCGACCAGCTCGGCGACCTCCCGTTCACGTGCCGTCAACGACGCCAGCCGTTGCGGGACGGCGTCAGGCGCCGGAGGTGCGGGCTGCCGCGCCATGGCCGCCAGACCGGCGAGCAGGTGGGCGCCTCCGGCCGTGGCCAGCCGGTGGCCCTCCTCGCGCGCCGCCTCACCCCGTGCCGTGAACCCCGCAGCCGTGAGAGCCGGGGCGGCGAGCAGTAACGACCGCGCCTCCCAGAAGACCGCACCGGACCGTGCGCACTCCTCGGCCGCCTCGGAGAGCAGGGCCGCCGCTGCGACCGGGTCGCCGCCGTGCAGCGCCAGCTGAGCCGCGCTCCGCATGGCGGAGGCACGTTGGAGGGGCAGGCCGAGTCGGTCGGCCTCCCTGCGCGCCCGCTCGGCCCATGCCGACGCGGAGTCGACGTCCCCCGTGAACATGGCGGCGGTGACGAGCAGTTCCAGGAACAGTGGGCGCATCGAGGGCTGCAGACCCTGCAGGTCGTCACCGCCCGCACGGAGCAGGGCGTCCCGGGCGCGGTGCGGGTCACCGCCGGTGAGCGCCGCGTACCCGAGCATGCACCAGGCCATGGAGGCCCGCCAGTTGTCGCTCGGTCCCATGCAGGCGACTGCTTCCTCGGCCACGGCCAGTGCCTCCGGAGCCCCGGGCGCCGATGCCACCACCAGGACCTGCGCCTTGTTGGCCAGGACGAACGCGAGCAGCTCGCGGCTGCCGATGCCTCGTGCGATGTCCTCGGCCTCGTCGGCCAGTTGCCTCGCCGACCGCAGCCGGCAGGTCTGGATCCGGACGTGCGCCACGCACAGCAGCAGGAGCGGGAGGAGATAGACCTGCCCGCTGCGCCGTGCGATGTCGAGGCCCCGGGTGGCGTGGCGCTCGGCGTCGGCGAAGCGGCCCAGGAACGCCTCCGCCCAGCCGAGTCTGGCCAGCGGCTCGCACAGCGATGTGAGGTCGTCGTCGGGCAGGCCGTCCATCAGCTCCGCCGCCTGCCCGGCGAACCCGGCCGCCGTGACCGTGCCGCCCTCGTAGGCTTCGCCGAAGGCGGCGAGCGCCAGCGCACCTGCTTCGCCCGGTTCGTCCAGGAGTGAACGGGCGGCCGCGAGGGCGCGGACTATCTCGCCCCGCACCTGCGGATAGGGGGTGTTGTGCGGTGCGGTCGAACCCAGTTCGATCCCGATGGCAATCCTGTCCGCCGGCGACAGCCCCACCTGCCGCCTCAACTCCCGGCGCAGCAGGGCTATCGCCTCGGGATATCTTCCGAGGTGCCGCTCCATCAGGGCGCACAGCACGACGGCCGACGTCCTGACGTCGGCCTCGCCCGGACCTGAGGTACTGAGGACCTGGTGCAGCAGTTCCCGGCTCTCCCGAAGACCGCCGGCGACACCGAGCGCACGTGCGCGCCCCAGCATCAGCCGGCGTCGCTCGGCGGTGTGTTCGGCGGTGTCCGGAAGGAGCCGGAGCACGATGCCCAGCCAGTGTGCGCAGCTCGTCGGGGCCGTCGACGCGGTCTGCTCGGCGGCCTGCTTCAGCACGGCGATCGCCCGGGGGTCCCAGGTGGTCACCGAGCGTTCGATGTGCTGCGCCTGCTCGATGGCCGGTGCTCCCGCGCGAGCCAGCTCGACCGCGGCCGTGCGATGGATGTCGACGCGCCGCCGGGCCGCGGTGGACTCGTACACCAGAGTACGGAGGACCGGGTGGCGCAGCATCGACCGACCGCCCGGTCCGGTGCGCACGAGATCACGCCGGGCAAGGGCGTGCAGATCCTCGTCGAGCTCGGCGTCGGTACGGCCGGCCGTCGGACCGATCACGGGCGGTACGGCGTGGTCGCCGAGCGCGGCGACCACCTCCAGGGTCCGGCGCTGCGCAGGGGTGAGCGGCGTCAGCTCGTCCAGCAGCAGCGGTCCGAGGCCTGCCGGCAGCCCCTCGGAGACATCACCGGCCGAGGTGGAGGCCGGAGCACCGCGGTGCACGGGGCCCTCGCGGTGGGCGTGCACCAGCGAGAGGAAGTAGAGGGGGTTGCCCTCGCTGGCGGTGTAGAGCTGCGCCGCCCGGACGCGCGGCAGCTCGGGGGCCAGCCCTTCGGCGCATTCCTGTTCGGCGAGCGGGGAGAGATCGATCCGGATCACCGCGTCGGTGTCGAGTCCGCGGGTGAGCGCCACTGCGAGCGCCGGCGGAGTCTGGCGGTCGCGGCGCGCGACGACGAGGACGACCGGGCCCGGCACCGGGTGCCGTACGAGATGGTCCAGGAGCTCCAGCGACGCCGGGTCCGCCCAGTGCATGTCGTCCAGCGCGACCACCAGGCCCGACCCGCCGAGCTGCGCCAGCAGCCGTGCCGTCGACCGGTGGAGGGCAAAGCGGTCGACGGCCGATGGGCCCGTCACGGAGGAGGGCCCCGTGGCCCGGCCGCCGAGGATCGGGGACATCGCGTCGAGCAGCTCGGACGCCGCACTCGGACCGCGGTCGTCCACGTCGGCGAACGCATCGGCGAACGGCCGGAAAGGGAGGTGCTGTTCGAACTCCGTGGCCCGGCCCCGCAGGACCGCCGCACCACGTTGCCGGGCACGCAGACAGAACTCTCCCACCAGCCGGCTCTTGCCGATTCCCGCCGCGCCCGTGAGGTCGACGATCGCCGGGCTCCCCCGGCCCAGGCGATCCAGCACGGCATCGAGCTGCACCAGTTCGGCCGTGCGCCCGACGAGCGGGTTCCCGCCGTCGCGGTCCGTCGCGGCCCCGGGCGCCGCCCCCGCCTGTGTGATCCCTCTGGCGAACTCCACGGCTTTGTCTACCACGTCGGCCGGGCGCGGGGGTGCGGCACCGGGTCCGAGGAGCACGGCCGGGGATCAGGACCGCATGCCGTCCCCGGCGACGGTGAGGCCCGGGCGCCTCAGCCGAGCAGGGCCCTGACCACCTCCACCACGAGGGCGGCGCAGCCGAGGACCAGCGGGGAGAAGGGCATCGTGAACAAGAAGAAGACCACGTAGCCGTTCCCGCGAGCCCAGTCGGCGTGGCGTGCGCTGATGAGCAGCCAGATCGACACACCGAGGAACGGAGCTGTCAGGAACCAGGTGATGGACGTCCACACCGTCAGCGCGGAGCCCGAGTACTCGTGTGCTTTCCCGCCCGCCGTCCGCACCTCCACGAGGGTGCCGTCCTCGTACTTCTCGTCGGCGTGGTGGAGGGTCATCTCCCACTGCGGCTGCCTTCCTCCCTGCGGCCCGGCGGCCGATCGCGGTGTGTACACGCCCTCACAGGCGTAGCCGTCGGGATCACCGTCCGCATCGGTCGCTTCGTAGCACTCCGTCACCTTCATGGTGCCGTCCACGGGCCCGACACCCACTACGGCCGCCAGGTGGGGGACGGGGACCGACCAGACCAGCCACCCTGATACGGCGAGGCTCAGCGCCGCTCCGGCGACGGCAGCCCCCCGCGCCCACCGGGGCACCTTCCCCGCCACACCGCCTCCCCTCCGAAGCCTGGTCGCTGAGCCGGCCGGTCACCGCTCCCCCGGACCGCCCAGACCCCCGTGTCGGCCGGACCGGTCACCAGCCTGCCCGCCGGTGCGGTGTCGCGCGTCCGTGGTTTCCCTGATCTGCGCTACGTACATCCGACGTCGGCCCACGTGTGTTCCGGGGAACCCGCGGCGGGCCGCACAGGGCCTGACCGCCCTCTACGTAGGGATATACGTGATTCCACCGACGCCGCCCGGGACGAGCGCTGAGAGCATCGGCCTCCGGGGCGCAGTGGTACCACCTGGACAGAACCCGCGGGAACGCGCCTGCAGCTCGCCGGTCGAATGGAAGGTGCTCTTCGTGTCACACCGAGTCCGCGTTCCGCACATCCTCGGAGTAGCCCTGGCGCTGTCTCTCACCGCCTGCGGGTCCACGGAGGAGGAGGCTCCGGGCGCCAGGGACACGGCAGTCGCCGACCGTGCGGCCGGCGCCCCCGATCCCGGCGCATGTCCCGACAAACACGCGGTGACCGTGGACGACGACGCGTTCGGGGGGACGGCCGACATCGACCTCTGCGCACTTCCCGACGTGCACCGGACGGCCGTCAGCGCGGCCTGGCTCAGGGTCTACGACCGCCCCACCGGCGCACCGCTCAACACCGCGCCGGTCTCCTGCACCGGCGCGTCCGAGGACAGTTGCACGGAGATCAAGGCCGGCGCCGCCGATCAGTGCAATCAGGCCAAGCCCGACTGCCACCCGCGGCGCGGCGAGGAGGTGCCCGTGATCTGCTCCACCACGGACCCTTTGAATCCCACCACTCAGTGGTACGGGGTACTCCTCAACAGCAAGCGCCTGCTGGCCATGGGGACAGGTCACGACCGTCGATTCACCAAGGACTTCACCGACAAGGGGACATCCCCGTCGGCTACGTGGACATCAAGGGCCTCGACCGGGTGTCGCGCCGGCTTCCCGCCTGCGACGGCTCCCTGCTTCACGGCTCGGGAGCCCGCTTCCTCGCGGAGATGAAGGGTCTGACCCTCGACTGATCTCACGTCACCGAGACTCCGGAGACAGAAGTCGTGCCCTCCAGCGGTGTTCCGAGGCCGGGCCGCGACAGGCCGGTTCGGGGCACCGGTGGTGCGGGCGTGCCGTGCGGTCCCCCGCGCACGCCGTGCGCGCGGATCCAGCTTCGACCGAGGGAGCATCAGTGCGCGACAGAGTGGCCGGCCTGGGGCTCGGCGGGATACGCAGCGATCACGCCATCATCACCCCTGCGATCGGCTCCATGATGCAGACGCTGAGGGGATTCCTGCTGGTTGCCTGGGTCGTCATGCTCGTCACCACGGTCGTCAACCCGTCCGCGGTCGACGACAATGCCGTCGGCACGACAGCCGTGGTGGCCGCGGTGTACGCCCTGAAGTACGGATGGCGCCGGCTCACCGCCCTGCTCGGCGTGAACAGGTGCTACCTGTGCACGGACGGTGTGGCTGTCACCGACCGGTTCGGGCGGATACGCGACTCCGTGGCCTGGAGCGAGGTGGCCGGGGTGCAGCAGACGGCGTTGGTGGGTCTCGTGACGGGCTGCCACCGCGTCGAGATCTTCAGGAGCCCTTCCGTCGGGCCCCTCTGGTTCGTGGCGCCGGGAGCGAAGTCCGCCCTGGTGCAGGATCTGCTCGACGAGGGCAGGCGCAGCGGCGCCCTCCAGTGAGCGTCCCGCAGGCGCGGCCCGGGCAGCCCCTCACCCCGCCGCGCGTGCGACCGAGCACCACGCGACGGACGCGACCTCACGGCCCGCCGCACGTGCGGGCGGGCCGTCAGCGTCCGTACGTGGCGCGGCACAGGTCGACGATCTCGGCGGACGCGACCCCGCGGCCGGTCGCGCAGACGGTCCGCATGTCGTGCTGCTGCTGCGGCCGGGCCACGCGTGGGGGGCGGGCGTGACGGGGCTCGGGGCGGGGCCGGGCCCGGTGTCGCGGCCGGCTGTCGGCCTGCCGGCGGACCGGGGGCACGACGGCCTCCGGCTGCCGGACCGGCGGACGCACCCTCTCCGCCTTCTTCCGCTTCCGCTCCTCCTTGCCGCGCGGCCGCTCCTCGGCTTTCCCCAGTGCGTCGTGCACCGCCGCCGGCGCCGTGGGCGCCGTGGAGGCCAGCGCGCCGGGGGCGTTGCCGGAATGCACGGAGGCCACAGGGGCCGGTCCGTCCGTCTCGGCCGGTACGGACACACAACCGGCCGTACTCAGCAGGGCCACGAGCGCGAGGGACATCGACCGCAGGTTCATGCCTTGATCAACGACGCTGCGATCCACGGGACACGTCCGGGGCGTCCGGGGCCGCACACCGCCGCACTCAGCCGGAGAGACCGGCCCCGGCGATGCCCAGCGCGCGAGCGATCTCACCCGGCAGCGAGCCCGGCCGCGGGTCGGCACCCCAGGCCCACTGCTCGACGGCGATGCGCAGCGCGCCGTTGAACAAGGTGGCCTGCACACGTGGTTCGAGGTCGTCCGGCCCCCGGCCCGTGCGTTCTGCGATGACCTCGGCGAAGACCCGCTCCGCGTCGTGGTGGACCTGGAGCCAGACGGCCCGCAACCCGGGCTCGCTGCGGGTGAGCAGGACCAGGTCGCGCAGCGCTTCCGCGTCGGTGGAGGCGGACGCGTCCGTGAGCGCGGACGGGCCGCCCGCGACGGCCTCGGCCAGCGGCCGGTCGCGCGGCCATGCCCTCATGAGCACGGTGACGGAGTCGAGGGCGTAGGTCAGCAGCGGGCTGACGCACAGCTCCTTCGACGAGGTGTAGCGCCAGAGCGTCCGCTGCGAGATGCCCGCCGCCGCGGCGATCTCGTCGGCGGTCGTCGCGGCCACGCCGCGCTCCGCGAAGAGGCGTACGGCCTCGCGGGCGATCTCCAGCCGGGTGGCGGCCTTGCGGCGTTCGGTCAGCGGGGGGCGCCCGAGGCGCGCTCCGCCCTGCGTCCCCGTTCCGGCGCGGGCGGGACGGCCCTTCGTCCCGTCGGCGTGTGCGGTTTCCACGGCGTTCGGCCCCTTCCTTCCCGGTCGCACCCATCGTATCGACCTCTTTTCCGGCAGAGCTCGCCATTGTGGCACCGCACGCCAATAAAGTAGCGTGACGACGGAATCAACGATCGCAAGGAGCATCTCGTGAGCGTCACCACCAGCGGCCCCGGCCGCAGCGTCATCGTCACCGGCGCCGGATCGGGCATCGGCCGGGCCGTGGCCCTGCGCTTCGCGACGGAGGGCGCGCGCGTCGTGATCGCCGACGTCGACCCCGCGGCGGCCGACAAGGTCGCCGCGGAGGTGACGCGAGCCGGGGGCACCGCGGTCACCGTGATCGGGGACCTGCGGGACCAGGCCGTCGTCGACCGGGTCGCGGCAACAGCCGCGGAGGAGTTCGGCGGGATAGACGTCCTGGTCAACAACGCCGGGATCATGGACAGCATGTCGGCGGCCGCCGACACCGGCGACGACGAGTGGGAGAGCGTCATCGGCATCAACCTCACGGCCCCGTTCCGCCTCACCCGGGCCGTGCTGCCGCACATGCTCGCCGTGAGCAGGGGCGCCATCGTGTTCACCGCCTCCGAGGCCTCCCTGCGGGGCAGCGCGGCGGGCGCGGCCTACACGGCCTCCAAGCACGGCATCGCCGGCCTGACGAAGTCGCTGGCGGTCATGTACCGCGAGAAGGGGATCCGCTCCAACGCCATCGCCCCGGGCGGCACCATCACCAACATCCGGGTGGAGGCGGACCGGGGCGCACACGGGCCCGCGGCACTCGCGCCCTACATGGGCAACGTCGGCACCCTCGCACAGGCGGACGAGCAGGCGGCGGCCATCGTCTTCCTCGCGTCCGACGCGGCGAGCAACATCAACGGGGCGATCCTGCCCGTCGACAACGGCTGGTCCGCCGTCTGACACTTCTCATGTTCCGTCGGCGCTCACCGTCACCTCCGGTGCGCACCGACGCGACGCGGCGCACTTCGGCGCAACCGCTTCCGGCCATCCGCGCGAGCGCCCCACGCACCCCGGCGCACGGCAGGAGTCGGCCTCCGCGCGGGTCGGAGGCCATTTCCGGACAGCTCGAGCACACCTCTGCCCGACCTTCGATATGTATCGACCACACGATATGTATGCTGCACTCACGACGTGCGGACCACGACGCGAGTATCCCGAGGAACGGGCGGAGTCGTCCGTGGACACCCCCGGCCGGAGACTCCGCGGGCGGCGAGTGACGGCCGCTCCCCCGCCCCGCTCCCCCCGCCCCCGGCCGCTCGCCGGACATCGGCCCGCATCCATCCCCCAGACGAATGCCGAGGAACGAGGCCCACATGACCTCCCCCCACACATCACCCGCGCCGCCCGACGGCACCCATGCGCACCAGCAGGACTTCGATCCCGAAGCGCTGCGCCTGAAGTACCGGCAGGAGCGCGACCGGCGGATACGCCCCGAAGGCAGCGCCCAGTACCTGCGCACGACCGGTGAGTTCGGCTACTACGACGCCGATCCCCATGCCGACCCGGACTTCACCCGGGAGCCCTTGCGGGACCAGGTCGACGCGGTGATCGTCGGCGGCGGGTTCGGCGGACTGATCGCAGCGGCGCGACTGCGCCAGGCGGGCGTCGAAACGATCCGTGTGATCGAGAAGGGCGGGGACTTCGGCGGTACCTGGTACTGGAACCGGTATCCGGGCATCCACTGCGACATCGACGCGTACACCTACATGCCCCTGCTCGAGGAGGTCGGCTACGTCCCGAAGTGGAAGTACGCCCCGGGCGAGGAGATCCGCGAGCACTCCCAGGCGATCGCACGGCATTTCGACCTCTACCGCGACGCCTGCTTCCAGACCGCCGTGACCGAACTGCGCTGGGACGACGGCGCGTCGGAGTGGACGGTCGGCACGGACCGGGGAGACCGCATCAGGGCCCGCTACGTGGTGGTGTCCAGCGGGACGCTCAGCCAGGCGAAGCTCCCCGGCATCCCGGGCATCGAGTCCTTCGGGGGCCACACCTTCCACACCAGCCGCTGGGACTACGACTACACCGGCGGCGACCAGACCGGCGGCCTGACCGGGCTCGCCGACAAGCGCGTGGCACTCATCGGTACGGGCGCGACCGCCATCCAGGTCGTCCCGCATCTCGGAGCCGACGCACGTCAGGTGTACGTGTTCCAGCGCACCCCGTCCTCGGTCGATGTGCGGGAGAACCGGCCCACCGACCCGGACTGGGCCGCGTCGCTCGAACCCGGCTGGCAGCGCCGCCGGATGGACAACTTCCTGAAGGTCGTCACCGGCAAACCGGTGGCCGAGGACCTGGTGGACGACGCCTGGACGAGCACCGCCCGTCTGCAGGAGAAGCTCATCCCGACCGACGCCTACACGGACGTTCCCGCCGCCGACCGTGAACGTGCCTACGAACTGGCCGACTTCCAGAAGATGAACGAGATCCGCGCCCGCGTGGACTCCGTCGTCGAGGACGGCGAGACCGCCGAGAAGCTCAAGCCGTGGTACCGCTACATGTGCAAGCGGCCCACGTTCAGCGACCACTACCTCCAGACCTTCAACCGGCCCAACGTGGCCCTGGTCGACACCGCCGACAGCCACGGCGTCGAGCGCATCACCCACAACGCGGTGGTGGTCGGCGGTGTCGAGTACGAGGTCGACTGCATCATCTTCGCGACCGGCTTCGAGGTCGGCGTCTCCGGCGTGCTGTCCGGCCGGCTGCCGGTGTACGGGCGGGACGGCGTACCCCTGCTCCAGGCCTGGAGGGAGGGCCCCAGGACCCTGCACGGGTTCTACAGCCACGGCTTCCCGAACTTCTTCCAGCTCGGGCCGCTGCAGAATGCCAGTGCCGTCAACTACGTGCACATCCTCGACGAGCAGGCCACGCACGTCGCGGAGGTCGTCGCCGAATCACGCGAGCGCGAGGCCCGGTTCGTGGAGCCGACGGTCGAGGCGCAGGACGCGTGGGTCGCAACGATCCGTCAGAAGGCAGCGAGCCTGCACGAGTTCCAGGCGGAGTGCACGCCGGGCTACTACAACAACGAGGGCAGGCCACGGGCGCGGAGCGAGTCCTTCGGTGACGGCCCGGTCGCCTTCCACGAGCTGCTCAGGGCCTGGCGCGAGGGCGACGGCATGAACGACGTCATGGCCGAGGCCAGGTGAGCGGGGTGCGCGACGGGGCCGGGCGGGCGGACACCCGTCCGAGCAGGTTCGACGCAAGCGGCCGGCGGGGCGCACACCCGTCCGCCGAGAGGCTCAACCCGGCCAACCCGCTGTGGGGGTCGAACGGCATCGCCTTCGGCCCGGACGGGCGGCTGTACGTCGCCGAGTTCCTGGGGGGCCGGATCAGCGCGGTCGATCTCGACGGGGGTGACCTCGACGTCGTCGTACCGGCGGGCGGACCCGTCCGGTCACCCGACGACCTCGCGTTCGGGGCGGACGGCTCGATGTACATCGCCGACCTGGTGCCGGGCCGTGTCTGGCGGCGCAGCCCGGGGGGCGAGTACTCCCTGGTCAGCGACGAGGTGAAGAACCCCAACGGGATCACCTGCGTCGGCGACCGGCTCTTCGTCAACGAGATGAAGCCGGGCGGCCGCCTGCTGGAGCTCTTCCCCGACGGCGGCGAACCGGCCGTGCTGACCGCGGGACTCGCCATGGGCAACGCGATGCAGCGCGGGCCGGACGGCTACCTCTACTACCCGCACATGATCAGCGAGCAGATCTGGCGCATCCCCCCGGACGGCGGTGAACCCGAGATGGTCGCGGACCAGGTGGACCGTCCGGTCGCCGTGCGCTTCGACCGCGGCGGCGTACTGCACGTCCTGTCGCTCGGGCCGGAGGGCTGGGTGACCCGGATCGACCTGCACGGCACGGGGTCACGGACGCTGGTCACGAGCGGTCTGGCCGGCCTGGACAACGCGGCGTTCGACGCGGACAACCGCATGTTCGTCTCCAGCTACGCGAGCGGCGGCATCACCGAGATGCACCCGGACGGGCGGACCCGGGTGATCGTGCCACGCGGGTTCGACGGGCCCTACGGGGTGACGGTCGACCTCGGCGGCACGGTGTACGCGGCCGACCACTACCGGGTGGCGTCACCGCCGGCGCCCCCCGGAGGGGACGGCGGCACCGACGCGGAGGCGGGCGAGCCGACCAGCCATGTCCTCGCCCCCTTCGTGCACGGCATCGCGGCGGACGGTGGACTGCTGCACCTCACCTCGCAGTTCGGGAACCTCCGGACCTACGACCCCGAGCAGGGGTCGATGCGGATCCGCCTGGAGGGACTGAACCGGCCCATGGGCATCGCGGTGGATCCGGCCGGCTCGCTCGTCGTCGCCGAGGCGGGAGGCGGCCGGGTCCTGTCCGTCGACGGGAGCGATCTGGTCACCGTGCTCGCGGAAGGGCTCGGCTGCCCGGTCGACGTGGCCTTCGACGCGGCGGGGCGGTGCTACGTCAGCGATGAGCAGGCCGGCGCCGTACTCAGGCTGGAGGCGGACGCCACGACGACCGTCGTCGCCGACGGCCTCGGCTCTCCGCAGGGACTGACGGTCGTGGGCGACGAGCTGTACACGGTGGAGACCGCGCACCGCCGCCTGCGCGCCGTCTCCCTCGTCACGGCGGAGAGCTGGACCGAGGCCGAGGACCTGCCGGTCGGCCCGTCACCGGACTCCGTCCCCCTTCCGCCGGACGCCGGACCGGCGCTGTTCGCCAACGGCCTGCCGGGACTCGTCGGCCGCTTCGCCGGGATCGCCTCCGCGCCGGACGGTTCACTCGTCCTGTCGGCCGACGGGGAGGGCACCGTGCTGCGACTGACCCCGTCGGGACCCCGGTAACGGGAGTACGGACGGCCGCTCCGCCACGACACGCCCGTGCCGCGGCGGAGCGGCCGCCTTCCCGCTCGCCTCCCTGCTGGAGGCCGGGGACCGGCGGATACCGGGCGCGACCGCCTCGCGGCTGCTCCTCCATCCGGCCGTGGCGTCCTCGGACGGCGGCAGGACGTCCCGGCCGAGCCGGACGCGGGCGAAGCAACGGCGATCCCCGGGGCCGAGCCCCGTACCCGGCCGGCCGGGCGTGACCGGCGGGGCCGGGGCTTCCAGCGGTCGGCTCCCGGGCCGTCCCCATACACTGGCCGTATGGCATGCCGCATCAGCGAGTTGGTCATCGACGCCGCCGACCCCGACCGGCTGGCCGCGTTCTGGTCCGAGGTCCTCGGCTACGTCGAGCTCGGCCGTGAGGACGACGGAAGCATCGAGATCGGTCCGCCCGGCGCAGGCTTCGGCGGCCCGCAGCCCACCCTCGTCCTCGGCTCCGGCCGCGACCCGCGGGCCGGGAAGCTCCCGCTGCACATCGACGTCAGCCCCTCCGACCGCGACCAGGACGCAGAGCTGGAGCGACTGCTCGCCCTCGGCGCCAGGCACGCCGACGTCGGCCAGACCGGCACCGAGAGCTGGCACGTCCTGGCCGACCCCGAGGGCAACGAGTTCTGCCTCCTGCGCACCCGGCTGCAGCCCCTCTGACCTCACCGGGCCGGCCGGTGCCGCACGCCGGCGTCCTGCCCTGGGTACAGTCGGGCGAACGATCACCGAGCCAGGAGGAGCACAGCCGGACATGGCGGTGGACGCCCTCGACACCCGCATCCTTCGACTGCTCATCGAGCAGCCGCGCACCAGCGTGCGCGAGTACGCCCGCCTCCTCGGCGTGGCGCGCGGCACCCTCCAGGCCCGGCTGGACCGTCTGGAGCGGGACGGGGTGATCACGGGGACGGGCCCCGCCCTCTCCCCCGCCGCGCTCGGCCACCCGGTGCTCGCCTTCGTCCACCTGGAGGTCACTCAGGGGCACCTGGACGAGGTGGGCGACGCGCTCGCGGCCGTACCGGAGATCATCGAGGCCTTCTCGACCACCGGGGGCGGCGACCTCCTGACGCGCGTGGTGGCCCGCGACAACGGTCATCTCGAGGACGTGATCCAGCAGCTGATCCAGCTCCCCGGTGTGGTCAGGACCCGGACCGAGGTGGCTCTGCGGGAGCGGGTTGCCCACCGGGTCCTGCCGCTGGTCGAGGCGGTGGGGCGAGCGGCGGGCGGTGCCGCCTGATCGCCGTCGGGCATGCTGGACGCCATGAAGACCCCGCACCCGCCGGCCCCGTCGGTCCTCTTCGATCTCGACGGCACCCTCATCGACAGCGAGCCGAACTACTACGAGGCGGGACGCAGGCTCCTCGCCCGTTACGGCGTGCGGGACTTCAGCTGGGAGAACCACACCCGCTTCATCGGGATCGGCACCCGTGAGACCCTCACCGTCCTGCGCCGGGAATACGGGATCGAGGCGCCGGTCGACGAGCTCCTGGCCGGTAAGAACGCCCTCTACCTGGAGCTCGCCGGGGCATCCACCACCGCCTTCCCCGAGATGCGCGCCCTCGTCGAGCGGCTCCACGGGGACGGGGTGCCGATGGCGGTGGCGTCGGGATCCTCCAGGGCCGCCATCGCGGCCACGCTCGCGGTCACGGGGCTCGACGCGTACCTGCCCCTGTACGTGTCCGCCGAGGAGGTGGCGCACGGCAAGCCGGAGCCCGACGTGTTCCTGGAGGCGGCGCGCCGGCTGGGTGTGGCGCCGGATTCGTGTGTGGTCCTGGAGGATGCCGTCCCCGGCGTCCGGGCCGCACACGCGGCAGGGATGCGCTGTGTCGCGATTCCCGACACCGAAGCTGCGGTGGACGGGGCGGCGTTCGGGGAGGCGGAGCTGCTCTTCCCCGGCGGACAACCTGAATTCACCGCGGCCGCTGTGCTCGACTGGCTCTCCGCAGGGTGAGAACAGGCCGCCCGGGCCCACCGACTGGCCGGATCCGGCGTTCAGTTCGCCGGCTGGGCGAGCGGAGGTCCGGGGGACGGATATCCTGATCATGCCGCGCACCCCGACGCACCGTACCGAGGCGATGAGCCCGTTCAGGTCGCCGCCGCGGCAGTCGGAACGGGCCACAATTCGAGATTGGTGTGCACAGGTGCTGGTTGCTGGACGGTACCGGCTGATATCCCCCATCGGCCGTGGCGGTATGGGTGAGGTGTGGCGTGCCACCGACGAGGTGCTGGGGCGGGCCGTCGCGGTGAAGCTGCTGCTGGGCGACCAGGCCGATGCCTCGTCGACCGCGCGCTTCCGCCTCGAGGCGCAGACGGCGGCACGCCTGAGCCACCCCCACCTGGTGGCCGTCTTCGACTTCGGTTCCTGGGAGGACCGCTTCTACCTGGTGATGGAGCTGGTCGAGGGCAGGAGTCTCGGCGATCTGCTGCAGGCCCAGGAGACGGTCCCCGCCGAGCAGGTCGCCCGGATCGCCGGCGAGGCCGCCGCCGGCCTCGCCGCGGCGCACCGGCAGGGCATCGTGCACCGCGACATCAAGCCGGGCAACCTGATGCTGGACGCCGACGGGTCGGTGAAGATCGGGGACTTCGGTATCGCCCAGTTCGTCGACGATCCCTCGACGGCGCTGACCACGGCCGGCCACATCGTCGGTACGAGCCTGTACCTGGCTCCGGAGCGGGCCCTGGGACGGACGGCCGACTCCGCGTCCGACATGTACTCCCTCGGCTGCGTCATCTACCAACTGCTTGTCGGACAGCCGCCGTTCCGCTCGGACACGGCGACCGCGACGCTCTATCAGCACGTGGACACGCCTCCGGTGCCGGTCAGGCAGCGGGGCGCGGACGTCTCCCCCGCCTTCGACTCCTATCTGCTCGGTCTGCTGGCGAAGAAGCCCGAGGACCGGCCGACCGCACAGCAGGTGTCCGACTGGTTCCGTACGGATGCCTGGCGCGGGCGGCCCGAGCCGCTGCCCCAGCACAGACCCGCAGCCCGGCGGTCCACCACTCCGGCACCTTCCGCGCCGGCTCCCGGCGCCCCGGCCGGCGGGGGCCAGTCGACGTACCGGCTGCCGCAGGCCACCGGCCGCAGACGGGCCGCTCCCGCCCCCCGGGCGTCCAGATCCGCGGCCAGGTCCGCGACCACCCGCAGGATCAGCACGGGCGAGGCCATCCGCCGCCGTCCGCGCGTGGCGAGCGCGGTGGCCGGGACGGTCGCCTTCCTGGCGGCGGTCTATCTGGGCACGGTCCTCTTCGCGCCGGACACCGGAGCCGCCGACACCCCGGATCCTGGTACCACCCCGACGGCCGGGCTCGAATCGCCCGCGCCCGCCGACCCCGCGGTGGCTCCCCCCGGGGAGGGCGACGGCGAGGACGACTGAGCCCGCGGCTCACCAGCGCGGGTGGACCTCCGCGCGGATGCGGCGGTCGTACAGGTCGCGCACGGCGTCCAGGGTGCTCTGCGGCAGCGGCGGAAGCGCCGCGGCCGCCGCGTTGGCCCTGGCCTGCTCCACGGAACGCGCACCGGGGATGACGCTCGTGACACCGGGCTGCTGGATGATCCAGCGCAGCGCGGTCTGCGCCGGGGTGGCGCCCTCGGGAGCGAGCCCGGCGAACTCGGAGGCGGCGGCCACACCGGTCGCGTAGTCGACGCCGGAGAACGTCTCGCCCTGGTCGAACGCCTCGCCGTGGCGGTTGTACGTGCGGTGGTCCTCGGCCGCGAAGACCGTGTCGGCGGTGTACTTCCCCGACAGCAGCCCGGACGCGAGCGGAACGCGCGCGACGATGCCCACTCCGGCCTCGGCCGCCGCCGGGAGGACCTCGTCGAGCGGCTTGAGGCGGAACGGGTTGAGGATGATCTGGACGCTGTCGACTCCGGGCCTGGCGATCGCCGCGAGAGCCTCGGCGCAGGTCTCGACGCTGACCGCGTAGGCCGCGATCCGCTGTTCGGCGACGAGCGTGTCGAGGGCGTCGTACACGGCGTCGGAGGAGTAGACGGCGGTCGGCGGGCAGTGCAGCTGGACGAGGTCGAGCGTGTCGACACCGAGGTTGGCTCGCGAACGGTCGTTCCAGGTGCGGAAGTTGTCCAGGACGTAGTTCTCCGGGAGCTGTTCGACGCGTCGGCCCATCTTGGTCGCGACGAAGACGTCCGCGTCCGGCCGGTCCTTGAGGTAGCGGCCGATGAGCTGTTCGCTGCGGCCGTCGCCGTACACGTCGGCGGTGTCGAAGAAGGTGACTCCCGACTCGACGGCGGCGTCCAGGACGCCGAAGGCGTCGGCCTCCCGCACCTCGCCCCAGTCCCCGCCCAGCTGCCAGGTGCCCTGTCCTACGACCGATACGTCACGGCCGGTCCTGCCGAGTGTGCGCTGCTCCATGCGGATCATGCTACGTCGGTGCGCGGGGGGCGGCGACGGTCACCGCCGCCGCCCCCCGCGCCCGTGCTCAGTCGCCGGTGGTCACACGGACGTAGTCGACCACGAGTTGCTGCGGGAGAGCGGTGCTGCCGTCGGGGTCGCCCGGCCAGTAGCCGCCGACGGCGAGGTTGAGGATGAGGAAGAACGGCTTGTCGAAGACCCAGGCGTTGCCGTTGAGGTCCGCGGGGGTGCGCCGCTGGTAGACGGTGCCGTCGACGGTCCAGGTGATGGAGTCGGGGGCCCAGTCGACGGCGAAGGTGTGGAAGTCGTCGGCGAACGCCTGCCCGCCGGGCAGGGTGTACCCCGCGCCGATGCCGCCGGAGCCGGAGTAGCCGGGGCCGTGCAGGGTTCCGTGGACGGTGCCGGGTTCGAAGCCGACGTTCTCCATGATGTCGAGCTCACCGCTGTTGGGCCAGCCGACGCTGCCTATGTCGGCGCCCAGCATCCAGAAGGCGGGCCATATGCCCTGCCCGCGCGGGATCTTCATCCGGGACTCGACATGACCGTAGGTCGCGGTGAACCTGCCGGAGGTGTTGAGGCGGGACGAGGTGTACTCGCAGGTCCCGTACCAGCACTGGTAGTTGCCGGGGTTCTCCTTGCGGGCGGTGATGACGAGGTTGCCCTGGCCGTCGAGGGCCGCGTTGTCGGTACCCGCCGTGTAGTACTGCCGTTCGTGGTTGCTGACGTTGTCGCCGGTCTCCGTCAGCCACTTGCCGCCGTCGACACCGGAGCCCGCGGCCCCGTCGAAGTTGTCCTCGAAGGCCACGGCCGCTGCCTTGGGGGCCGTGGAGGACGCAGCCGTGTGGGGGTCGGGTGCGGCCGAGGCTCCGGCGGGAAGTGCGGTCATGACCACGGAGCAGAAGAGCAGGGAGAGTGCGGTGGAGAGTGTCGCGCGTCGCCTCCTGGAGGGACGGCGCTCGGCGTGGTGGGGGGAATGCACGGTCATCACATCATTTCGGGTGGGGGGAAATGACAGTCATGCGCATGACAGATACACACGAGAGGTGAACGATTGACGCACACGCCCCGGGCGTTTCTTTCAACACTTGATTTAAGGCAGCTGCCCGAGGCGCGTCAAGGATCTGGTCCGGACCGGATGGCTCCGGATAGAAGTCGCCACGGCGGGGAACGGACAACTCATGCGCATCCGTACCGAAGCAGCCCTCGGCCTGCTGTCGGGCGACCCCGCGCACCGCGGGCGGACCTTCGGCGCCGCCGCTCCGGGCGCGCCGGACGGGATCCGGGTCTGGGAGCCGGTGACGACCCGGTGGCACCGTTCGAGCGCGGCGGCGGACGCGGCACTCGAGCGGCACACCGGCTGACCTGCCCCTTCCGCGCGGGCTCCGCGTCGGCCGCCGCCGTGCGGCGCACGGTCCACAGCGGCACAGTGGAGGGACGGACTGTGCGGGGCTCGCGGGGCCCCGACCGGGCAGCCGCCCATCGTCCGACCGCATCCCGGCGGAAGGATCAGACGTGGACAGCGAGAGCACACGGCGTTTCGTGGTGCAGATCCACGACGCCCGGCGCATGCACTTCGACTTCCGTCTGGAGGTGGACGGCGTCCTGAAGTCCTGGGCCGTGCCCCGCGGCCCCTCGGACAATCCGAGCGACAAGAGGCTCGCCGTGCCGACGGACGACCATCCCCTGGAGTACCGCGAGTTCGAAGGTGTCATCCCGCAGGACGAGCAGGGCAGCGGCACCGTGATCGTCTGGGACCAGGGCACCTACCGACCGACCAGCCACGACCTCGCGGGTTCCCCCGTACCGTTCTCCGAGTCCCTGGAGCGCGGGCACGCCACCTTCTGGCTCGACGGGGCCAAGCTGCACGGCGAGTTCGCGCTCACCCGCTTCCACATCGACGACGGGGACGGGACCCGGGGGCCGGAGGCCTGGCTGCTGATCAAGGCCAACGACCGGCAGGCGGTACACGACCGGCAGGGCACCCCGGATCCGTACCACGCCCGTTCGGCCCGCACCGGCCGCACCCTCCACCAGGTCGCCGTGGCGGAGCGGGAGAGCTCTCCCTGAGGCTCACGGCGGGGGCGGCACCCGGACGGGCCCGGTGAGCCGTTCGAGCACGTCCGTGTAGCGCGAGCGCCTGTCCGGACGGGCGTGGCCGACGGCGTGGCGCAGCGCGGGAACCGCGGCTCCGCCCATTCTCAGCAGTCCCTCGGCGGCCTCCGCGCGCACGGTCGGCCGCGCGTCGTCGAGCAGGGCCACCAGCGCCGGGACGGCGGGTTCCCAGGCCGCGCGGCTGAGTGTCCTGATCGCCATGCGCCTGATGTCCGGCTGGGGGTCGTCCAGCAGGGCGGCGGTACGGAGCAGGTGGGCCGGCCGGTCCAGCATGGTGCGCGAGGTCCGGTGGGCGTGCAGCCTCACCTTCGGCCGGGGGTGGGTCAGCAGTTCATCGATGACCTCCCGCAGGGCGGGGTCCCTGTCCGGTGCCCGGCCCGCGTGTTCCTCCACGAGGCGGGAGAGCGCCCTGCGTATCTGCTCGGGCCCTCCTGTACGGGCCAGGCGCAACAGTTCCGCGCGCCCGGGCCGGCCGGGGCCGGGGGGCTCCGTAAGGGGGCGGGAGTCCGGGCCTCCGTCCAGGAGCAGTGCTTCGGCGAGGTCGTCGCGCCCCTCGGCGCGCAGCCGGTCCCGGATCCGTCTCAGTTCCGGGGAGCCCAGCAGCGGGCGGCCGACCAGCAGGTCCAGGAGGCCCCAGGCACCCGTGTCCAGCCGGGCGCCCAGGTGGTGGGCGAGCACGTCGGCGGGCGCCGAGCGCAGGGCGTGACCGGCTTCCGTGCGGAGGGCGGCGGGACCGTCCTCCCACCATCCGAGCAGCAGGGGGATGAGGGGCACGAGGTCCCAGGGCCCGAGCTGCCGGGCGAGCCGGACCACCCTCTCGGGCAGGATCTCCCCCGACCGGAGCTCCGCGGGATCGACGGTGACCAGCGAACCTGCCGTCCCGCCCCCCGGCGGCAGGGGGATGCGTCCTCGGAGGTACGCGTCGAGGACGGCCCGTGCCGCCCCCGGTTCCGGCCGGCCCAGGAGCTGCCGGGCGGCATCGGCTCTGCGCCCGGGGTCGGGCCCGTCCAGCATCTCCAGCAGCCGTGTGCGCCGCGCGGCGGACCACGGCCGGTCACGCTCGCGTACGACTTCCGAAGCCGGACGGGCCGTCTCGGCGAGCGTCCACGGCGGCACACCGAGGGGCTGGAGGTCCGTCATCCAGTCGAGCAGAAGGGCGCGTACCCCGTCGTCGCCGGCGTCGGGGTAGGCGGCCATGAGGGCGGCGAGGCGGTGCCGGGAGTCCGGTGTGCGCCGGTCGCCGCTCCGGAACTCCTCCACCGCGCGGCGTGTGCGGAGGGCGGCGCGCAGCGCGGAGCACCAGGCCTCCACCTCGCTGTCGGGCGCGGGCGGGGCCTGCCTGCCGAACGCCTCACCGAGTACGGCGGTTTCGGCCCCCCGGTCGTCGGTGTCGAGGCGGGCCGCGGCGAGGGCCCGGTCCAGATCGTCCCTGACCGGTACGGCTCCACAGGCCCGCAGCACCCGCAGCGCGCGCACGTGCGGCGGAGGTGACATGGCACGCACGGCGTCGGCGACCTCCATCCGCCCGGTGCCGGGCAGCAGGGGGGCCACGGCCTGGAGTACGGAGAGGAGTCCGGGCCGGTTCTCCCGCTCGCCCGCGAGTCCCTCCGCGAGCACGTGGGCCGAACCGGCGAAGTGCTCCAGTTCGGCGGCCGACCACTGCCCCTGGCCCAGCCGCAGGACGAGGCCCAGCACCCGGTCCCGGGCCGCCTGTGGCACGGCCCCGGCCAGCCAGAGCCAGTCGGGCAGCATCGTGCGCAGCTCCCACAGCCGCCCGATCCGCGGAGCCTCGGGGCTCTCCGCGAGGCGCAGGGCGAGCCTGGCGCTCCAGCCGTGGTCGACGAGCGCGGCGGCCAGGAGCTCCGCGCCGGCGGCGGGCGAGGCGAGTGCGGTCACGGTGATGCCGTGCCCCGCCCACAGCTCGGCGAGGTCGGCTGTGCTTCCCGCGCCGAGGCGGATCCGGCCGTCCGCCACCAGGGCGAGCAGCTCCGGCACGAGCGGCGAATCCTGTTCGGCCAGGGCGAGCACCGTGCGGGCGGAGAGGGTGCCGTGGAGGCTCCGCAGCAACAAGGTGCGCTCGCGGGGACCCTGGCGGTGCGCGGCGGAGAGGACCGTGGCGGTACAGGCCTCGCCCAGGACAGCCCGCAGCGCGTCGACGAGCCCGGCGCGCAGCCCCGGGTTGTCGTGACGGCCGAGGGCGCGGAGGAGGCCGGGCACGGCGGCCGGTGTCCCGGCGCGCAGCAGGGCCGCCGCCGCGGTCTTCCTGATGTTCATGGTCGGGTGGTCGAGCAGGGCGGTGATCGCAGGGCAGGCCCAGCGGGCCTCCGCGTGGCCGAGGGCGAGCAGCGACTGACGTACGGTCCGGATGTCCTCGGACCGTGTCAGGGCGATCAGCGTGGCCGACAGTGCCTGCGCGTCCTCGCCCGAACCGCCTGCGGCCAGGAGCGCGATGACCTGCTTGCGCACATACGGATCGCGGTGGTGCAGCAGGCGGTGCACACGGGGACGGGCCTGTGCGGACGGCGCGCGCCGCAGGACTTCGAGGAGCACGGCCTGCTGACGGGACGACAGGCCGGGCCGTTCCAGCAGGTCCAGCACGAGCCCGGCCACCAGCGCGTCGCCCGCCTCCACGGCGTCCCGGGCGTCGAGCAGGCAGGCCGGCCTGATCCTGCGGCGTTCGTACAGCCGACCGCCCAGAGCCCGTAGGGCCGCCACGATCTCCCCGGGGACCACGGGCTCCTCGGCCCGGTCCGGCTCCGGGTGCGCGTCCGTCTCCACGGCCTCCCACGACGCCGCCAGTTCACTCACGACCCGCATCAGCAGGGCGGTGACGGCAGGCAGGGTGGCCGCGCTGCCGCGGGACGCGAGCGCACACAGTGCCGCGACCGCGTCGGCGGGAGCCGGCAGGGCCGGCTCCGGCTCGTCCGGGGCACCGAGGCCGGCCGCGACGGCCGGCGGCGGCGCGGCGGGATCGACGCGGGCCAGGAGGTGGCGCCGGAGGACAGGATCGGTGTTCAGCTGCCACAGGAGCTCGAGTGCCCGGTGGCGTACCGGGCGGAGGAAGGGGGCCGTCCCACTGCCGTCGGTCTCCGGGCCCAGGGCTTCGGTCAGAGCGGCGACCGTACGGTGTCCGCCGATGGCTTCCAGGGTGTCGAGGGCCGCCGCCGGGGCCTCGGGCAGCAGAGCGAGCACAGCCTCCTCGGCGCCCTCGTACCGGAGACGGCGGACGGCGTCGAGGAAAGGGCCGGGCAGGCGCGCGGCGGGGAGCAGGCGGGTGACGGCCGCTCCGATCGGCAGGTCTCCCGTGCCCTGGCCCGCGAGGGCCACCAGCAGGGCGAGCCTGCGGGGCATGCCCGGGTCGTCGGCCGGGGCATCCACCAGCAGGTCGAGCACCGTCCCTCGGCAGGTGTAGAGGATCGTCGCGACCGTCCGGGGATCGACCGAGTGGTCGGTCAGGGCCAGGCCGATGAGGACGGACGCCTGGGACGCGTCGGGGAAGTCCCCTCGCCGGTGGAGTCCTTGCAGACAGGTCACCAGGGGTCCGGCGAGCAGCAGCGGGTCCTGGGCGGCGACGTCCAGCAGCGCGCCGATGTCGCCGCGTCCGGCCAGGTCGCCGAGGAGCTCCAGGGCCGGACGTCGCACCGCGGGAGGAACGGCGGGGTCGGCCGCCGTCCGTTGCAGCAGTGCGCCGTGCCCGTGGCGGGCCGCGGCGGTGAGCGCGAGCGCTGCGACCGGGACCGCCCGGGCGGGGTTCAGGTACGGGGCGAAGCGGGCCGCGGGCAGGGGGTCCGCCGCCGCCCAGGGCTCTGCCAGTTCCTCCAGGGCGGCGGCCGCCGTCGCCGTGCTGTCCGGCTCCTCGTCGAGCAGCCCTGCCAGATGGGTCCGGGCGTGGCCGGGAGCCAGCAGGCCGGCGTGCAGGCCCTGCCGGATCAGCCGGACCGCCTGCGTGCGCAGGACGGGGTCACGGGTTCCCAGGAGTTCGTCCACGAGCAGGTCCGGGCGGTGGGCGCTCCGGGCGTCGATGCTCCGCACGGCCTGGTAGAGCGGTTCGCCGGGCTCCTCGTCCCGCAGCGCCATGGGGTCCGTGAGGAGTTCCGCGCGGAGCCAGGCGATCCGTACCTGCTGCGGCAGCCGGGCCGTACGCCACGCGGGCAGCCGCCGGTGCGGGAGGTGGATTCCCAGCCGCTGGTGGAGCCCGGCCAGGAGGAGTGACTCCTCCGGCGACTCCGGCACACCCGGCGGCAGCAGTCCCGCCAGCTCGGCCGCGTCACCGGGCGGCAGCAGGGGCGCGCCGGCCCACTCCGCGAGCAGGGTGAGCCCCCGGTACCTCGTGCGACGGTCCGCGTGCCCGACGAGTGCGCCGAGCTCGGGAACCGAGCAGACCTCGGCGGCCGGGCCGCGCATCGGACGGCCGGTGGAAGGCTGCTGCGGCCGGGCGTCGGGGAGCGTGGTCACCGTCGGATGGTAGGTGCGTACGGCACGGCCCGGCCACCGGGTACACCGGTGCTTACGGCACTGCCCGGCCACCGGGTACACCGGTGCCGTCAGCGGCTCGACGGGCCCACGGCCCCTACCCGGGAGGCCAGTTGATCGCGCAGCCGGGTCAGGCGGGCGATCTCCGCGTCGAGCACCGCAAGCCTCCGTGCGGCGACCCCGGGGCTCCCGGTGTCGCCGTCGCCCGAGACCGCGCAGCGCTGCGGTGGATCGTCCATCAGCAGGTCGAGCCGGTCGGCGCACCTTGCCAGGTCGTCCACGGTGAGCCCCAGGGCGAGCAGCTCGCGGATGAACCCGATCCGGGCCACATCGCGTGGGCCGTAATGCCGCTGGCCCGTTGTGCTGCGTGCCGGTGGAGGCAGCAGCCCTCGCTCCTCGTAGAACCGGAGCGCTCTCGGTGTGGTCCCGGCAGCCGCCGCGGCGTCACCGATCCGCATCCCCCACCTCCGTCACCACTGTGCCGTCCCGGTGCTACAGCTCGACCAGGACCGCGCCGAGATGGCGACCGGCCATCAACTCGTGCAACGCACGAGGGGCGTTGTCCATGCCCGCGATCCGCGCATGCGGAAAGGTGATCTCACCGGAGCGCAGCCAGTCGCCGAACTTCCGGTTCCATTCGGCGTGGACCTCGGGATGGTCGAGCCCGCTGATCCCCCGCATCGTGATCCGCTTGACCACCAGCTGGTACGTGTCGATCTCGACCGGCGCGGTCGTGCCGCCTCCCGTATCGGACAGCTGGCCCGCCAGCGTTCCGACCAGGACGAACCGGGCGCCGGGCCGGGCCGCCCGGACTGCCGCCTGCAGTTGCTCACCCCCGACCATGTCGACGAGGACATCGATTCCCCCGGGGGCGGCTTCGGCCAGCCGGGCGGAGAAGGAACCCTCCGGCCCCCTCGGCACGACGGCGTCGTACCCGAGGCCGCCGGTCATCCGGTCGGCCTTGGCGGGTGAGCCCGTGCTCCCGATCACGCGTCCGGCCCCGAGCAGCCGGGCGATCTGCCCCGCCATGGAGCCGGTCGCCCCCGCCCCGCCCGACACGAACACGGTCTCGCCCGGACGGAGTCCCGCGATCCGGGTGAGCGCCGTGTACGCCAGGGAGCCCTGGGACAGGTGTGCCGCCGGGTCGGGGAGTTCGCCTTCGCCGAGCGGGGTGCACCCCTCGGCGGGCACCACCGCGTACTCCCGCCAGCCGAGGAAGTGCGAGACCCAGGCGCCCAGGGGCGGTCCGGCGGGCCCCGGCCGGGCCACGACCTCACCGACGGCCGGTCCGAGGAGGGGGTCCCCGGGGGCGACGCCGGAGAAGGGCGCACCTTCCACTCCGCCGCCCACGAGGGTGCGCACGGCGGGGAAGACCTGGAAGTACCGGTTGCGCACCAGCACCTCGCCCGCACCGGGCCGCGGCATCGGTGTCTCCACGACGTGGAAGTGCTCGGGACGCGGCAGGCCTTCGGGGAGCGCGGCGAGCCGTACCTCGCGGGAGGCGCGGGGCAGGGCCGGGGGTGCGGTCATGGGCGGACTCCTCGTCTGCGTGCTCCGGGCCGGCCGGCCCGGAGCACGCAGACGCTAAGCCCTCACCCGTGCGTCAGGGGCAAGGGCCGGGGCGCCTCAGGCGCTCTTCGACGAGGCCAGGTGGGCGAAGACCACCACGTTGTCCTCGTAGTCCTTCTTCTTCTTGTCGTAGACACCGCCACAGGTGATCAGCCGCAGCTGGGCCGTGCCCTTGTCCGCGTACACCCGCTCGTCCGGGAAGTCGGCCTTGCTGAACGTCTCGACCGAGTCGACCTCGAAGGTGGCGACGGAGCCGTCCTCACGGGTGATGTCCACCGTGTTCCCGGCCTCGAGCGTGCTGAGCAGCAGGAACACGGCGGGGCCCGTCTTCGTGTCGACGTGCCCCGCCACGACCGAGGTGCCACGCTCCCCGGGGGTGGCGCCGTCCTTGAACCAGCCCGCCAGATTCGGGTCGTCCGCAGGCGGGGCCTCGAGCTGCCCGGAGGGTCCGACCGCGAGCGAGGTGAACGGGGCGTCGACCGCGATCGCCTTGATGGAGATCCGCTCGGGGTAGGACGGGGGCAGCTCGCGCGGACCGGTGGACTCGGAGGCGGAGGGGGCCTTTGAGGCCGGGGCCGCGGGGAGCGAGACCACCGCGGGGGCCGGCGGAACTCCCGCCGACGCGTCGAACGAGTTGTAGACGAGGAGGAAGCCCAGCCCCACCGCCGCGACGGGCCACAGCAGGGAACGGCCGAGGGCAGGGGAGGCGGGTTCTGATTCGGACGGCTGCGGGGCGGCCATGCGCATGCTGCCTTTCGCGTACGAGAGGGACGGGCGGCTGTACGGGGAAATCGGCGCGGCCACCGCCCGGGTGAGGGGCGGCGGCCACGACAGGATTCATTCAGCGGTACGGGACGCCCGTCAGACGGCCGCGGCACCCGAGGCGTTGCGGCGGCGCAGCTTGTACGCGACGGCACCCAGACCGCCGAGCATCAGCACCGAACCGGCGGCCAGGCCGCTGCCGGACAGCGCCATCGCTCCGCCACCGGTGTGGACGCCGCCCTCGGGCTTCTCGTGCTTCCAGGTCTTCTCGCCGTCCGTGCTGCCGCTGTCGGAGCCGGACTCCTTGTCCTTCTCCCAGTCATCGGCCGACACACCGGCCAGCGCACCGCCACCGGCGTGCACACCGCCCTCGGGCTTCTCGTGCTTCCACGAGTCCGGCTTCTCACGGTCGTCGTTGCTGCCGGAGCCGGACTCCTTGTCCTTCTCCCAGTCATCGGCCGACACACCGGCCAGCGCACCGCCACCGGCGTGCACACCGCCTTCCGGCTTCTCGTGCTTCCACGAGTCCGGCTTCTCACGGTCGTCGTTGCTGCTGGCGGAGGAACCGCTGTCCTTGTCCCAGTCGTCCGCCGAGGTCACGGCGTATGCGGCGGGGACGGAGACCGCGAGGACCGCCGTGACGGCGGCCGATGCGAACAGGGTGCGGGCAGAGCGCATGGATACACAGTCCTTTCGCCACCCCCGCGCTGGCCGGCTGGTTGTCGGCTCATCGGATCACGGGTGCGACGTGATCCACCGTCAGCTGAAATCCGGCGGCCCACCACTCGGGAGGGCCGCATTCGAGGGACTCCGTGGGCCCATCGTGTGACAGGGAGCCAGATGTCACCCGTTGGAGGGCACGCCACGCCGAGCGAAGGTTTGGGCGGAAACGATCATCGGTGTAAGGGCCTGCGGGGTGCTCGTAGGATCGGCGCCATGAACGACATCGCACCGGCCGGCTGCTGCTCCCCCGGCCGCGGGAGGTCTGACGGCCTGTCCGGGACCACTCCCTCCGCGTCCTCGGAGCGGGGGCCGGCGGAGAGTGCCGCCCCCTCCCCGGTCACCGGAGGCGGGACGGCCACCGGAGGTACGAAGGCCGCCGGAGGCGGAACGGTTCTCCTCCCCGGCGGAACGTTCCTCATGGGGACCGAGGACCCGGAGGGGTTCCGCGCCGACGGCGAGGGCCCGGTCCGCGAGGTGCGGGTCTCCGCCTTCCGCATCGACGCCCACGCGGTGAGCAACCGGCGCTTCGCGGAGTTCGTCTCGGCCACCGGTCACGTCACGGAGGCGGAGCGCTTCGGGTGGTCGTACGTCTTCGCCGGCTTCCTCCCGGCCGCGCTCCGGCGCGGCGCCGGGCGACCCGACGGCACCCCGTGGTGGTGCGGCGTGGAGGGCGCCCGGTGGGACGCGCCCGAAGGGCCCGGCAGCGGGATCGATGGCCGCGAGGACCACCCGGTGATCCATGCCTCGTGGAACGACGCACGCGCGTACTGCCGTTGGGCGGGGGCCCGGCTGCCGACGGAGGCCGAGTGGGAGTACGCGGCCAGGGGCGGCCTGGCGCAGGCCCGCTACCCGTGGGGCGACGAGCTGACCCCGGGAGGGGAGCACCGCTGCAACATCTGGCAGGGGCACTTCCCCACGAAGAACACCGCCGAGGACGGCTACGCGGGCACCGCACCCGTCGACGCGTACGAGCCGAACGGGTTCGGCCTGTACAACATGTCCGGCAACGTCTGGGAGTGGTGCCAGGACTGGTGGGGCACCACCCACCCCTCCGTGCGCCGCAGCGACCCGCGCGGGCCGCGCACGGGTGACACCAAGGTGATGCGGGGCGGCTCGTACCTGTGCCACCGCTCGTACTGCAACCGCTACCGGGTGGCCGCCCGCACGGGCAACACACCGGACAGCACCACAGGGAATCTCGGGTTCCGCTCCGTGCGCACGGCCTGAACCCGCCGTCATTGCGGCAACATGAATATTTTTCCGGGTCATTGACGAAAAAATCGCGCGGTCATCATGCTGGGCGCCATGCACTCACACGGTGGACCTCTCTCGCGGCTGAGGCGCGGGCACGAGGAACGCGTACTCGGCCTGCTGCGCCGGCACGGACCACAGAGCCGGGCCGAGCTCGGGCGTCAGGCCGGACTGTCGCGCACCACGCTGTACGACATAGTCGGGACCCTGGTCGCGAGCGGTGCCGTCGTGGCGGCCGCCGCCGACCCGGGCCCGCGCAGGCGCGGCCGGCCGGTGGAGCACCTCACGCTCAATCCCGCGGCCGGCCAGGCCGTCGGCATCGACTTCGCCCGCCGCGCCGTCCACGTGGCCGCCGCCAACGTGGCGCACGAGGTGATCGGTTCGGCGAGCCGGGCCCACCCGCCCGGGCTCTCCTGGGAGCGACGGGTGGAGCTGGCAGAGCGGCTGGTGGCATCGCTGGCCGGAGGCACCCTGCGCCTGTCCTCCCTCGGCACGACCGGCGCGGTCGGAGTCGGGGTCGTCGGACCGGTGCGGACGGCCGGGGGCGCGCCGGAGGAACCGCTGGCGACCCTGGCCGAGCTGCTGGGCAAGCGGTTCGGGGCTCCTGTCCTCCTGGACAACAACACCCGGCTCGCCGCCCTCGCGGAGTCCACCTGGGGGGCGGCCGCATCGAGCCAGGACGTGCTCTACCTGCGGCTCTCGCACGGAGTGGGCGGAGGACTCGTCGTGAACGGCTCGCTCCACCGGGGCGTGGACGGTCTGGCGGGCGAGCTCGGGCACATCACGGCCGATCCCGCGGGCGAGCCGTGCGAGTGCGGGGGCAGGGGGTGTCTGGAGACCATCGCGTCGATCGGGCCCGTCCTCGCCTCCTACCGCGCGCTGGGCGGCCGCGCGGACGACGTCCCGACCCTCCTGCGGGCGGTCGGGAACGGCGACCGGGCGGCGCACGAGGTCCTGCGGGCCGCGGGGATCCGGACGGGGACGGTGCTCGCCGGGGTCGTCAACGCGGTCGGTCCGGGGGTGATCGTGCTGGGCGGTGAGCTCGCCCGGGCGGGGGAGGCACTGCTCGCACCGGTGCAGGAGGCGCTCGACGCGCATGTCATGCCGCTGGCCCGCGGGCGCGTGACATTGCTGCCCTCCGGGCTCGGCGAGGCCGGCGGCGCGCTCGGCGGCGTCGCCCTCGCCCTCCATGAATCCCCTCTGCTGGCCCGCTATCCGGATGCGGGCGGCGACGACCTTCCCGAGGACGCCACATGAGTTCCACGGAGACACCCCTGAAGCGGGCCGCACCCGTGCCGGAGGCGGTGGAACGCACCCGTGAGCCGCGCCGGAAGGGCACGCGCGTCCCCGCGTTCGCCCTGAATCTGATCGCCCTCGTGGCAGGTGTCGGCCTGTGGGCCTGGCTGGCCTCGCTCGGGGTCCAGGCGCTTCCCGGCCCGGCCGCCGTGGCGGGCAGGGCGGGCGAGCTGATCGCGGACGGCACGCTGGCCGAGGACTCCCTGGCCAGCCTGCGGCGTGTCCTGACCGGCTTCGCGCTGGGCACCCTGCTCGCCGTGCCCGTGGGCTTCCTGATGGGCTGGTACCCGGTGGCGCGCGGACTGCTGGAGCCATACGTCCAGTTCTTCCGCACGGTGCCGCCCCTGGCCATGATTCCGCTGGCCATCGTGCTGCTGGGCATCGGCGAGCTCCCCAAGATCTTCGTGATCTTCCTGGCCGCGTTCCTGTCGAGCGTCGTGGCGGCGTTCCAGGGCGTCGTCGGGGTCGACCGGACACTCGTCGACGCGGCGCGGGTGCTGGGCGCGCGTGACGGGACGATCTTCCTCAAGGTGGTCGTCCCCGCATCCGCGCCGTTCATCCTCGTCGGGATGCGGATCGGACTGGGCTCCGCCTGGGGAACCCTCGTGGCCGCGGAGCTGATCGCCGCGCAGGAGGGGCTCGGCTACCAGATGCAGAAGGCCCAGCTCTACTACGACCTCCCCACCATCTTCGTCGTCCTGATCACCATCGGCCTCCTCGGTCTCCTGATGGACCGGCTGCTGCTGCTCGCCGAACGACGCCTCACCCGCTGGCAGGAGACCCGATGAACGCCAAGATCTCCTTCCGGAAGGTCTCACGGACCTTTCCCCTGAAGAAGACCACCTTCACCGCCCTGGACGAGGTGTCGCTCGACATCGGCGACGAGGAGTTCGTCACCGTCGTCGGCCCGTCCGGCTGCGGGAAGAGCACCCTGCTCAATCTGGCGGCCGGGCTCGCCATGCCGACCTCGGGCGAGGTCCTCGTCGACGGCCGGCCGGTCACGGGCCCCGGGCCCGACCGGGGGGTGATCTTCCAGCAGTACGCACTGTTCCCCTGGCTGACCGTGCGGGGCAACGTCGAGTTCGGGCTGAAGCTGGCTTCCGTGACGGCTGCCGAGCGGAAGCTGCGGGCTGAGCGCGCCATCGAACTGGTCGGGCTCGGCGACTTCGCCGACGCGCTGCCGAAGACGCTGTCCGGCGGGATGAAGCAGCGCTGCGCCATCGCCCGGGCCTACGCCGTCGATCCGCAGGTGCTGCTGATGGACGAGCCCTTCGGCGCACTGGACGCGCTGACCCGGGTCCAGATGCAGGACCAGCTCCTGGAGACGTGGAGCCAGGACCGGCGCACGGTCATGTTCATCACACACGACGTGGACGAGGCCGTGTACCTCGCCCGGCGTGTCGTGGTCATGGCCGCCAAGCCGGGCCGGATCCACTCGGTCGTACCTGTCGACCTGCCCTACCCGCGTACCGAGGCCATGCGCCTCTCCCCCGCGTTCGCCCGGATCCGCAATGCCGTGTGGACGGCCGTCTACCACCAGACCCCTGCCGCTCCGGCCGCCTGAAGCCCCACCCGATCACCCGCTCCCCCGAACTCCCGAACTCCCTTAAGGAACCTGCGTCATGCGTCTACCTCAGCGTGCCCTGACGGCGGTCGTCGCCGTGTCCGCCCTGGCACTCTCCGTCACCGGCTGCTCGGGCGACTCGTCGGCGGACGGCGGCTCCACCGTCCGTTTCGGCTACATCAGCGACTACAACGGAGCCAGTCTCCTGGCCATCGCGGACAAGCAGGGGCTGTGGAAGGAACAGGGGCTGAGCCCCGAGTACAAGACGTTCACCAACGGCCCCCTCCAGATCCAGGCGCTCGGATCCGGCAACCTCGACTTCGGCTACATCGGCCCCGGCGCCATGTGGCTGCCCGCTTCGGGCAAGGCGAAGGTCGTCGCGATCAACACGCTCGCCCGCGCCGACCGGGTGATAGCCCAGCCCGGCATCAACTCCATCGAGGACCTCAAGGGCAAGAAGGTCGGTGTGCCCGAGGGCACCTCCGGTGCGATGGCACTCAACCTCGCCCTTCAGAAGACCGGGATGTCGGAGAAGGACATCGAGAAGGTGCCGATGGACCCGTCCACGGTCGTCTCGGCGTTCGTCTCCGGGCAGATCGACGGGGCGGGCCTCTGGTATCCGCTGATCGACACCATCAAGGACAGGAAGCCGGGGCTCAACGAGGTCGCCAGTACGGCGGACTTCAAGGACCGGGCGTTCCCCACGGCCTTCGTGGCGCCCGCCAGGAGCGACGAGAAGCTCAACGCCAAGGTCGTCGAGGTCCTCCAGAAGGCCAACGACTGGCGGGCCGCCCATCCCGACGAGTCCATCGACGCCGCGGCCTCGCTGCTGAAGATCGACCGCGCCAAGGTCGCGGCGGACGCGGCCAACGTGGAGACGCTGTCGACGGCCGACCTGGTCGCCAGGACCGAGGACGGCACCGTGGACGGCTGGCTGGACGGCCTCGGCACGTTCTTCGTGGACACCGGCCAGCTCAAGAAGGCCCCCGCTGCGGACACGTACTACGAGGGCGACCTCTACACGAAGGCGTACAAGAAGTGAACCTGCTGTTCCTGATGACCGATCAGCACCGGGTGGACACCCTCGGGTGTTACGGCAATCCGCATGTCGCCACGCCGCATCTGGACCGGCTGGCGGCCACCGGCACGCGCTTCGACCGCTTCTACACGCCCACGGCGATCTGCACCCCGGCGCGGGCGAGTCTGCTGACGGGGCAGGCGCCGTTCCGGCACCGGCTGCTCGCCAACTACGAACGCAACGTGGGCTACCTGGAGGACCTGCGCGAGGACGCGTTCACCTTCCCGGCGGCGCTGGCCGAGCGCGACTACCGGCTCGGCCTGATCGGCAAGTGGCACGGCGGCACCCACCGCAACGCCGCTTCGTACGGCTTCGAGGGCCCCGATCTGCCCGGCTGGCACAATCCGGTCGACCACCCGGACTACCTGGCGTACCTGAAGGAGAACGGGTTCCCGCCGTACCGCATCTCGGAACCGATCCGGGGTACGGCGCCGGGCGGGAACCCGGGGAACCTGCTGGCCGCCCGGCTGCACCAGCCGGTGGAGGCCACGTTCGAGCACTACCTCGCCACCCGCGCCATCGAGCACCTGGAGCGGTACGCGGCCGGCGACGAGCCGTTCTTCCTGGCCACGCACTTCTTCGGTCCGCATCTGCCCTATCTGCTGCCCGACGCCTACTACGACCTCTACGATCCGGCGCTCGTCGAGCTGCCCCCTTCGATCGCCGAGACCTTCGAGGGCAAACCGCCGGTGCAGCGCAACTACAGCGCGCACTGGGCCTTCGACACCATCCCGATCGAGACGACCCGCAAGCTGATCGCCGTCTACTGGGGCTACGTCACCCTGATCGACGAGCAGATCGGGCGCATCCTGACCCGCCTCGACGAACTGGGCCTGAGCGAGGACACATCGGTGTTCTTCACCGCGGACCACGGCGAGTTCACCGGTGCCCACCGGCTCCACGACAAGGGCCCGGCGATGTACGAGGACATCTACCGCATCCCCGGGATCATCCGGATCCCCGGGGCCGCCCCGCAGGTCAGGGATGAGCTGGTCAGCCTCACCGACTGCACCGCCACCCTGCTCGAACTGGCGGGCTGCGACCCGTCCCCGGCGGTGGACAGCCGGAGCCTGGTGCCGCTGGTCAAGGGCGAACGGCCCGACTGGCCGGGCGAGCTGGTGGCGGAGTTCCACGGCCACCACTTCCCGTACCCGCAGCGGATGATCCGCGACGACCGCTACAAGCTCGTCGTCAACCCTGAGTCGGTCAACGAGCTGTACGACCTGGTGGCGGACCCGCACGAGCTGAGCAACCGGTACACGCACCCCGAGTTCGGAGCGGTGCGCGCCCGTCTGATGCGGCGGCTCTACGAGCTGCTGCGGGACAGGGGCGACAACTTCTACCACTGGATGACGTCGATGTACGACATCGGCGCCTCCGACCACGACCCGAGCCTCAGCGCCTTCGAGACCGATGACACGACCTGGACCGCGGCCGCGGATCCGGGCGGGACACTCACGGAGACCCCATGAGACGCACACGAAGGACCGCGCGCACCCGCTCCCTGCCCCGGTGGGCGGCCGGGGCGGCTGCCCTGGTCTGGATCCTGACCCTCGCCTCCGCTCCGTCGCACGGTGCGCAGAGCGTTCCGGCCGGCGCGAGCGCGCACGGCCGTCCGGCCGCCGCGGCGACGACGTACACCAACCCGGTGTCCACGGGCGCCGTGGACACGTTCCCCGATCCCGCGGTGATCCGCGGCAAGGACGGGCTCTGGTACGCCTACGGCACCCAGAACCCGGTCATGCAGAGCAAGGGCGAGGACGGCGAGCGCATGCTGCCGATCCTGCGCTCGGCCGACATGGTGACCTGGGAGTACGCGGGCGAGGTCTTCACCCCGGCGAACAAGCCCGCCTGGCACCAGGGTTCGCGCCTGTGGGCACCCGATGTGCGCTACGCGGCCGGCCTCTACCACCTCTACTACTCCGTGCCCGGGCGCAACACGGTCGGCCTGGTCACGTCGACCACCCCCACGGGCCCGTGGACCGACCGGGGCGCCGTGCTGCCCTCGCCGAGCGGATGCCCGGCGGGCAACATCGACCAGGCGCAGTTCACGGACACGGACGGCACGCCCTACCTGTACTGGGGCAGTTACGACACGATCTGCGTGGCGAGGATGAACGCCGACCTGACGCGGACCGAGGGGGAGGTCACACAGGTGGCCCGGGGCCGCCGGGTCGAGGGCGGCTTCGTCGTACGGCGTGAGGACTTCTACTACCTCTTCTACTCCGACGCCGGGTGCTGCGACGGCGCGTACAGCGGGTACCAGGTGAAGGTGGGCAGGTCCACCAGCCCGACCGGGCCGTTCACCGATGACGAGGGCACCGATCTCATGGCCCTCACCAGCAAGGCGGGCGTGGTCGCCGGAGCCAACGGCAACCGGTGGATCGGTCCCGGCCACAACTCCCTGCAGACCGATCTGGCGGGTCAGGACTGGCTGGTCTACCACGGCATCCCCGCCGAGTCCCCCGACCTCGCTCCGGCCTCGAACGGCACCCTGAAGCTGACCCGGCGTCCGATGCTCGTCGACCGGCTCGACTGGATCGACGGCTGGCCCGTCGTCCGGGCCGGCGCGGGCCCCTCGGACGGGCCGACGGCCGCACCGGTGACCTCGCCCGTCGCCGGTGGGACGTTCAACGGCACCGGCCTGAAGGGCTGGCGGGCCGAGGGCGCCTCCGGCTGGTCCGCCGCGACCGACCCCGATGCGCTCGGCTACGCGGCGCACACCCCGGCCGGCTCCGGTTCCGGCACGAGCACCTCGTACCTCCTGGCCGGGGAACGCGCGCCGGCGGACCTGCGCGCCGAAGCCGATCTCAAGGTGACGGCGCAGAACGGCGCGGCGGGGCTCACCGTCGCCTACCGGGATCCGGGCAACCGGATCGTGGCCTGGCTCGACCGGGCACGCGGCGCCCTCGTCACCGACGTGCGGGTGGGCGGCAGGAGCCGCGGCGAGCAGGTCACCGCACTGCCGTCCGGATTCTCCTGGGACACCTGGAACAACGTGTCCGTCGAGCTGCGCGGCACGCGGCTGACGGCCGAGGTGACCGGCGACCGGCTGCGGGACCCGGTGGCCGTGCACACCCGCGACCTGCCCGCCGCAGCCGTGCGCAAGGGTGCGGTCGGAGCCGCCGCGCGGGGCGCGGGCGCCGCGGCGGACAACGTCGGCGCCACCGCTCTGTACCGGCCGGTGACGAAGCGGGTGGCCGCTGCCGCGCCCGGGCCGCTCCTTCCCGGTCACAGCGACGAGTTCGACACCACCACGGTCCCCGGCACGAGCACCGGTTCCCCCTGGCAGTGGGTGCGCGGACCGGCGGCGGGCGTCACCGTGTCCGGAGGTGAGCTCTCCTGGCCGACCCAGAACGCCGAGCTGCACCTGGGGAGCAACACGGCGTCAGTGCTGCTCCGGGAAGCACCGAAGGGCGACTACACGGTCGAGACGAAGCTGCGGTTCGCCCCCGACCAGGCTGCCCAGCAGGCCGGTCTCGTGCTGTACGAGAACGACGACCGCTGGTTCAAGCTCGTCCACTCCGTCCTTCCGCTCACCAACGGCGACGGCGCGCTGCTCGATGTCAGTGAGTTCGGCAAGGAGGGCGAGCGCCCCACGACCACCCCGCCGACCGCCGTGGCCAACGCCCCGATGTTCGGGGGACCCACGGCCGACACGATGTGGCTGCGGATGGCCTACCACCACGACTCCGCGCACGGGGAGCACGAGGTACGCGCGTCCACCAGCCGTGACGGCGTCCACTGGTCGACGGGCAGCGTCTGGACGCTCCCGGTCCGGGGCGAGCTGAGGATCGGTCTCGTCTCCCACAACCGGTCGGGTGTGACCGCTGATTTCGACTACGTACGGACGTACGCCGCACCGTGAACCGCGCCGCCATTTCCTGAATCCAGGACCCGTCAGATCTCACACTCAGTCACCTGACAGGCCACACAGAGGGGGTCATCAGCTGGACCCAGTCGTCAGTTCTTGTCGACAACAGGCCCTGATACATCTGTTGTTGCACATCTCTTGACGCGTTCGTAACAAGGGTGGAGTATCTCGCACAGCCGGAGAGAGCGCTCTCTGGCTGTGCGCGTCGTGTACCCGCCCCACGACTCAGGAGAATCCCCCATGTACGCACCCCCGAACCTCCACAGACCCCTTCTCGCCCTGAGCGGGAGACGCAGCGGTGTGCTGGCCGTCATCGCCGGACTGGTCCTCTCGCTCCTCGCGTTCGTCCCCCAGACCTCCGCCAGCGCCGCGCCCACGCTGCTCTCCCAGGGGAAGACGGTCACCGCCTCCAGCCAGGAGAACGGCGGCACCCCCGCCACCGCCGCGGTGGACGGCAACACCGGCACCCGCTGGGCCAGCGCCTTCTCCGACCCCCAGTGGATCAAGGTCGACCTGGGCGCGGCCGCCTCGGTGAGCCAGATCGTGCTGCGCTGGGAGGCGGCCTACTCCACCGGCTACCGGATCGAGTTCTCCTCCGACAACAGCAGCTGGAGCACCGCCTACTCCACCACCACCGGCCCCGGCGGCACGGAGACCCTGAACGTCTCGGGCACAGCGCGCTACGTCCGGCTGACCGGCACCGCCCGCGCCACCGGATACGGCCACTCCCTCTGGGAGTTCCAGGTGTTCGGCACGACCGGCGGGGGCGACCCGCAGATCCCCGGCGGCGGTGACCTCGGCCCCAACGTCCTGGTCTTCGACCCCTCGACGCCCAACATCCAGGCCAAGGTCGACGCGATCTTCAAGCAGCAGGAGTCCGCGCAGTTCGGCACGGGCCGCTACGCGCTGATGTTCAAGCCGGGCACCTACAGCAACATCAACGCCCAGATCGGCTTCTACACCCAGATCGCGGGTCTCGGCCTCAAGCCCGACGACACCACCTTCAACGGTGATGTCACCGTCGACGCCGGCTGGTTCAACGGCAACGCCACCCAGAACTTCTGGCGCTCGGCCGAGAACCTGGCCCTCAACCCGGTCAGCGGCACCAACCGCTGGGCCGTCTCCCAGGCCGCACCCTTCCGCCGCATGCACGTCAAGGGCGGACTCAACCTCGCACCCAACGGCTACGGCTGGGCCAGCGGCGGCTACATCGCCGACAGCAAGATCGACGGCCAGGTCGGCCCCTACTCGCAGCAGCAGTGGTACACCCGCGACAGCTCGATCGGCAGCTGGGGCAACGGCGTCTGGAACATGACGTTCTCCGGCGTCGAGGGCGCCCCCGCCCAGAGCTTCCCCGAGCCGCCGTACACCACCCTGAACAACACCCCGGTCTCCCGCGAGAAGCCCTTCCTCTACCTCGACGGCAACACCTACAAGGTCTTCGTCCCCGCCAAGCGCACCAACGCGCGCGGTGTCTCGTGGAACGGCACCCCGCAGGGTGAGTCCATCCCGCTGAGCCAGTTCTACGTGGTCAAGCCGGGTGCGACCGCGCAGACGATCAACGCGGCCGTCCGCCAGGGCCTGCACCTGCTGTTCACCCCGGGCATCTACCACGTCAACGAGCCCATCGAGATCAACCGCGCGAACACCGTCGCCCTCGGCCTCGGCCTCGCCACGATCATCCCGGACAACGGGGTGACCGCGATCAAGGTCGGCGACGTCGACGGCGTCAAGCTGGCCGGACTCCTGGTCGACGCCGGGACGCAGAACTCCTCGGTCCTCGTCCAGGTCGGGCCCGAGGGCGCGGCAGCCGACCACTCGGCCAACCCGACCAGCCTCCAGGACGTCTTCGTCCGGGTCGGCGGCGCGGGCGCCGGCAAGGCGACCACCGGCATGGTGGTCAACAGCGACGACACCATCATCGACCACACCTGGCTGTGGCGTGCCGACCACGGTGACGGGGTCGGGTGGGAGACCAACCGCTCCGACTACGGACTCCGGGTGAACGGTGACGACGTGCTGGCCACCGGCCTGTTCGTCGAGCACTTCAACAAGTACGACGTCCAGTGGTACGGCGAGAACGGGAAGACGATCTTCTTCCAGAACGAGAAGGCGTACGACGCCCCGAACCAGGCCGCCATCCAGAACGGTGACATCAAGGGGTACGCCGCCTACAAGGTCGGCGACTCCGTGACCACCCACGAGGGCTGGGGCATGGGCAGCTACTGCTACTTCAACGTCGACCCGACCATCCGCCAGCAGCACGGATTCCAGGCCCCGGTGAAGCCCGGAGTGAAGTTCCACGACCTGCTCGTCGTCTCGCTCGGCGGCCAGGGACAGTACGAGCACGTCATCAACAACACCGGATCCCCCACATCCGGAACGTCGACCATCCCGTCCCAGGTGGTGTCCTTTCCCTGAGCCGGGGTGAGATGAGCGGAGTCGGCTCATCGGACGGCGCGGGGCCCGGCAGGCACTGCCGGGCCCCGCGTCATGTCCGTCCCCCTGCCGTCCGGCGCTCCCGCCACGCCCTCAGGTGCCGTAGAGCGTCTCCAGGTAGGCGCGCGGCTCCGGGCCGTCCGCCGGGGCCGCGCGCACGCCGACGTACCCGTCGGGCCGCACGAGGACGGCCTCCCCACCCCGCACACGGTACGTACGGCGGAAGTCGCCGAGGCTGTCGTGCACGGCGGGCAGATCGGGCGTGGGCGTGCGCAGCCCCGGGGCGAGGACCACGCAGGTGTTCAACAGGCCGTGCGCGGCCCGGGCCGCGGCCGTCGCCACCTCCTCGAACGGCGCCGTCTGCTCCTCGTGATCGGCATAGAGCAGCAGGGTGTGCTCCCGCTCCCTCAGCAGGCTGAACAGCCGGACCGGGAAGGTCCCCAGGACGTACAGGAGACCACCGCAGTCCGGCGCCCGGTCGCCCGGTGCGGGGCCGTCGTGCGCGGAACCGCCGGGGCCCACGACCGAGCTGCCCCGGTAGCCGAGCAGGAGCTGGGCCTCCCGGAGCAGGATCGTCTCCGGGGCGTCGGGGTCGGCCTGGACTCCGCCCCGCGCGTGACGCAGCGTCCGCGCGACGACTTCCTCGCCGACCGGACGGCGTTCGGCGTCGTAGCTCTCCAGCAGTCCCGGACCCGCGTGGCCCCGTACGGCGGCGGCGAGCTTCCATGCCAGGTTGAAAGCGTCCTGGACCCCGGTGTTCATCCCTTGGGCACCCGTGGGCGGGTGGATGTGCGCGGCGTCGCCGGCCACGAAGACCCGCCCCCGGCCGTACCGGTCGACGATCCGGTGGCTGATGCGGAAGACCGAGGACCAGCGCAGCGAGGACGCGGTGGTGGGGCGGGGGGAGAGCCGGTCGAGCACGGCCTGGATGTGTTCGATCCCGGGCACCGGGCCCTGACCACCGCTCAGCCCGTGCGCCACACCGTCCGCGTCTCCCCGCGGGGCCCGGGAGAGCTCGGGCGGCGTCGCCATCGACATCCGGTAGCGCCGGTGGCCGGGGAGCGGGATGCACACCAGGATGTCGTCCGTGCGCCCGTCGACGACGTGCGAGGCCCGGATCCCGTACCCCTCCGGCAGGTCCCAGTCGACCTCGACGTCTCCCAGCATGTACTCCTCGGGAAGGGCCGCGCCCTCGAAGGACAGCCCGAGCCCCTTGCGTACGGCGCTGTGAGCACCGTCGCAGCCCACGAGATAGCGGGCCGTCAGCTCCTCGGTGCCGCCCGAGGGCAGGGAGAGGAGTGCCCTCACCTCGCCGGAGTCCTGCTCGAAGGAGAGGAGTGCGGTGCCGCGTTCGACCTGGCCTCCCCACCGGAGCAGGAGTTCCTCGAGAAGCCGCTCGGTCTCGTACTGCGGGAGGGCGGCGAAGCCGTAGGGCACCTCCGGCGGCAGCGCGAGGTCGGTGCGCGGCCCCTCCTCCCCGTTGACGTAGAGCAGTTGCCCCTTCAGCGGCACGGCCGTCTCGAGCGCCTCACGGACCATCCCCATCCGGTCCCACATCTCCAGCGTCCTCGGCTGGACGCCCACCGCCCGCGCGTAGGGAAGGCGGGCGGGGAGCCGGTCGACGACCCTGCACGACACACCCCGCCTGCGCAGCTCGGACGCGGCTGTCAGTCCCACGGGACCCGCCCCCGCGACGAGCACATCGACATCGACCATGGGTGCCTCCAGGCGAGGTGCAGTCACTTCAATGCATCACACCGGGGGTGATATGTCCATTTCGGTGCTGTGCGGGCCGGTGCGGGGAGGAGTGCCCTCCGTGCACCGGCACGCTGGCGTCAGCCGACGGTGCAGGCCTCACCGCCCAGGGTGAAGGCGGCCGGCTCCGCGTTGGCGCCCGTCCACGTGCCGGTGAAGCCGAAGCCCGCCGAGGATCCGGGGGCCACCTTGCCGTTCCAGCCGACGTTCGTCGCGGTCACCTTCGCCCCGGACTGCTGGTGGGAGGCGTTCCACATCTGGGTGACCTTCTGGTCCCCGGGGAACGACCAGCCCAGCTGCCAGCCGTCGTAGGGCGTGGTGCCGGTGTTGGTGACCATCACGTCGGCCTGGAATCCGCCCGACCACTGGTTGGTGACCTTGTACGTCACGGAGCAGGCGGAGTCACCCGGCTCCGGGTCGGGATCCGGGTCGGGGTCGGGATCCGGGTCCGTCCCCCCTCCGCCGGTGTCCGAGGTCTCGCCGACCTGGATCCCGCGTCCGTTGGTGGAGACGTAGACGCGCCCGTACACCCTGGGATCACCGGTGATGGCCGCCCCGGTCCACGCCCACTGGTGGGCGTCGTCGTTGATCCTCGTCCAGGTCGCGCCCTTGTCGGTGGAGCGGAAGATGCCGCGCACCCCGCCGATCTTCGCGCTGACGTAGACCGTCCGGTACGAAGCGCCCGGAGCCGCCTTGCCGAAGCCCACGCTGTCGGCCTGCTCGACTCCGGCGAACTCGGTGAAGGTCGCGCCCGAGTCGGTGGAGCGCCACAGACCGTAGGAGCCCGTGGCCGCGCCACCCGCGAACCAGATGTCGCCCTCGCTGCCGGGTAGTGCCTTGAAGCGCACGTTGCCCTCGGCGGGCAGGCCCGTCGCCCTGGCGGTGAAGCTCGCGCCGCCGTCGGTCGACACGTAGAAGGTCCCGGCCTTGAAGCCGTAGAACTTCTTCGGGTTCACACGGTCGGACTCGACCGTCGCGCCGGCCGGGATCCCGGTGGACGCGGTCCACGTGTTGCCGTAGCCGGTGGTGCGGTGGACGCCCGCACCCTCCGGACTCCACACGAACCCGCTGCCGTCGGCAGCCGCGGCGACCGTGCCGCCGGCGGTGACACCGGAGGGCTCGGAGGCCTGGAACCAGTTGGCCCCGTTGTCGGTGGAGAAGCCGATGTGCGGAGCGGTGTCGGCGTTGCCCACCCGTACGACCGTGCCGGGGGACGCTTCCGCGAAGTCCAGGCTGGTGGTGGAGTCGAGGTTGGGCGAGGTGAACATCATCGCGGGCACGGCGTCGAGGTCCGTGTGCCGGAAGCCTCCGATGTCACCGAGCGCGCTGAGCAGCGGCGCTCCGGAGGGCGGGCTCGCGAGGTCGTTGACGGCCGTCTCCTCCAGCCCCTTCACCATGGGCGTGATCTTGAACTGGCCCCCGGAGTCCCAGGACGTGAGGTTCTCCGTGCCGTAGACCGTCGCGCCGGTGCCGTACATCATGCGGTCGGAGTCGAACGGGTCGATCTCCAGCGCCTCCGTCATCCACCCCAGCTTGGGGGAGGTCTCGGGCGGAGACGGGTTGGCGCCCCAGCTGAGCCAGGGCACGGAGGAGACGTCCAGCGTGTAGCGGTTGGAACGGTTCGGGTAACTGGTGTAGTCCCAGGCCCTGGTCCAGGTGGCGCCGCTGTCCGTGGAGCGGAAGATCTGGGTGTCGGGCCACCAGGAGCTGTAGGCGGTGGCCATCAGGGTCCCGGGCTTCTGCCGGTCGACGGAGAGGCCGCTGAAGCCGTAGTAGGTGTCGGCCTCGGCGACGGGGCTGACGTCCGCCCACGCGCCGGACTCCGTGTCGTACCGCCAGATCCGCCCCTTGGCGCCGTCGTAGGGGCCGCCCGTGTCGCTCAGCGTCAGATAGAGGTGGCCCGTCGAGGAGTCGAGCACGCCCTTGTGCGCGAGGTATCCGGTCGGCTGGCCGGCGATCCGGGACCAGGTGCCGCCGCCGTCCGTGGAGCGGTAGACGGTGTTCTCCTTGTCGGCGACCCCGACGTAGATGTCCTGGGTCGCGCTGCCCGCGCTCCCGGAGCGCTCGTCGAAGGTCACCCACACGACGCCCTGGTTGTCGTTGCCGTATCCGCTGGTGTCGGAGGGGTCGGAGGCGTAGTTGCCCGGGTTGGGGAAGGCGGTCACCTGCGACCAGGTGACGCCGGAGTCCGTGGACCGCCACAGGCCCTTGCCGCTGGGGGCCCCGAGATACAGCACGGAGTTCTTGTTCGGGTCGACCGCGAGACGCTCCCCCATCCCTCGTCCCGGCATGTTGCCGCCGAGCTTGAAGGGCAGCGTCGCCGCCTTCCAGGAGGCGCCCCGGTCCGAGGAGCGCAGGACCGCCCCGTTGGTCGGGTCCCAGCTGTTGGTGTACGTGCCGACGGCGGCGTACACCTTGTCCGGATCGACAGCGTCGGAGGCGAGACCCACCACCCCGGACCAGCCCCACCGGTCCCAGTCCACCCAGTCCAGCAGCGGGGTCCACCGCTTGCCCGCCTGGTCCCAGCGGTAGGCACCGCCGATGTCGGTTCGCGCGTAGGCGAGGTTCTTCTCCGACCGGTTGAAGACGATGCCCGGCACGAAGCCACCGCCGTCGATCCGTGCGTTCTTCCAGGTGTACGTGTCCGCGGCGACGGACACATCCGATGCTTCGGCCGCCGCGGGCCTGTCGTCCGGGCGTGCGACGGCCGGGGTACCGGTGACCGACAACCCGGCGGTGAGGGCAAGTGCCGCCATTAGGGCGGCGATTGGTCTGGCGCTCAAGCGCACGGAAACGTCCTCTCCGAGCTGGACCGCCGAACAGTGGCGGTACGGGGCTGACACAGAGATGGGAGCGCTCCCATGAAGCATCCCGATGGTAGCGCCGCGTGTCGCCCGAGAGAAGGGTGATGCAGTCGTTTCATCGGATGAATGTGGACAGCGGGTCGGCCTTCGCGGAGCGGGCTCGCGCGCGGGCGCCGCACCCTTCCTGTCGCACGCATACCGGCGGCCGAGGTGACGGCACACCTTCTCCACACATCCGGAGGTCGCGTGGCATGACGGCCACGCGTTCCGTGAAAACACTTCATGAATGCGTGGCCCATTCATGGCCGGTACACCGCAGGAAAATAGAGTTGTGTTCACCTTTTACAATGACGTGAATACCGATACGTTCCGAACTTTCCGTGGGGCCCCGCATCACCCACCTCCGGAATTACGAAGGCCCGCGATCGGGGAACCTGCACACGGCGTGCGCACACCGATCACGCACCCCGGTACGAAATGCCAGGTCCGGGAGGGTGCGTGAGCCGATTGGGGTGGACTGTCCCACTTGGCGTACGCGAAGGTGCGACGACATGGAATTCATCCTGTGAAGCTCGTGAAGAACCTGCCGCCATGAAATGAACACTTCTGCACGTAAGTCGATTGCGACAGGCCGATAACCACAGATCCGCCGCAGTTCGATTGGCTGTACGAGGCAGAGGCGTGCTTTGATCCTGGGCCATACGGAGGTCGCACCACGGGTTTCCGTATATAAGCAATTTCCATACGAAGGGCAGCGCTCATCATGAACTACACCCCCCAGGTCGAGACCGCCGAGATCTCCGACAACGACCTCGACAACGTCTCGGGCGGCCTCGTCGGCGGCGTGCTCGGCAACGTCACGGGCACCGTCGAGGGCATCGTCCCGGTCGCCGGCGTCGTCGGCTCGGTCACCGGTCTCGTCGAGGGTGCCACCGGCGTGAACACGGGCGCGGTCACCGGCCTGGCCACCGGCCTCACCGCCGGTCTCTGAGACACGGCAGCACCCCACCGAGCCCCGGAACCCGTCGGTTCCGGGGCTCGGTGCCGATCGTCGACAGGTGAGGGAAGAGTTCCGTGCAGTTCCGCCAACAGGCCCTCTCCAAGCTGCAGTCGCCCGAACAGCTCGACCTTCCGGTGCGCTTCGCCCGTCCGCAGGGCCTGCTCGTCCTCTGCGTCACCGTCGCGGTGATGGCCGCCGCCTGCTTCTGGGCCGTGACCGGATCCGTCGCCAGCACACTCGACGCGCCGGGCATCCTCACCCATTCCCGTGGCAGCTACATCCTGCAGAGCCCCGTCGCCGGGCAGATCACCGAGGTGCTCGCCGACGAGGGCGAGACCCTGCCCCGCAACTCCCCCCTGCTCAAGGTCCGTACGGAGCAGGGCGAACGCGTCGTCCGGACGATCGACGCCGGCCGGCTCACCTCCGTCACGGCCACGATCGGAGCGGTGGTCACCACCGGAGCAGACGTGGCGAGCGTCGAACGGATCGACGGCGCCGACGACCCCCTGGTCGTGCTGCTGTACGTGTCCGGCAGCAGCGCCGCCTCCGTCCCGGTGGGAGCGTCCGTCGACCTCACCGTCCAGTCCGTGCCGGCCCAGCAGTACGGGGTCCTGCGCGGCAAGGTGGCGGCGGTGGGCAGGGCGGCGCAGACACAGCAACAGATCACCCGGTTCCTCGGCGACGCCCAGCTCGGCAAGCAGTTCTCCGAGCACGGGCGTCCGTTGGCGGTCCTGGTGAAGATCGAGCGCTCCGGCTCCACGAAGTCCGGCTACCGGTGGTCCTCGGCCGAGGGCCCTCCGTACGCGATCGGCTCCATGACCCTGGCCACCGGCTCCGTCCGCCTCGCCGACCAGCGCCCGATCGATTGGCTGCTCCCGTGACCGCACCCCACCCGTCCCCCACCGCCCAGCAACTGCCGCCCCCGGGCCGCGGCAGGCATCGTCCGGAAGGAGCTCCGGCCAACAGGCGGCGGTCACGTCCCGCGCCGAAGCCCGGACGGGCGAGGACCGTGCACACACCCACCGTGCTCCAGATGGAGGCGCTGGAGTGCGGTGCGGCGTCGCTGGCGATGGTGCTCGGCCACTACGGCCGCCATGTGCCGCTGGAGGAGCTGCGGATCGCCTGCGGCGTCTCGCGCGACGGCTCCCGCGCCAGCAACGTGCTGAAGGCGGCCCGTAGTTACGGCCTCCAGGCAAAGGGCATGCAGATGGAGCCCACCGCCCTCGCTGACGTCCAGGCGCCCGCGATCCTCTTCTGGGAGTTCAACCACTACGTCGTGTACGACGGCATGGGACGCCGTCTCGGCCGGCGCGGGGTGCACATCAACGACCCCGACAAGGGGCGCCGGTTCGTGCCCACCGAGGATTTCGACACCAGTTTCACCGGGGTCGTCCTCGTCCTGGAACCCGGTGAGGACTTCCGGCGCGGCGGCCGCAAGCCGGGCGTCATGGCTGCGCTGCCGGCCCGGCTGCGCGGCACCACGGGCACGATGCTGGTCGCCCTGCTCGCCAGCCTGCTGCTGGTGGCCGTCGGGGCGACGCTCCCGGCCCTCAGCCGCACCTACATCGACATGTTCATGATTGGTGAACAGACCTCGCTGCTGGGTGTGCTGTTCGCCGCCATGGGCACGATGGTCGCCCTCACCGTCGTGCTGACATGGCTCCAGCAGACGAACCTGTTGGGCGGGCGCATCATCTCGTCCACGCTCGGCAGTGCGCGCTTCTTCCGCCATCTGCTCCGGCTGCCGGTCACCTTCTTCTCCCAGCGCAGCCCCGCCGACCTCGTCCAACGCCTGCAGTCGAACGACGCGGTGGCCGAGACGCTCGCCCGGGACCTCACCGCGGCGGGCGTGGACGGCATCGTCGTCCTCCTCTACGCATTCCTGCTGTGGACCTACGATCCGCAGCTGACCGTCATCGGCGTGGGGATCGCGCTGCTCAACGTGGTCGCCATGCGCATCGTCGTACGGCTGCGGGCCACCGGTACCCAGAAGCTGCGGGCCGACAGCGCACGGCTGACGAACACCTCGTACACCGGTCTCCAGCTGATCGAGACGATGAAGGCCACCGGCGGCGAGAACGGCTACTTCCGCCGCTGGGCGGGGCAGCACGCGACGACGCTGGAGGAGCAGCAGCGCCTCGGGGTGCCGAGCGCCTGGCTGGGCATCGTCGCCCCCGCCCTCGCCACGCTCAACAGTGCGCTGATCCTGTGGATCGGCGGCCTGCGGGCCGTCGAGGGGCACATCTCGATCGGACTGCTCGTCGCCTTCCAGGCGCTCGTGACCCGCTTCACCGCACCGGTCACCCGGCTCAACGGGGTGGCGGGACGGGTCCAGGACTTCGCCGCCGACGTGGCCCGCCTCAAGGACGTCGAGAACTTCCCGGTCGACGCCCTGTACTCCCGCCCCGAACCGGCCGCGAGCACCCGACGCCTCAAGGGCCATGTGACGCTGGAGGACATCACCTTCGGCTACAGCCCTCTCGACAAACCCCTGCTCACCGGATTCTCCCTGTCGGTGGGACCGGGTCAGCAGGTGGCGCTGGTGGGCGGTTCCGGCAGCGGCAAGTCGACGGTCTCACGGCTCATCTCGGGGCTCTACAGCCCGTGGGAGGGCACGATCCGCATCGACGGGCAGCGTCTGGAGGACATACCCAGGGGCGCCCTGGCCGCGTCCGTGTCCTTCGTCGACCAGGACGTCTTCCTCTTCGAGGGGACGGTCCGGGACAACGTGGCGCTGTGGGACCCCTCGGTCCCGGACGAGGCCGTGGCCGAGGCCCTGCGGGACGCCGCGCTGTACGACGTCGTCGCCCGCCGCCCCCGCGGCATCCACAGCCGGGTGGAACAGGACGGGAGGAACTTCTCCGGCGGGCAGCGCCAGCGCCTGGAGATCGCCCGGGCGCTCGTGCGCCGTCCCAGCATCCTGGTCCTGGACGAGGTCACCAGCGCGCTGGACGCCGAGACGGAGCGGATCATCATCGACAACCTGCGGCGGCGCGGCTGCGCATGCGTGGTGATCGCGCACCGTCTGAGCACCGTCCGCGACAGCGACGAGATCGTGGTCCTGGACCACGGGACGGTCGTGGAACGCGGCCGTCACGAGCATCTGGTGGCCGCCGGGGGCCCTTACGCCGACCTGGTCAGGGAGCACTGACGTGACATCCGCACACCCCGTCGCGGGCACGGAGGCCCCCGGGCAGGACCCGGTCATCGGCGCGCTGGGAGCCCTCGGCGAGCCGGTCGACTGCACCGGGCTGCGGAGCCTGTCCCTGGAGGGGCCCCAGGTGCTGTGGCTCGTCGTGGGCGGCGCCCTCGACCTGTTCGCGGTGGACGCGCTGGAGCAGGGGCACTGGCACTTCCTGGGCCGGCTGGAGCCGGGAACGCTGGTCCTGGGGCCGGTCGAGGGGCCGCAGCACACCCTGGTCGGACGGCCGCTCCAGGAGTGCGTGCTGCGGCGGATCCCGCTGCGTGAGCTGTACCGGCCGGAGTACGCCGACCAGGGTGCGTACGACGGGCAGTACCGCAGCCACTACGACACCGGGGACGCGGCCCTGAGCCTGCTGGAGCACGCCTTCTCGCTCGGTGTGGGCCGCAGCCAGCGCGTGCTGTTCGAGGCCCCGCTCGACGGGCGGACGACCTTCGACGAGCCGGTGGGCGACGACGACATCCTGTGGCTGCCCGTGTCGCCGGGCAGCGTCCAGTACGGCGCGGCGTTCAGCGCTGAGGCCTCGGGTGACCTGCTGGTCGACCCGTCGATGTGGCAGGGGATGGTCAATCAGCAGTACCGCCTGCTGTCGGCGCTGGACCGCTGGATCGAACAGCTGGAGCGCGCGCACGAGGACCGGACCGCGGCCGGTATGAAGGCCGGCGAGGCCGTCCGCAAGGAGGCCGACCAGGCTCTGCTGACCTCGATCGGCCGGTCCGGCAGGGGAGCTTCGCGTACGACGGGGGCCTCGGACGACGCGGTGTACGCGGCGTGCCGGCTGGTGGCCCGGGATTCCGGGATCGTCCTCGCGGAACCGGCTGCGGGCGGCGCGGTGAGCGACCGGATCGACCCGGTCGAGCGGGTGGCTGTCGCCTCGCGCGTCCGCACCCGCGCGGTGCGGCTCGCCGGGCGCTGGTGGCGGGAGAACTCCGGTCCGCTGGTGGGCCGGCGGGCCGCGTCCGGGGCCCCGGTCGCCCTCCTCTGGCGCCGAGGCCGCTACGAGGCGGTCAACCCGCTGACCGGGCGGCGCAGCCGTGTCGACGATTCCTCGGCCGAGGAGTTCGACGAACGCGCCGTGATGTTCTACAGGCCGCTTCCGGAGCAGCCGCTGACCAAGGGGCAGCTGCTGCGTTTCGGTCTGTTCGGTACCCGCGGCGACCTGCGGAAGCTGGTGCTGGCGGGACTGGTGACGGTCGGGCTGGGCTCCCTGGTGCCGATCGCGACGGGCAGGGTGCTCGGCGTGTACGTGCCCAACGCCCAGAACGCCCTCATCGTGCAGGTGTCGCTCGCCGTCATCATCGCGGGTGTCGTCTCGGCCGCCTTCATGCTCCTCCAGAACCTCACGATCCTCCGGATGGAGGGGCGCATCGAGAGCACGCTCCAGCCCGCGGTCTGGGACCGTCTGCTGCGGCTGCCGACGAAGTTCTTCACCGAGCGGTCCACGGGAGAGCTGGCGAGCGCGGCGATGGGAGTGAGTGCCATCCGCCGGGTCCTGTCCGGCACCGGTCCCGTCGTGGTGCAGGCGGGCACCCTCGGGGTGATGAATCTGGGGCTGCTGCTCTGGTTCAGCGTCCCGCTGGCTCTCACCGCCGTCGCGATGCTGGTGGTCATCGCCGGGGTGTTCCTCACCATGGGCATGTGGGAGCTCCGCTGGCAGCGCCGGCTGGTCGAGCTGGGGAACAAGCTCAACAACCAGGCATTCCAGACGCTCCGGGGGCTGCCCAAGCTACGGGTCGCCGCGGCGGAGAGCTTCGCGTACGGGGCGTGGGCGTCGGAGTTCGCACGCAGCCGTGAGCTGCAGAAGCGGGCCGGCCGGATCAAGAACCTGACGACGGTCCTCAACGCGGTGTACCTCCCGCTGTGCTCGCTGGTCATCTTCGTCCTCCTGGCAGGCCCGGCGCGGGGCTCCCTGACGGCCAGTGAGTTCCTGACCTTCAACACGTCCGTGACGATGCTGCTGACGGCCGTCACCCAGCTCACCGGCGCGTTCGTGTCCGCGGCAGCGGTGCTGCCGATGTTCGAGCAGATCAAGCCGGTGCTCGACGAGGCGCCCGAGGTACGCGGCGCAAGCACCCAGCCGGGCGAGCTGACCGGGGGGATCGAGGCGAGAGGCGTCACCTTCCGCTACTCCGACGACGGTCCCGTCGTCCTGGACGAGGTGTCGCTGACCGTACGGCCGGGCGAGTTCGTGGCGATCGTCGGCCCCAGCGGATGCGGCAAGTCGACACTGCTGAGGATGCTCATCGGCTTCGACAAGCCGGTCTCGGGCAGTGTCCTGTACGACGGCCAGGACCTGGCGGCGCTCGACCGGGCGGCCGTGCGCCGTCAGTGCGGGGTCGTCCTGCAGAACGCCCAGCCGCTGTCCGGGTCGATCCTGGACTGCATCTGCGGCGCCGAGGTCTTCACCCAGGAGGAGGCGTGGGAGGCCGCCGCGATGGCGGGGCTGGCCGAGGACATCAAACGCATGCCGATGGGTCTGCACACGATGATCTCCGGGGGCGGCTCGATCTCGGGGGGGCAGCGCCAGCGGCTGATGATCGCCCAGGCGCTCGTCCGCCGTCCCCGCATCCTGTTCTTCGACGAGGCGACCAGCGCGCTCGACAACGAGACCCAGCGCACCGTGATCGAGAGCACCAGGTCCCTGCGGGCCACCCGTGTCGTGATCGCGCACCGGCTGTCCACCGTCATGGATGCCGACCGCGTCGTCGTGATGTCGGACGGCCGTGTCGTCCAGGAGGGGCCGCCCGCCGAACTCCTCGCGGACACGGGCGGCCGTCTCCACGAACTGGTGCGTCGCCAGATGAGCTGAGGGCGTGCCCGCGAGGTCCACGGGCGCTCTCATCCGGTGGCGGGCAAGGGCTGTTCGGTCCAGATGGTCTTGCCGGAGCGGGTGTACCGCGTTCCCCACCGCTGGACGAGCTGCGCGACGATGAACAGGCCGCGCCCGCCTTCGTCGTCGTCGCCGCTGTGACGCAGGTGCGGTGAGGTGTGGCCCGTGTCCGCGACCTCGCACAGGACGGTGCGGTCACGGATGAGACGTAGGCGCACCGGTCCTTCGGCGTATCTGACCGCGTTGGTCACCAGCTCGCTGACGACGAGCTCGGTCGCGAACGACAGCTCGTCCAGTCCCCAGCGGCACAGTTGTCCGGTGGCCAGGTCCCTGGCCCGGCCCACGGCGACAGGCTCCGAGGGCAGCTCCCACTCGGCGACCTGTGAACCGTCGAGCTCGCGGGTGCGGACGAGCAGCAGGGCGGTGTCGTCGGCCGTCGCGCCGCCCGGCAGGAGCTCCGCCACGGCCCGGTCGCACAGGTCTTCGAGCGACGCGTGCCGGTCACCGAGTACGCGTCCCAGGGTGTCGAGTCCCTGGTCGATGTCGCGGTCGCGCGCCTCGACCAGGCCGTCGGTGAACAGGGCCAGCAGACTGCCCACCGGCAGCTCGATCTCCATGGACTCGAACGGCAGGCCCCCGAGCCCCAGGGGCGGGCCGGCCGGCAGCTCCGGGAACGACGGCCCGCCGTCCGGACCGACGACCGCCGGCGGCAGATGACCGGCCCTGGCCATGACGCAGTGCCGCGAGACCGGATCGTAGACCGCGTAGAGGCAGGTCGCCCCGGTGGTCACATCGGCGTCCGTGCCGTCGGGTGTGCCCAGCTCGCCCCACCGCTCCTGCGCGGACTGCCCCACCAGGTCGTCGAGGCGCGAGAGCAGTTCGACGGGGTCCATGTCGAGCTGGGCGAAGGCGCGTACGGTCGTGCGCAGCCGGCCCATCGTGGCGGCTGCCTGCAGGCCGTGGCCGACCACGTCGCCGACCACGAGCCCGACCCGGGTCCCGGACAGCGGGATGACGTCGAACCAGTCCCCGCCGACCCCTGCCACGTCGTCCGTGGGCAGGTAGCGGAAGGCCAGGTCGACCGCTGACTGCACCGGCACGTGCTGGGGCAGCAGTTGGCGCTGGAGGGCCAGGGAAGCGTTGCGTTCACGGGCAAAGCGGCGGGCGTTGTCGATGGACACCGCTGTCCGGGCGACCAACTCGTCGGCCAGTGCCACCTCGCCGCTGTCGAAGGTGGCCGAACCGTCGCCGCGGGTGAAGGTGACGAGCCCCAGCGTGCTGTTCCCGGTCCGCAGCGGCACCACCAGGGCCGTGTCGTCGAGCACGAGGCCGCCCGAGGAGAGACTGCGGTCCTGGGGCGAGCCGGGCGGGTAGTCCACGGGCGAGTGGTTCACGGGGGCAGCGGGAGCGGGCTGCCGTCCCGGCTCCTCCCGGCCGGCCTCCGCGGCCGAGCAGCGGGCGACCCGTACCAGGGACATCGCCGCCGAGTCACCGGTCGGCGGCACCTCGCCCTCCAGCACCACCCGCGCGAGGTCGACCGTGACCGTGGTCGCGAACTCCGGTACCGCGACCTCGGTGATCTTCTCGGCGGTGACCATCACGTCGAGGGCGGTGCCGATCCCGCGGCCCGCTTCGACGAGCAGGGCCAGACGCTGTTGCGCCCTGTAGCGATCGGAGATGTCGAATGCGTCCTCGCAGACCCCGAACACGTGGCCGTCGGCGTCCTGGAGCCGGTAGTAGGCGCAGGACCAGACGTGGTCCGTCTCCGGATCACTGGGCGGCCGGCCCTGGAAATGCAGGTCCAGAACCGGCTCGCCGGTGTCCAGTACATGGTGCATGACCTCGTCGAGAGTCGGCGGATGCCCCTGTGACACGAACCGTCCCTCGGAGTACAGCTCATCGGCCCGCCGGCCGCGGAACTCGGCGAACGGCCGTCCGATCTCCTGCTCGTACGCAGCGTTGCACCAGGTCAGGCGCAGGTCGGTGTCGTAGATGGCCAGGCCGAGAGGCGACTGGGTGGCCAGCCCGTTCAGCAGGGCGAGCCGGGACTCCCACAGCCGGAGGTCCTTCAGCTCCGTCGCGAGGATGACGCGTTGCGCCGCTCCGGCGCCGGGCAGGGGACACACCGCGGTCACGACGATCAGCTCACGCCCGTCCCGGTGCCGGGCGGCTCGGATCTCGCTCCCCCGGGACGGCGCAGGGAGCGGGAGGGCGGGAGGCGCCGGGCCGGGTGACAGGAACGTGGCCAGGGGCCGGCCGACGATCTCCTGCGGCCGGTAGCCGAGGAGCCTTTCCGCCGCGGGGCTCCAGCCGATGACCGTGTCCTGGGCGTCGAGCACCGCCGCGGCCGCCCTGGTGACGTCGAGGGGACCGCGAAAGTCCGCAGTCTGCTCCGCGTTCCATGCAGTCATGGCGCCACACCGGCCCCCTTCATCCCCTACAGAATCCGCCGCTCCCGGAGGGAGCACAAACGCGGCGCACCTGCCGGACCGGAGCCGGCACGGCCGCCGCCGGGCCCGCCCGCTCCGTCGCCGCCACGAACAGCCGGCAGCACGGCGAGTGGGGCGGCCCGGAAAGGACCGCCCCACCACCCGTTCCGGCTCGCCACGCCCCCCGCGATCCGAAGGCAGGTCCTACCGTTGCCCGCCCGGCCTGGGCGGCTCCACAGCGTCCCGGATGCTTCCGCGTGCGGCGGCGGCGACCGCTTCCGCGGTGATGCCGAACTCCTCGTACAGCCGCTGGTAGTCGGCGGACGCGCCGTAGTGCTCCAGGCTGACGATCCGCCCCGCGTCGCCGACCACCTCGCGCCAGCCCTGGCCGACGGCGGCCTCGACGCTGACGCGCGCGCGCACGTCGGGCGGGAGCACGTCGTCCTGGTAGGGCAGCGGCTGCGCGGCGAACCATTCGCGGCACGGCATCGAGACGACACGTACGGCCAGTCCCTCGTCGACCAGCAGTTTGCGGGCGTCGAGGGCGATCTGGACCTCGGACCCCGTCGCCACCAGAATGACGTCCGGGACGGCCTCGGACGCCTCGACCAGGATGTAGGCGCCGCGCGCCGCTCCCTCGGCAGCGGCGTGGACACCGTCGGCGCGGTCGAGCACCGGCAGGTTCTGCCGGGTGAGGACGAGTCCGGCGGGGCGGTCGGTGTGCTCCAGGATCGTCCGCCAGCAGACCACGGTCTCGTTGGCGTCACCGGGGCGTACGACGTCGAGGCCCGGGATGGCGCGCAGGGCGGCCAGGTGTTCCACGGGCTGATGCGTGGGGCCGTCCTCGCCCAGGCCGATGGAGTCGTGGGTCCACACGTAGGTGGCGGGCAGCTTCATCAGGGCGCCGAGGCGGACCGCGGGCCGCATGTAGTCGCTGAACGTGAGGAACGTGCCGCCGTAGGGGCGGGTCAGGCTCTGCAGGGCGATGCCGTTGAGCACGGCGCCCATCGCGTGCTCGCGGATGCCGAAGTGCAGGGTCCGGCCGTAGGGGCCGCCCGCGAATTCCGAGGTCTGCCGGTCGGCGGGGACGAACGAGGGTTCGCCGTCCATGGTGGTGTTGTTGCTGCCCGCGAGGTCGGCGGAGCCGCCCCACAGCTCGGGGAGCACCGGCGCGAGTGCGGTGAGGACGTTTCCGGAGGCCTTCCGGGTGGCCATGCCCTTGGCGTCGGCCGGGAACACCGGCAGGGCGTCGGTCCAGCCCGCGGGCAGCTTCTGCTCCCGCAGCCGGTCCAGCAGCGCCGCCCGCTCGGGGTGGGCGGCGCGCCACTCCTCGTAGGTCCGCTGCCAGCTCTCCTGCGCCGCCCTGCCCCGCTCCCCCACGGCCCGGGTGTGGGCGAGGACCTCGTCCTCGACGGGGAAGAACTCCTCGGGGTCGAAGCCGAGGAGCCGCTTGGTGCCGGCGACCTCGTCGTCACCCAGCGCCGCTCCGTGCGCCTTGCCGGTGTTGCGCTTCGTCGGGGCGGGCCATCCGATGATCGTGCGCAGCATGATCAACGAGGGCTTGGACCGCTCCCCCTTGGCCGTCTCGATCGCGGCGAGCAGCGCGTCGACGTCCTCGACGTAGTCACCGGTCCGGGTCCAGTCCACCGTCTGCACGTGCCAGCCGTACGCCGCGAAGCGGGCCGGGACGTCCTCGCTGAACGAGATGTCGGTGTCGTCCTCGATGGAGATGTGGTTGGAGTCGTAGAAGGTGATGAGGTTGCCGAGCTGCTGATGACCGGCCAGGGACGCGGCCTCCGACGCGACGCCTTCCATCATGTCGCCGTCGGATGCCAGCACGTACACATGGTGGTCGAACGGGCTGGCACCGGGGGCGGCGTCGGGGTCGAGCAGTCCACGCTCCCGGCGTGCCGCCATCGCCATCCCCACGGACGCGCCCATCCCCTGGCCCAGCGGGCCGGTGGTGATCTCGACACCCCGGGTGTGCCGGTACTCCGGGTGGCCCGGGGTCGCCGAGTCCCAGGTCCGCAGCGCCTTCAGGTCGTCCATCTCCAGGCCGTAGCCGGCCAGGTACAGCTGGATGTAGAGGGTGAGGCTGGTGTGGCCGCACGAGAGGACGAAGCGGTCCCTGCCGAGCCACTGGTCGTCGGCGGGATCGTGCCGCATGACCTGCTGGAACAGCAGGTAGGCGAGCGGTGCCAGGCTCATCGCCGTACCGGGATGGCCGTTGCCGGTCTTCTGGACGGCGTCGGCGGCCAGCACCCTGACGGTGTCCACCGCGCGCACGTCGAGGTCGTTCCAGCCCGCCCGTCCGGCCACGGGAAGAGCGAGCCCGGCGTCTCGTGATGCCGTGCTGCCGGAAGTGGATCGCTCGGACACCATGGTGTTGTCTCCCTCGAATGTGGCTTCTCGGTGCGACGGGGCCGGTCGGTACGACTCGCCACCCCTCGCATCCTCTGTTCACTCGCCGCCCTCCGCACCCGGAGCGGGCCCGGCGGTGCGGTGAGGCTCGCGATGCCCGCCGGGCGGAGATCGCCCGGCACGGGTGACGGATACGCACGCCCCGCCGAGCGGTCGCCTACCCCCGGTGGTCCCCGTCAGGCGTGTGCCGCCGCACGTGGACCGGGAAGGGGCCCCGGATTCCCGGAGGGCCGGTACGGCGGGCGGGGTTGTGGCACAGTCGTGCCGGTGGACGAGCTGCGGCCCCAGGATCCCTCGCGCATAGGCGCCTACCGGCTGATCGCCCGTCTCGGTGCCGGCGGGATGGGGCAGGTGTATCTCGGCCGGTCCCCCGGCGGACGGCTGGTGGCGGTGAAGGTGATCCGGGACGAGATCAGCGATCACCCGGAGTCGCTGGCACGCTTCCGCCGTGAGGCCGCCACCGTGGAGACCGTGCGCAGCGCCTGGACCGCCCGGTTGATCGAGGCGTCCCTCGACACCCCGCCCTACTGGCTGGCCACCGAGTACGTGGCGGGGCCCACGCTGCACGGAGCGGTGCGGGACGGCGGAGCGTTCCCGCCCGACAGCGCACGGAGGCTGTTCGCCGCCCTCGCCGAGGGACTGGCTGCGGTGCATGCCCACGGAATCACCCACCGGGACCTGAAACCGCAGAACGTGATCCTCTCCCCGCAGGGTCCGCAGCTGATCGACTTCGGGATCGCGCGGGGACTCGGACAGACGGTGCTGACCCGCGACGGGATGGCCCCGGGGACCCCCGGGTTCACGGCTCCGGAGGTGGTCCTGCGCAACGAGGTCGGCCCGGCCGCCGACGTGTTCGCCCTGGGGGCGACGCTCGCGTACACACTGACCGGCAGGCCTCCGTACGGCTCCGGGAACCCGGCCACCGTGAGCTACCGGGCCGTGCACGAGGACATCGACCTCGCCGGGGTGCACGCCTCTCCGGCCGCGCTGATCCGGGAGTGCGTCGCCAAGGACCCGGCCGCCCGGCCGGGCCTCGCGGCTGTGATCGCGCGATGCGCGGTGGACTCCGCCCTGGCGAGTGATCCCCACTACCGCGCCGTGACCGGCGCCGAGGCCGGAGCCGTACGGGGAGACGCGGAGACCGCCGTCTTGCCGGCCGGGGCGACGACGCGGGGCGAGGACGGGGAGGCCGTGTCCGGGAGCACGCCCCGCCCCACGCCGCACACCGGTCCCGGTCACCCCGGGCGTCCGGCCCGCGCGGGCCGGCGGGGGGTGCTCGGGCTGGCTGCGGTCGCGGCCGTGCTGGCCGGGTCGGCGACGGCCTGGATGCTCTCCTGGCCGCCGGCCGACCGGGCGAGCGGGTCGGGGCCGGCGGGCGGGGCGGAGACGCCCCGGCGGCCCGCGGCCTCCTCGCCGGCGGCCGGCCCGCCGGACCACGTCGTCGGCGACGGTGGGTCCCAGGTGCGCTGGACCCTGTCGGAGGACCCCGCCCGGGCGGCGCAGGGCATCGGCTCCTGCGACCTGTCCGCCCTCGACATGGCCTCGCTGACGGTCGAACTGCAGTCGTCCGTCTCCCACACCACCGGCTCGGACACCGCCTCCGTCGAGATACGCCCGAAGGACGCGGGCAAGGGGAAGAGGCCCGCGCCCTACTACATGGCGGTGGGTGTCCGTCCTCCGCACGGGATCGACCCCGGCACGGGGCGTCCCGGCCGGTCCGTCGGCGAGGGCGTCGGCTTCACCGGCGAGCCCTTCGACGTCCACGCGGAGTGGTCCTCGGGCGGAACCCTCACCTTCCGTTATCCCGACGACTTCCGGGCCCACCTCGACGGCCGCACGGTCGACGCCGTTCCGGTGGGCGACGACCGGGGCGACTGGACCGTGGTGCTCTACCACGTCGAAGGCGGCCCGGAGCAGATCACCCCGGTCGTGTGCAACGGCTTCCACGCCTGAGAGACGGGCGAGGTGGCTCCGACTCGCCGCCGGGGTCCGCGACGGAATTGACGAACTTGTTCGTTACGAACACGTTCGTTAGGCTTGAGGGGTGACTCCGCGAACCCCAGCCCCCCGCAGCCGCCGCGAACGGCCGGCCAAGCCCGCCCTCACCCACGGGACCATCGTCGCCTCCGCCGTCCGGCTCATGGCGGCCGAGGGGCTGCAGCGCGTCACCATGCGGCGGCTGGCCCAGGAGCTCGACACGGGACCCGCCTCGCTGTACGTGTACGTCGCCGGCACGGCCGAGCTGCACGCCGCGATCCTGGAGGAGCTGCTCGGCGCGGTCGACCTCTCACCCGCGACCGCGGAAGGCGACTGGCGCGACCGGCTGGCCCAGGTGCTCCTGTCGTACACCGGCGTCCTGTTCGACCACCCCGGCCTCGCCCAGTCCGCCCTGGTCACCCGCCCTTCCGGGCCGCACTACCTCGCCCTCGTGGAGAGCATCCTCGCTCTCCTGCACGAGGGGGAAGTGCCCGACGGGCAGGCGGCCTGGGGGGTGGACGTCCTCCTCCAGGTCGCCACCGCGACCGCCGCGGAGCAGTCCGTCCGCGAAGGCGCCCCCGACGCCGAGGACGACCACGACGCGCTCGTCGAGGCGCTGGGGCAGGCATCGGCCCGTACCCACCCGCGCATCGCCGCACTGGGCGCGGACCTGTTCTCGGGCACCCCGCAACAGCGCCTGGCCTGGATCTTCCGGGCGGTCGTCAACGGCACGGCCACCACTCCCCGCTGAGGCGGCCGGAGACTCCCCCACCCGCACCGCAGGAACGAGGACATCACCATGGAGACCACCCCGCACCACCCCGTCACCGTCGTCGGCGCAGGCCTCGGCGGTCTCGTGCTCGCCCGCGTCCTCCATGTGCACGGGATCGAGTCCACCGTCCTCGACCTGGAAGCCGGCCGGCACGCGCGGACCCAGGGCGGCATGCTCGACATCCACGAGGAGACCGGGCAGGCGGCCCTGCGTGCCGCGGGCCTCCACGAGGAGTTCCGCGCGCGGGTCCACCCCGGCGGTGAGGCGATGCGCGTCCTCGACAAGGCGGCCCGCATCCTGCTGGAGGAGAAGGACGACGGCGACGGAGGCCGCCCCGAGATCGACCGGGGCGACCTGCGCGACCTCCTGCTCGACGCGCTCCCCGAGGGCACCGTCCGCTGGGGCGCCAAGGTCGTGGGCGCCGAGCCACTCGGGGACGGACGCCACGCGGTGACGCTCGCCGACGGCACCACGTCCACCACCGGACTGCTCATCGGCGCGGACGGAGCCTGGTCGAGGATCCGGCCACTGCTCTCCGGAGCGCGGCCCGCCTACACCGGTATCTCCTTCGTCGAGCTGGACCTCCTCGACGCAGACGTCCGCCACCCCGGATCCGCCGAACTGATCGGGGGCGGGATGTTCTTCGCCCTCGGCGACCACAAGGCGTTCCTCGCCCACCGCGAGACGGACGGGAGCCTGCACGTCTACACGGCGCTGCGCGCGGCCGAGGACTGGCTGTCCACCATCGACTTCGCCGACACCGGAGCCGCGAAGTCCGCACTGCTGGAGCACTTCGCCGACTGGGCACCCGGCCTGCGCGCCCTGGTCACCGAGGCCGACAGCCCGCTGACGCCCCGCCACATCCACGCGCTGCCCGTCGAGCACCGGTGGCAGCGGGTCCCCGGCGTCACCCTTCTCGGGGACGCCGCACACCTGATGTCCCCGTTCGCCGGAGAAGGCGCCAACCTCGCCATGTTCGACGGCGCGGAGCTGGGCCGGGCGATCGCGGAACACCCGGGTGACGTCGAGGCGGCGCTGACGGCGTACGAGGGCACCCTGTTCCCGCGCAGCGCGCGGACCGCCCGGGAGTCCGCGCGGAGCCAGGAGATGCTGTTCCACGACCGGGCGCCGCAGCCACTTGTCGACATGTTCACTTCCCCCGCCGAGGAGCCGCACGGGAAGGACTGAGCAGCACCGTCCCGGGCCCGGTGGGCGCTCGACCGGGCCGCCCGGCTCAGTGAACTGCCACGCGGGAGAAACGGGCGGCGGTGTGCAGCTCGGACTCGATCTGCCCGGCGGTGAGCCTGAGCCGGGGCAGCACCTGCTCCAGACACTCCTCGATCGTCCGGCTGCTGCTGTGCATCGCGACGTTGATCGAGGCGACCGCGGAGCCTGCCCGGTCGCGCACGGGTACGGCGATGGAGCGCAGGCCCGCCTCCAGTTCCTCGTCGGCCAGGGCGTACCCCTCGGCACGCACGCCCTCCAGCACGGCTTCGAGTTCGGCACGGCGGGTGAGGGTGTGGGGGGCCAGGGGGCGCAGCTCGGCGTGGGCGAGGACCGACTTGAGCGCGGCGGCGGGCAGGTCGGCCAGCAGCACCCGGCCGAGCGAGGTGGCGTAGGCCGGGAAGCGTGTCCCGACGGTGATGTCGACGGTCATGATGCGGTGGGTGGCGGCCCGCGCCACGTACTGCACGGAGTCGTCGACGAGGACGGCGAGGGACGTGGAGTCCTGGATCGCCCCCGCCAGCGCGGCGAGGTGCGGCTCGGCGATCCGCGACAGTGTGGTGCGGGAGAGCGGGGGGTATCCGAGGGCCAGGACGCGCGGTGTCAGGCGGTGGACACGGTCGTCGGCCGTGACATAGCCGAGGTGTTCGAGGGTGATCAGCGCTCGGCGCGCGGAGGCGCGCGAGAGGCCCGTCGCACGCGCGACGTCACTGAGCGTGAGAGCCGCTCCTGCGTCACCGAAGGCGGTGATGACGGTCAGGCCGCGGGCGAGGGACTCGACGAACTCCCGGCCCAGCTCCTGCTTCGAGGCCGCGGTCCACGAGGCGAGGGCCCCCGGAGCGGCCGGCGCGGGGGCCGCGGGAGCCGCGTCGCGCAGTCGCCGCTCCATCGCCGTGGCGGCGGCGCGCAGCCGGGTCAGGAGGCTGTCGCGGAGTCCCCGTGCGGTGTGCCTGCTGGTGTGGCTGACCACGCTGAGGACGCACGTGATCGCTCCGGCTGCGTCCCTTACGGGTACGGCGAGGGCGAGGAGGCCCGGTTCGATCAGCTGGTCGTCCAGCGCCCAGCCGTCGGCCCGTGCCGCCTCCACCCGGCCCTCGAAGGCGTCTTCCGCCGGGCCGGGCCGACGGGGAAGGGACGGGAAGCCCTTTCCCTCGGGGTCGGACGCGCGCCGCTCCCGCCACGCCGTCCACTCCCCGGAGCCCCAGAACGCGGCGAACAGCGCACCCGGGGCGGTGCGCTCGGCGGGCAGCAGGTCACCGATGCGGAAGCGCAGGGACATCGCCCGGCGCCGGGTGGCCTGATGGACGAAGCGGATGCCGTCCCCGTCGGGCACCGCGAGGGACACGGACTCGTCGAGTTCGTCCGCGAGCGCGTCCACCGCGTCGCCGAGGAGGCCCGGGAGCCGGATCGAGGACAGGTAGGCGTTGCCCAGCTCCATCAGGCGCGGCGCGAGCGTGACGGTCCTGCCGTCGACGCGGACGTATCCCGTGCGGGCGAGCGTGAGCGTGACCCGGTCGACGGTCGAGCGGGCCAGTCCGGTGGCGCGCTCCAGGTCGCTGAGGCCGAGTGAGCCGTCCGCGTCGGTCAGCCGGCGCAGGACGGCGATGCCGCGCATGAGCGGGGCGACGGCCTCCGCGGGCACGTCCGTTTCCGGCCGGGCGGTGCTGGTCGGTGGCATCTGTTCTCCGTCGGGTGGGTCCGTGCCGGAAGGACACGGTACGGCGCCCTGCGGCGTCCCGGGCCCCGGACCCCTCCCCCAGGAGCGTGGTCCGGACGCGTCCCGGCGGGAGCCGGGGCCGTTGACAGGGCTCCGGTCAGGGCGGCAAACTCACCGGCATGCCAGTGAAGGAAACTTCACTGGGCGAACACTAGTGGATGGACGGTCCCATGGACAAGGTGGTCGCGTCGGCGGCGCTGGCCGTCGCCGACGTGCCGGACGGCGCCTCGGTGGCAGTGGGAGGCTTCGGCCTCAGCGGTGTGCCCGACGTGTTGATCGAAGCCCTGCACGCGAGCGGCGTCAGCGGGCTCTCCGTCGTGTCCAACAACTGCGGCGCGATGGACTCCGGCCTGGCCGTCCTGCTGTCCGCCGGCCGCATCGGCCGGGTGACCGGCTCCTACATCGGCGGGAACAAGGAGTTCGCCCGGCAGTACCTCGGGGGCGAGCTGGAGCTCGAACTGATCCCGCAGGGCACCCTGGCCGAGCGGCTGCGTGCCGGCGGGGCAGGGATTCCGGCGTTCTACACGCCGGCCGGGGTGGGGACCCAGGTCGCCGACGGCGGCCTCCCCTGGCGCTACGACGGCGAGGGCGGGGTGGCGGTGGCCTCCCCGGCCAAGGAGGTGCGTGACTTCGACGGGACCGGATACGTCCTGGAGCACAGCATCCGCACCGACTTCGCCCTCGTCCGGGCGGCGAGGGGCGACCGGCACGGCAACCTCGTCTTCAACAAGTCCGCGCGCAACTTCAACCCTCTCGCCGCCATGGCCGGCCGGATCACCGTCGCGGAGGTCGAGGAACTGGTCGAGCCGGGCGGGATCGACCCGGACCACGTACACCTGCCGGGCATCTTCGTGCAGCGGGTGGTCGCGCTGACCCCCGCGCAGGCCATGGACAAGAAGGTCGAGAAGCGGACGACCACGGAGCGGGAGGCACGGGACTGATGGCCTGGAACCGGAACGAGATGGCCGCCCGGGCGGCGGCGGAGCTGCACGACGGCGAGTACGTCAACCTCGGGATCGGCCTGCCGACGCTGATCCCCAACCACCTCCCCGAAGGCGTGCACGTCGTCCTGGAGTCCGAGAACGGCATCCTGGGCACCGGCGCCTTCCCCTACGACGAGGACGTCGACCCCGACCTGATCAACGCGGGCAAGGAGACGGTGACCGTCCGGCCGGGCGCCTCGTTCTTCGACTCGGCGCTCTCCTTCGGAATGATCCGCGGCGGTCACATCGACGCCGCCGTGCTCGGGGCCATGGAGGTCTCGGCCCGGGGCGACCTCGCCAACTGGGCGGTGCCGGGCAAAATGGTGACGGGCATCGGCGGAGCCATGGACCTCGTGCACGGGGCCCGCCGCGTCATCGTGACCATGACGCACACCGCGAAGGACGGCAGCCCGAAGATCGTCGAGGAGTGCACCCTGCCGCTCACCGGCAAGGCGTGCGTCCACCGCATCATCACGGACCTCGCGGTGCTCGACGTGACCGGCGACGGCCTGGTCCTGGTGGAGACCGCCCCCGGGGTGAGCGCCGCCGAGGTCCTGCAGAGGACGGCAGCCCCGGTCCGTACGGCCGGGAGGACCGTGTCATGAGCCTCCGCCCGGGCCGGAAGCGTCCTCCGGCGGTGCCGCCGGGACCCGCGATCAGGGCCCGGCAGGACTCCCCCGAGCGGCGGAACGGGCGCGCCGGATGAATGATGAACAGATGCTGCGGTGCCGCGGGCGCCGTCCGGCATCCCCGCCGGGCGGACCGGGCCGGCTCCGGTCACGAAGCGGAAGGCAGGAGCGCATGACCTCCCAGACCGCGTTTCCGGCGGCGGACCACGCGCCGCCCGTGCGGCTGCCCCTCCCGGGCGGCCCGGAGGGCGCGAGGGCGGCGGGCACGGGCGGAGGAGTCCGCCCGGCGACGGCGAGGGCCGCTCCATGAGATCCACGGACGGACTTCTGGGGATCGGCTTCATGCGCACGGTGTTCGACAGCCTGGGGGCGGGCGTGTTCGTCACCGACACCGAGGGCGCGCTCACCGCGAGCAATCCACGGGCGCAGGAGCTCCTCGGCCGCCCGCAGGAGCAGATGCTGGGTCAGGACATGCACGATCTGCTGCACCGCGGCCCGGACGGCGGCACCCTCCCGCGCGCCGAGTGCGGTCTGCTGGCCGTCCTGGACAGCGGCCGGCCGGCAGAAGGCAGCGAGGAGCTCTTCCTCCGCGGCGACGGCAGTCTGGTGCCGGTCATCTGGGCGGCCACTCCGCTCCGGTGCGAGGGCCGCGAGCGGGGCGCGGTGGTCGTCTTCCACGATTTCAGCCTGCACCGCGACGCCGCCGAGCAGACCGCGGCGTACCTCGCGGCCCTCGAAGGGCTCACCGCCCGGCTGACGATGGTGGCGGAGGTATCGACCGTCCTCATCTCCACGCTGGAGACACCGGAGATGCTGAACAGGCTGGCCGGGCTGCTCGTGCCGGACATGGGTGACTGGGCGGCGATCGACGTGCGTACGCCGGGGCAGACGGGCGAGATGCGGCGCGTGGCGGTTCGCACCCCCGGTGACCGCGGGTCGACGGAGGAGCTGACGGGGCCGTTGCCGCCCCTGCCCGAGTCCACCCGTTCGGCCGTGGTCCAGGCGCTGCGGGGCGCCGAGCCCGTCGTCCTGGACGCGGCCGGCCTCGCCGAGCGGCCGGACAGCCCACTGGCGTTCGCCCACCGGGAGCTGTTCGACCGGCTGGGAGGGACCTGTGCCGTCGTGGTGCCCCTGCACACGCGGCGGCAGGTGTTCGGCGCGCTGACCGTGGCGCGGGTCGCCCCCGGCTCCTCCTTCACGGACGCCGAGGTCTTCGTGCTCGCCGACATCGCGCGCCGGGCCGGACTCGTCATGGAAGCCGCCGAGCTGTTCGAGCAGCAGCGCCATGTCGCGGAGACCATGCAGCGCCAGCTGCTCACTCCCCTGCCGCAGGTCGACCACCTCACGCTGGCGGCCCGCTACCGGCCCGCGGAGAGCGCCGCCGAGATCGGCGGGGACTGGTACGACTCCTTCCTCCTCGGCGACGGGGTCCTGACGATGGTCATCGGCGACGTCGTGGGGCACGACCTCAAGGCCGCCGCCCACATGGCCGAGGTCCGCAACATGCTGCGCGCCCTGGCCTGGGACCGCACGGAGCCGCCCAGCCTGATCATGCGCCGTCTGGACGAGGCCATGACCCACACCAGCGACGCCCCCATGGCCACCTGCGTCTTCGCGCGCATCGAGGGCGCGGAGGGCGGCCCGTGGGAGCTCCACTGGGTCAACGCCGGGCACCCGCCTCCCCTCCTGGTCACCGCCGACGGGGACACGCGCTTCCTCGAGGCCGGTCACGGGCCGCTGCTCGGCCTCAGCTCCGCCCTGCACATGGGGCTGGGGTGGCCCGACGCCCGTGCGGAGCTCCCGCCCCGGTCGACTCTCCTGCTCTACACCGACGGGCTGGTCGAGAGCCGCACCCGTGACATCGAGGCCGGTCTGGCCACGCTGCGCCGGCATGCCGGTGCCCTCGCCCGCCTCGACGTCGAGGACTTCCTCGACGAACTCCTGGCGCGCATCGACCCGAGCGGCGACGACGTCGCCCTGCTGGTCCTGCGCACCCCGCAGGCCGGCGCCCAGGACGAGGAGGCGCCGCCGCAGCACGCCCACAGCCCGGCCGCCGCCGACCGGGGTGCGCCGGGCTCCCGGATCGAGGACAGCCCGGTCAGGGACACCTCCGAACCCGTCTGACGCATGCAACGGGGCCGTTGGCAAGGGGGGTTGGCACCACCACCGGTCCGGGGCCGGGACGTACTGACCTCGGTGTTCCACCCTGGCAGGGTCGTCGCTGAGCGACCGACCGGCCCGTGGGACCCGGGCCACCACACAGGGGGAAGACCATGCACCGCACGCACCTCGCCGCCGCAGTCCTGCTCGCCGCCACGCTCACCGGGGCGCTCGCCCCGGTGGCGGCGGCCCGTCCGTCGGACCCCGTGCAGCGGCAGCTGGATCTGCTCGTGGACCGGGACGGCGTCCCCGGCGCCCTCGCCCACGACGGCGCGACGACCCGGACGGCAGGGGTCTCGGATCTGGCGACACAGCGCCGGATGACCGGCGCACAGGGCCGGTTCCGCCTGGCCAGCAACACGAAGGCGTTCACCGCGGCAGCCGTCATGCGCCTGGTGGCGGACGGACGGATACGCCTCGACGACCGCGCCGGCACCTACGTGCCCCAGCTCGCCGGACACGCCGTCACCGTACGGCAGTTGCTGAAGCAGACGAGCGGGCTGCCGGAGTACGCCACGCTGGTCGACTGGACGCGGGCCGGCACGCCGCAGGAGTACCTGGCTCTCGCACTCGGCGCGGAGCCCGCGTTCGAGCCCGGTACCGACTGGGGGTACTCCAACACCAACTACCTGGTGCTCGGCATGGTGATCGACAAGGCCTCCGGCCTCGATTTCCGCACCTATGTCGAGCGCACGATCCTGCGCCCGCTGCACCTGGACGACACCTACTGGCCCGCCCCCGGCGAGTCGGCCCTGCGAGGACCGCACGCCCGCAACTACGGAGTGCACCCCGCGCTCCCGGAGGCCGGAGTCGTGGACGTGACGGAGCTCCCCGGATACGAGTTCGGCGCGTCCGGCGGGCTCGTCTCGACACCCGGGGACCTCAACGCCTTCTGGAACGGCCTGTTCGGCGGCCGTCTCCTGCCGGGCTGGGCACTGGGCCTGATGACGCGGGACACGACCGACATCGGCGGCCGGGACGTCTACCCGGCGGGCAGCCGCTACGGCTACGGCGTCGCCTCGGTCCCGCTCAGCTGCGGCGGCGTCTACTGGGGGCACGGCGGCGACCTGCCGGGCGACTCGGTGGCCGGCGGCCGGGCCACCGGCGGACGGGGCACCGTGACCGTCTACACCACGACGTGGGCGGGCGGCGGGGAGGGCCTGGGCCATCTCCAGGGCGCCGTGGACGCCGCGTTGTGCGCCGTGGGCCGCCGGTGAGCCACGGGCCGCCGGCCCGTGGCGTCGGGCCCGTGGCTCCGGTCGGCACCGAAGCGGCGGGCCTCCGTGCCCCCGGCGCGTACGCCACTACCGCGAGGTGGCGCCGCGCCTCCTGTCCGACGAACCCGACGCGTCCAGCTCCGGCCGGGTCGCGGGCTCGCCGGGCCACCGGTGGGCCCAGGGCGCCGCGCTCTCGAACGCGGCCGCCGCACGCAGCACCTGCGCGTCGGCGAGGTGGCGGCCCACGATCTGGAGTCCCACCGGCAGACCGTCGCGGGTCCAGCCTGCGGGGACGCTCACGGCGGGCTGGCCGGTGAGGTTGGCCGGGAAGGTGAAACCGGTCCAGGCGGTGTCCGGCACCTCCCGGCCGTCGATGCGCTCGGGTCCCTGGATGCCGACGGCGAACGGCGGCACGGCGGCCGTGGGGGTGACGAACAGGTCGTACGTGGACATCAGTCGCGCCGTCCGGTTGACGACGGCCTTGCGGACGATGTTGGCGTCGGTGAACTCCTCGGCGGTCCAGCGGCGTCGCATCATCGCCACGAGATGGGGCGACATCCGCTCACCGTGCACATCGACGAGACGGCGCATGCCGGTGAGGTCCGTCTCGGCCGCGATGAGGGCGGCGAACGCCTCGGCGGGGTCCTCCCACCCGGGAACCACCGTCTCGACCCGGCAGCCGAGGTCCCTCTCCAGGACATCCACCGCGGCGTCGACGACGCGGCGCACTTCGGGGTCGACGGCGAGGTAGCCGAGGTCGGCGCTGTAGGCGACGCGCAGGCCCCGGATGCCGGCTTCGCGGGGTGCCCCGGTCCAGTCGACGTCACCGCACGGGATCGAGTGCCGGTCACGCGGATCGGGTCCGGCCAGCACGGACAGCATCAGAGCGGCGTCGGCGACGGTGCGGGTGAGCGGGCCGATGTGTTCGAGGGACTCCCAGCCCGAGACTCCCGGATAGCGCTCGTCGCGGCAGCCCGGCCACACCGGGACCCGCCCCATCGCCGCCTTGAATCCGACCAGTCCGCAGTGCGCGGCCGGCACCCTCACCGATCCGCCCCCGTCGGAACCCAGCGAGACGGGCCCGAGGCCCGCGGCGACGGCTGCGGCCGATCCCGCACTCGAACCGCCGGGTGTGAGAGCCGTGTTCCACGGATTGCGGGTGGCGGGAAAGACCGGGTTGTGTCCCACCGCGCTGTAGCCGAACTCGGTGGCGTTGGTCTTGCCGAGCACCACGGCTCCGGCGCCGAGGACCCGCTCCACCACGATGTCGTCCTCGTCCGGCACGAAGTCCTCGTAGGCGGGCGAGCCGGAGGTGGTGCGGATGCCCCGGGTCGCGATCAGGTCCTTCACTCCGATCGGCACACCCGCCAGCGGGCCGACGTCCTCGCCGCGCGCCAGGCGCTCACCGATCTGCCGTGCGCGGGCGCGCGCCTGGTCGGGCACGGGGGTGCAGTACGCGTGCAGAGTGGGGTCCACCTCCGCCGTCCGGTCGAGGACAGCGTCCACGGCTTCGAGCGGTGATACCTCCGACTTCCTTATACGAGAGGCGAGTTCGGTCGCGGAGAGGCGGCAGATCTCATCGCGTGCGGCGCGGTCCATATGTGTCCTCCTCGGTGGAGCGGGTCGGGTCAGGCGGCTCGGGCGACGGGTGCGGGCGCGGTGCGCTCGACGGCCAGGTAGACCCCGCACGCGACGGTCATGCCGATGACCGCGTCGACGGAACCGGGCAGGAGGTAGTGGGCCACCGTCGCGGCCCCGGCCCCGGCCGCCCAGGCGACGAGCGCTCCCGGCCTGTACTCGCGGACCTCCCGGCCCGCCGTGCGGCGGCGCAGGAACAGCTGGTCCGTGATCAGGACGGCGCCGATGGGCGGTACGAAGATGCCGAGCAGGTTCAGCCAGTCGAGGAAGAGGCTCCAGACCCCGGTCAGCGCCGCCACCAGCCCGAGGACGCTCAGGACGATCGCGAGGGGCCGCATGCGGAACCCCGTGATGGCGGACCAGCCGACGGCCCCGTTGTAGAGGCAGTGCGAGGCGACCGAACCGAGGTTGACGAAGACGAACAGGACGGCGACCGCGGTCAGAAGGGGGCCGTGACCGGTGAGCAGCCCGAGGAACCCGCCTCCGTTGACAGCGGGGTCCACGGCGCCTCCGACGGCGACGACGAGCCCGCCCACGAGGTACGCGACGCTGTTGGCGAAGGGGAACGCGCAGCTCGCCGCGGCGACGGCGGCCCGGCCGTTCCTGGCCCAGCGGGTGAAGTCGGCGGTCATCGTGCCCGAGTCGGAGAACCCCGCGACCACGATGCTCATGGCGGCGCCGAAGGACAGGGCGTGACCGGCGCCCTCGTACGACAGGACCTGGCCCGGGGATGTGGTGCCCTCGGCCAGACCGAACCAGAGGGCGACACCCGCCAGGACGACGAACAGCGGGGTGGCGACGAATCCGATGAGCGCCAGGGCGCGGATGCCGAGGACGGTGAGCACGGTGTAGAGGACTCCCCCGGCGAGTGCGCCCAGCAACGGCGCCCACCCCAGGGCCTCCTGGAGCGTGGTGCCGCTCAGGCCGATCTGGAAGGAGTACCAGCCGATGACGACCGTGGAGAGGAAGCCGGCGGGTATCCGGCTCCCGAGCGTGCCGAACGTACGGGCGGCCTGGTGGGAGAAGTTCTCACCGGTGCGGCCCGCGAGCCAGCTGAGGGCGCCGACGTAGGCGAAGAGCACGAGGTTGCCGAGGAGGATAGCCGCCGCACCCCGCGCCAGGCCCAGGCTGTGGACGATGACGCCGCCGAACACCGCGTTGCCCAGGTTCATCGGAAAGCCGAACCATACGGCCGAGACGGACAGCAGGCCGCGGCGGGCCCGCTCGGGTACCGGCTCGTGCTCGTACTCGTCGCCCAGTGCCGCGCTCTCACCCTGCCGGGGCTCCTGCCGTCCTGTTCCGCTCGTGGTCGTGGTCACGGGCCCTCCCGGTTACTGGTATACCGTTCTGACGCTTGGACGGTAGATTCCGGGTGTTTCGGCCGACGGCACGGCTTGTTACGGGAACAGGACGCCGAGGCCGCGTGGGGAAGCGGCCGTTCGGGCTCAGCCGCCTGCGCGCACGGCCATGTCGAGCAGCTTCTGGATGTGCAGGCCGTGGGCCGCGTCGATGCCCGTGCCCCGGCCCGTCCGTACGGCGGTGGCGAACTCGCGCCGGAGGACGGGCCAGCACTCCTCGTGGTCGATGCCGGCGGTGTCGTAGACCAGTTCCTCGCCGGGGCCGAAGAGCTCGACACGCGTCCTGGCCCGCTCCAGCCGCACGCTGCCCGAGAGGGAGGCCTGGCTCACCGCGCCGTTCTCGTGCTCGCAGGTGAGCTCGATCCACCGACGCGGATCGCCGGTGGCCCGTACCGAGACGATGGGCGCGACCGCGCTGTCGAGGATGTCCAGGAGGTGCGGGCCCAGGTCGAGCAGCGCCCCGTGCTCCAGCCGCCACGACGTGGCGAACTCCCCGCCCAGGAAAGCACCGTGCAGATAGCAGGAGCGTGCGCCCGTCACCTCGCGGGTGGCCGCTTCGGCGAGGAAGGCACGGGTAGCCGGGTGGTACCGCTTGGTGAGGACGAGCTGGGAGATCACCCCGTGCTCGCCGACGGCGTCCGCCACGGCGCGTGCCGTGTCGAGGTCGGCGCCGAGCGGCTTCTCCAGCAGGAGGGCGCGGCCGGCGGCAGCCGCGCGCGGTGCGAGAACGGCCTGCACGGCGGGGGGCACGGCGAACGCGACCGCCTCGCACCGGTCGAGGAGCTCCTCGAAGGAGGCGGCGACCGGGGCTCCGTAGGGTTCGGCGACCTCGGCCGCGGCCTCCGGGCGGCGGGCCCAGACCGCCGCGAGCGAGGTCTCCGGGCCGGCTGCCAGCATGCGGGCGTGCATGGTGCGGGCCCAGGGGCCGGCGCCCACGAGGCCGACGCGGACCGGCTCGTGCGGCCAGGCGTCCGGGAGGGGTGCGGTGGACATGGTGCTTCTCCGTCGTTCAGCTGTGGGTGCGGTGGGCTCGGACGCCGCCGCCGGTGCGGCGCGCGCGCCCGGGCGGCGCCGGCGCGGGTGCGATGCGCTCAGGCGCCGGCGCGGGCCAGGGCCGCGAGGCGGGCGTCGGCGCGGTCGGGGGCGTAGAGGTGGTCGATGACCATGCGGGCGGCTCCGGACAGGGCGGCGCGGTCGCCCAGTTCGGAGGTGACGACCTGGAGGTGGGCAGTGGTGCGGGGCATGGCGCGCTGGTAGATGAGCTCACGGACCCCGGTGAGGAACGGGGTGCCCGCCAGGTCCCCGCTCAGCATCAGCACGCCGGGGTTGAGCAGGGTGACGACGGTGACCAGGACCTCGCCGACGCGCTGCCCGGCCTCGCGGGCGAGCCTGACGGCGTCCGGCTGCCCTGCGGCGAGGTGCTCGCGGACATCGGATCCCGAGGCGGTGGGCACTCCGGCGTCGGTCAGTTGCGCGGCGATCGACCGGCCGCTGGCGACCGCCGCGAGGCATCCGTAGGAGCCGCACATGCACAGTGCGTCGGGGCGGTCGTGCAGCCGGATGTGTCCGATGTCGCCCGCTCCGCCGTCGATGCCCCGGTAGATCTCGCCGCCGACGACGACGCCGGCGCCGATCCCGGTGGACGCCTTGATCAGGACGAAGGCGCTGCACTCCGGGTGTCCGGCCCGCTGTTCGGCCAGGGCCATCAGGTTGGCGTCGTTGTCGACGAAGACCGGCAGGGGGCCCGCGGCGGGCATCGGGCCGACGTGCTCGGTCCAGGCCTCACGCATGCGTTCGCGTACGGGGAAGCGGTCCCATCCGGGCATGATCGGGGGCTGGACGATCCGGGCGGACTCCCAGTCGACGGGTCCGGGCACGGAGAGTCCGATGCCGCAGACCCGCTCGGGCCCCGTGCCGGCCTCGGCCAGCAGCGGGCCGAACCAGCGCGCCAGTTGGTCCAGGGCGTGGTCCGGACCGTCGGCGATGACGAGGTCCCCGGTGTGCTCGGCGAGTACGTCTCCGGAGAGGTCGAGCACGGCGACGCGTGCGTGGCGCGTCTCCAGGTCCGCCACGAGCACCACGGCATGCGCCGGGTCGAACTCCAGCCGGGCGGAGGGGCGTCCACCGGTGGACGTGCCGGTGGCACCGCGCAGCCAGCCCGCTCCGAAGAGCTGGTCGAGCCGGTGCCCCACCGTCGAGCGGGACAGCCCGGTCGCCTGCTGGAGCTCTCCGCGCGTGGTGGCCTCGCCGCTGCGGATGAGCTGCAGCAGATGCCCCGCGCTGGCCTGGTTTCCTGCCATCCCTGCTGTCCTCGCCCTGTCTGTCGCGTCCGTGCCTGCCCCGAGAGCACCGGTGGTTCGTCCCGCCGGTTTCACCTGTCGCGGCGTCAGCCCTTGTCCGCACCGCTGGTCAGGCCCTCGGTGAGGAGCCGTTCGGCGGAGAAGAACAGGAGTACCACAGGGATGGTGAGGACCACCGACCCGGCCATCAGCACCGTCTTGGACACCTCGATGCCGTTGGCCAGTTGCTGGAGTCCCAGGGAGACCGTCCACCTGTCGGGGTCCGCCGCCAGGAAGAGCAGGGCGAACAGGAACTCGTTCCAGGCGATCATGAAGACGTACAGCCCGGTGGCCATGAGGGTCGGCAGCGCGAGCGGCAGGATGATCCTGCGCACGGTCTGCAGCCGTGAGGCACCGTCGATGGCCGCCGCCTCCTCGATGCTGAAGGGGATGGTGACGAAGTAGTTCTTCAGCATGTAGATCGACACGGGGACGGTCTGAGCGATGTAGACGATGGCGAGGCCGACCAGGCTGCCGGACAGACCCATCTTCGCGAACATGACGAAGAGCGGAACGGCCAGCAGTGTGGCCGGGAAGAGGTACACGGCGAGGAAGAGCGCGCTGACCTGCCGGTTGCCGAAGAACTTCAGCCGGCTCACGGCGTAGGCGCCCGGCACCGCGGCGGCGAGCGTGAGCAGGACCGTGGCGACGGCGACGAGCGCCGAGTTGACCAGCATGCCGAGGAATCCCTGGCCGCCCTCGGAGGAGGACTTCAGGACGCTCTCGTACGTGTCGAGCGTGAAGTCCTTCGCTGAGACCCAGAGGTTGCCGGGGTCGAGGAGCAGGGCGTCGATGGGCTTCACCGACAGCATCAGCATGTAGTAGAAGGGCACGATCGTGATGGCCGCGAGGAAGGCGATCACCACCCAGCGCAGGACGCCGAAGAACCGCTCCTCGAACTGGGCGCGGGTGAGCCGGGGCCGCCGGGGCGCGGGCAGCGGGCGCGTGGTCCGCCCGGCCTCGTCGCGGGTCAGGGTCTCGGTGGCGGTCATGCCGATTCCTCCTGCATCTTCTTGCCGAAGAACTTGAAGTAGACGCCCAGGAGGGCCATGAGCACGACGGCCAGGACGAGCGCCTGCGCTGAGGCGGCACCGACGTCGAAGCGGGAGGTCAGGAAGTCGTACACGCGCACGGCCACGACGTCCGTGCCGGATCCGCCGCCGGTGAGCAGGTAGATGTCGTCGAACTTGTTGAACGTCATGATGAAGCGCAGGACGGACAGCAGGGCGATGACGGGCATCAGCTGCGGCAGCAGGATGTGCCGGAAGCGCTGGGACAGGGTGGCGCCGTCGACCTCGGCCGCCTCCTCGAGACCCGCGGGCACCGCCTGGAGGCGGGCCAGCATGAAGAGGAAGGCGAACGGGAAGTAGCGCCAGGTCTCGAAGGCGATGACGGTGAGCAGCGCGAGCGGGATGTCGAAGTGGACGCCGAACAGACCGACTTCGTAGGACCTGGTGGAGAGGAAGGCGATGGGGTCGTCCCACCCGAAGAGCTTCTGGCCCCATTCGTTCACGATGCCGTACTGCGGGCTGAGCGCCACCTCCCAGACGAAGGAGACCGCGACCACCGGGGCGACGTACGGCAGGAGCATGGCGGCGCGCAGGACGCCCCGGCCGCGGAAGGGCCGGCGCAGCGCGAGGGCGGCGATCAGCCCGAGGACGACGGAACCCGCGGTGGCGCCGACGGTGTAGAGGAGCGTGGTGCCGAGGCTGCTCCAGAAGCCGGGTGAGCCGAAGACCTGCGAGAAGTTGTCCAGGGTCCACCGGCCGAAGAGGCCGTTCTCCTGGATGTCGACGAGCCTGGCGTTCTGGAAGGCGAGCAGGACGGTCCACAGGATCGGCAGGATCACCACGACCAGGACCACCAGGAAGGTGGGGGTCACGAAGGCGAGGCCCGCGCGGTTCTCGCGCCTGCTCGAACTCTGCGGTGGGACGCGGCGCTGCTTCGCACCGCTCTGGGTTGTGCTCATGGGTCGGTTACCTCGTGAGGGAGCGGCGTGCGGCTACTGGAGGGACTTCTGGAGGGCGGTCACTTCGTCGTCGGCCTCCTTGGCGGCCTCGTCCGGCGAGAGCTGGCCGCTGGTCATCGCCCCGATGGCCTTGGCCACGGGGAGCTCGCCGTTCGTGGCGCCGACGAGCGTGCCCTGCCCCTGGGTGAGCCCCCAGCGCTTCATGTCGCCGACACCGGTGACGAGCTGGTCGAGGAGGGCCGAGGGGTAGGCCTTCTGCATGGACTCGCGGCGGTCGACGCCCATGACGCTGGCGCGCCACGCCTGCTCGAAGGAGCCGGGCTTCTGCTCCGTGCCGGTCCGGACGGGGATCTTGCCCTCGGGGGCCATGCCGAACCAGTCGGCGTACCCCTCGCCCATCATGTACTCGATGAACTTCCTGGAGGCGCCCGTCTCGGCGGTCCTGGTGACGGCCCATGACGTGATCTCGCCGAACTGGGCGGGTTCCTTGCCGTCCGGGCCCTTCAGGGAGGTGACGACGCCGGTGTTGCGGGCCAGGAACTTCGGGTCCTTCTTGCACTCCGGGCAGCTGGGCAGCGCGTCCGACCGCAGCCCCGCCAGCTCGTCGAGCAGGAAGGACGACCAGACCATCATCGACGACTGCCCGGCGAAGTAGGTGGCGCGGGTGGTGTCCACGCTCTGGGTGCCGGGCGCGCCGTGCTTGCGGGCGAGATCGTCGTACGCCGCGAAGGCGTTGCGGCACGCCGGGGAGTCGAGGGCGGGCTCGCCCGCCTCGTCGACCAGCTGGCAGCCGTTGGCCAGGGCCAGGTCCTCGAAGCTCTGCTGGGTGAAGACGTCCGAGGGGTCGGTGGCCAGGGAGATGCCGTCCCGGCCGTCCTTGTCGAGAGAGGCGGCGGCCTTCAGGGCGCTCGCGTAGTCGTCCGGGGCGTCGAGTCCCGCTTCGGCGAAGAGGTCCTTGCGGTAGACCAGGATCTGGAGCCAGGCGTCGGAGGGGACACCGAGCCGGGTGCCGCCGTCGGCCGTGAGCGCGAGCGCGTTGCTGTTGAACGTGCCCGGGTCGAGGTCCTTGACGATGCGGTTCGCGACCTTCGTGTTGAGCAGGCCGTTGCCGTACATCTGCCAGACCTGGCCCATCGGGACCGCCCCGATCACGTCCGGGAGCTTGCCGGCCGCCGCCGCGGACATGATCAGCTGCGGCAGCTGGGCCTCGTCCACGCCGACGAGATCGACCTTGACACCGCTCTCCTTCTCGAAGCGGCTGACGACCTTCCTGGTCGCCGCCATCCTCGGCGGCAGGTTCTCCTGCGACCACACCGTGATCCTGTTGTCGGGCCGCTCCGCGCCGGAGCTGCCCGAGCAGCCGGCCAGCAGGCCGGCCGCCAGGGTCGCGGCGAGCCCGAACAGGGTCGCCCTCGACCGTCGGGTCTTCATCACCATGCTCTGTCCTCACGCCACTTACGCACTTTCCTGATGCATCTCAGCATTACTTTTGCGTATTGACAAGACATAACTCTGAGATATCTTCGACTGAAGTCAGCGAGCAACACCCCTCCCAGCACTACCGGAGCTCCCCGTGGAACGCGTCGTCCAGTTCACCGGCCCCCGTCAGGTCGAAGTCGCCGAGCACGAGAGCACCCCTCTCCCCGCCGGACACCTGCGGGTCCGCACCCGCTACTCCGGCATTTCGGCAGGAACCGAACTCACCGCCTACAGGGGTACGAACCCGTACCTGACACGCACATGGGACGCCGAAGCCCGGATCTTCCGCGACGGCGCGGCCGGGATCGAGTACCCGGTGGCCGGCTGGGGCTACTCCGAGGTCGGCGAGGTCACCGAGGTCTCGCCCGAGCTCGTCGGCACCCCCGGGATGCCCGTCACGGGCGATCTGGTCTGGGGCATCTGGGGCCACCGCAGCGAGGGCATCGTTCCCGCCGAGCGCATGGTCGGCCACACCCTGCCCGCCGGTCTCGAACCGCTCGCCGGGGCCTTCGCCCGCGTCGGCGCCATCGCGTACAACGCGATCCTCGCCGCCGACATCCACCTCGGCGAGGACGTGGCCGTCTTCGGCCAGGGGGTCATCGGGCTGCTCACCACCCGCCTCGCCCAGCTCAACGGCGCGCGGGTCACGGCGGTCGACGCGCTCGACGGCCGTCTCGCGACCGCCCGTGAGTACGGCGCGCGGCACACCCTCAACGCGCGTACCGACGACGTCGCCGAACAGATCCGCGCCGCCACCGGCGGGGCGGGCGCCGATGTCGCCATCGAGATCAGCGGGGTGTACCCGGCCCTGCACGAGGCGGTCCGCTCCGTCACCGTCGGCGGCCGCGTCGTGGCGTCCGGCTTCTACCAGGGCGACGGCGCCGGCCTGCGGCTCGGCGACGAGTTCCACCACAACCGGATCCAGCTGATCTGCTCCCAGATCGGCGGGGTGCCCCCGCAGCTGGCCGGACGCTGGACCGTCGAGCGGCTCCAGCAGACCTTCCTCTCCCTGGTCGCCGAGGGCCAGGTCGATGTGAAGTCGCTGGTCAGCCATGTCGTGCCGGTGGCGGAGTCCGCCGACGCGTACGTGCTGCTCGACGAGACGCCGGCCGACGCCCTCCAGGTCGTCCTGGAGTTCTGAGCCCGTCGGCCCGGGCGACCGGGCAGCACCTCCACCCCACACGTACAGCCAGAACCCCCGAGCGCCCTCCGTCGGCGCCGAAAGGCATCCCATGCTGAAAACCGCCTGCCAGGAACAGCTCCTCCCCGGTGACACGCTCCAGGAGAAATGGGCCTTCGCCCAGGAGGCCGGCTTCGACGCCGTGGAGCTGCGGTCCAAGGGCGACTTCCACTTCCGTGACCGTCTGCCCGAGCTGAAGCAGGCCCTCGCCGACGGCGTCGTCATGCCGACCGTCTGCGTCGACATGCTGCACTTCTTCGCCGCCTTCGACGACGGACTGCGCCGTGACGCGCTGGAGCAGATGAAGTCGCAGCTCTCCGTCGCGGCCGAGATCGGGGCGCTGGGTGTGCAGACCCCCGCGTCGTACGGGATGTTCTCGCGCAGGCTCCCGCCCTTCGAGCCGCCGCGCACCGAGGAGCAGGACCGCGAGGTGCTGCTGTCCGGTCTCTCCGAGCTGGGCGAGCACGCGCGCACCGAGGGGGTCACCCTCTATCTGGAACCGCTCAACCGGTACGAGGACCACATGGTCAACCGGCTGGAGCAGGCGGTCGACCTCATCCGCACGGTGGGCCTGGACTCGGTCCGCATCGGCATCGACAGCTACCACATGAACATCGAGGAGACCGACCCCTCGGCCTCGATCCTGGCAGCGGCCCCGTACATCGGCCACGCCCAGGTCAGCGACTCGAACCGCTTCCAGCCGGGCGCCGGTCACCTCGACTGGCCGGCCTGGATCGCCGCCCTGCACAGCATCGGCTACGACGGCTACCTCGCCGCCGAGTGCCGGCTGACCGGCGACCCCGTCGCGGCCGTCCGCTCCATCCCCGCGTTCCTGCGGAGGTCCGGCGCGTGACGTCGCTCCTCGAGACCCCCGTGCCCACCGCCGCCGATCACCTGACCCTTCGGCGCGGTGCGGCACGGGTACTCCTGACCAACTGGACGGGCTCCTCCACCGTCCCGTCCCGCGGCCTGTATCCGCACCAGTGGAGCTGGGACTCGGCCTTCATCGCGATCGGGTTGCGCCACCTGTCGGTGCGCAGGGCCCAGCGCGAGCTGGAGAGCCTGCTGGGCGCCCAGTGGGCCGACGGACGCGTTCCGCACATCGTGTTCAGTCCCGCCGTGCCCCTGGACGCGTACTTCCCCAGCCCCGACTTCTGGCGCTCCTCGACGGACGGCGCCCCGGCGGGTGCCCCGGCCGGGACGGAGACGTCCGGCATCGTGCAGCCGCCGGTGCACGCGCTGGCCGCGTGGCTCGTCCACGAGGCGGATCCGGAGGCCTCGCGCGCCCGCGGCTTCCTGCCGCGCGTGTACGGCCGACTCGTGGCCTGGCACGACTACCTCACGCGCGACCGCGACCTCGGCGGCGGCGGACTGGCCGCCATGGTGCACCCGTGGGAGCCGGGCATGGACAACAGCCCGTGCTGGGACGCTCCGCTGCGGCGCGTCGATCCGGCCGCCCCGGGTTCGTACCGGCGCGCCGACCTCGACCACGGTCAGGCCTCGGAGCGCCCCACCGACCTGGACTACGGCCGGTACGTGCGGCTCGCCGCGGACTACCGTGACAGCGGCTACGCGGACGTCCGGGGGACACACGCCTTCGCGGTGGAGGACCCCTGCGTCAACGCGCTGCTGATCGTCTCGGAGCGCGCGCTCGCCAGGATCGCCGCCGAGACGGGGGCGGACCCCTCCCCGCACGAGGCCCGGGCCGAGCGGCTCACGGCTGCGCTGGTGGAGCGGCTCTGGTCGCCCGCCGACGGCATGTTCCTCTGCCGCGACCTGGTCGGTGACGAGCTGATCCCCGAGCGCAGTGTCGCCGGGATCGTCCCGCTCATCGTCCCCGGGCTCCCCCGGCACATCGTCGACGCCCTGCTCGGCACCGCGTCGGGCCCGGGCTTCCGCCTGGGCGAGGTGCCGATGGCCCCGTCGTACGACTTCGCCGGGCGCGCCTTCGACCCCTCCCGCTACTGGCGCGGTCCCGCCTGGTTCAACACCAACTGGCTGCTGGAGCGGGGGCTGCGCCTGTACGGGCGCCCCCGGACGGCGGACGCGCTGCGCACGGCCATGCTCGATGCCGCCGGGGCCAGTTCCTTCGCGGAGTACGTGGACCCGGTCACGGCCCAGGCCCGCGGCACGCGTGCCTTCGGCTGGACGGCGGCCCTCACCCTCGATCTGCTCGCCGCGGCGGGGCCGACGACCGGTCCCACGGGCGCCCCTTCGATCGGAGTACGCACGTGAACGGCACCGCGGACACCACCCTGGTCCGTGCGGGAACCTTCGCCGTCCTGGGCGCCGACGGCGGTGTCGGCGGCCGTCGCGGCTCCTCCCCCGACGGGCTGTTCCACCGCGACGCGCGGCACCTGAGCCGGTGGACGCTGACCGTCGACGGTGCGGCACCGGAGGTGCTGGTGCCGTCGGCCGGGGAGGAGTCCGCCCTGTGCGTGCTCACGCCGCCGGGCACCCGGGACGAACCGGCGACGTACACCGTCTTCCGTGAACAAGCCGTCGACGCGGGCGTCCTGACGGAGTCTCTGCGTCTGGTCAACAACCGCCCCGTGCCCGTCACCGCGGTGCTCTCGCTGACCGCCGACGCCGACTTCGCCGACCAGTTCGAGCTGCGCTCCGACAAGCGCCGGTACGAGAAGGACGGCGCCCGGCACACGGCGAGCACCCACCCGGACGGGGTCACGTTCACCTACGAGCGCGGCGACTGGCTCTCCCGTACGGCGGTGTGCGCCACCCCGGCCCCGGCCGCCGTAGGCCCCGTCGGCGGACAGGAGACGGCGCACCGGCTGGACTGGCACCTGGAGCTGCCCGCCCACGGTGACGCCGAACTCCTGCTCACCGTCACGGCGTACGCGCACGGCGCACCGGCGCCGGCCCTCGTCGGGACGCCCGCCGAGGCGGTCGCGGAACAGGCGGCCGACGCCTCCGCCTTCACCGGGACGCCGCCCCCCATGCCCCCCGGCGCACCCGACGGTCTGGCCGCGGCGTGCGCCCGGGGGCTGAGCGACCTGGCCGCGCTGCGGGTTCCCGCGACCGGCCCGGACGGCGAGCGCCTCCGGGTCCCGGCGGCCGGAATCCCGTGGTTCCTCACGCTCTTCGGCCGGGACTCCCTCTTCACCTCGCTGTTCGCGCTGCCCTACCGGCCCGAGCTGGCGGAGGGGACCCTGCTCGCCCTCGCGGCGACCCAGGGCTCCGTCCACGACGCCGGCCGCGGGGAGCAGCCGGGGCGCATCGTCCACGAGATCCGCCACGGCGAGCTGGCCCACTTCCGCCAGGTGCCGTACGGCCGTTACTACGGCTCGGTGGACGCCACCCCGCTCTTCCTGGTCCTGCTGGACAGCTACACGGAGGCCACCGGAGACCTCACGCTCGCCACCCGCCTGGAGCGTGAGGCGCGGGCCGCCGTGAGCTGGATGTTCCGCGACGGCGGCCTGGACGACAGCGGCTATCTGGTCTACACGCCCGACCCGCGGGGTCTGGTGAACCAGAACTGGAAGGACTCCGAGGGCGCCATCTGCTTCCTCGACGGCACCCAGGCCGAGGGCCCGATCGCCGTCGCCGAGGCACAGGGGTACGCCTATGACGCCCTGGTCCGCACCGCGCGCACGGCCCGCTCGGTGTGGGACGACGACGCGTACGCCGACCGGCTCGAGAAGGCAGCCGCAGACCTGCGGGAACGGTTCCTGCGGGACTTCTGGATGGACGGCCCCGATTTTCCCGCGCTCGCCCTGGACGGCCTGGGCAGGCAGGTCGACTCGCTGGCCTCCGACGCCGGGCACCTGCTGTGGTCGGGCATCCTGGACGCCCGGCACGCCGAGCGCGTGGGGCGGCGGCTGCTGGAACCCGACTTCTTCTCCGGCTGGGCCATCCGCACGCTGGCGTCCGGCCAGCCCGCGTACCACCCGCTCTCGTACCACCGGGGCACGTCCTGGCCGCACGACAACGCGGTGGTGCTGCTCGGTCTGGCCCGGTGCGGGCTCGACGACGAGGCGCGCACGGTCGCCCTCGGTCTGCTGGAGGCGTCGGCACACCACGGACACCGGCTGCCCGAGGTCATGGCGGGCTACTCCCGCGCCCAGCACCCCCGCCCGGTGCCGTATCCCCACTCCTGCTCCCCGCAGGCGTGGGCGGCCGCCACTCCCCTGGCCATCCTCACCGCGCTGCGGGGGAGGGCGGGCTAGTCCTCCGGCCGCGGCCGGGAGAACCCTCCGGAGCGACACCGCGCCGGCCGCCTCCGGCAGCCGGTGCGGTGTCCCGGGCCGTGGGTTCCTAAGGTGCAGGCATGCGCAGACCGACACGACTCTCCCCCGCGCCGCCGGAGCGCCCCCGCCGCGGCCGCCTCCCCGCGTCCGTTCCGCACGAGGAGACGGCATGACCCTCAATCAGCTGCGGGCCTTCGTCGAGGCCGAGCGTCTCGGTTCCTTCACCGCCGCAGCGGAGGCCATGGAGATCGCCCAGGCTTCCGCCTCCGAGCTGGTCCGCCGTCTGGAGGCTGAGCTGGACGCGGAGCTGTTCCTCCGCGGAAGCCGCACCCTGACGCTGACGGCGGCCGGCCAGGAGCTCCTCCCCTACGCCCAGGAGGCACTGGAGGCGGCGGACAGCGGGGTTCGGGCCGTGCACTCCCTCGGGTCACTGGGCGGGGGCACGGCCACCTTCGGCGTGCTGCGCAACGCCGACTACTACCTGCTCGCCAATCTCGTACAGATGTTCCACGCCCGGTATCCGGCCGTCCGTGTACGCCTCGTGGGACAGAACTCGGCCGAGACCGCCGCGGCCGTCGCGGAGGGCCGGATCGAGGCGGGCCTGGTCATCCTGCCGATCGACGAGGACGGACTCGCGATCACTCCGCTCATGCGTGACGAGGTGTACTACGTCAGCGCGAGCGCCGAGCGCACACGCACCCCGGTGACCATCGAGGCCTTCGCCCAGGCTCCCCTGGTGCTCTACGACGCCCACTACGGGTGGAAGGACCCGACCAGGAGGCAGATCGCCGCGCGCGCCCAGTTCGCCGGGGTGAGCGTCGATCCACTGATCGAGCTCGAACACGTGGAGGCGGCGCTGAAGCTGGCTGCGGCCGGCATCGGCGACACGATCGCCAGCCGGGCGGTGATCGCCAGCCCCTCCTTCCCCGCGGGGCTGCGCACCGCACCCTTCGCCGACCCGCTGTACGACACCATCGCGCTGGTCAGACGCCGCGGCCATCCCCTCTCGCGCGCCACCCGGGAGCTCGCCCGCCTCGCCGAGGACACCCTCCGTGAGATCGGCAACGGACTGCCGGTCCGAGACCCCTGACGAGAACCACAGGGAAACCCTGTGGGACGCGCAGGCATTGCCCCTCTGGTCCTGTGGCAGCGTCGCGTCTACCGTCCCAGGCATGCAGATCACGCACGACGAACAGAAGACCCTCGCCCCCTTCCGCTGGATCAAGAAGCCCGCGGTCGACGGGCCTCCCGCACAGCGCGACCCCAAGGTGGTCGAGCGCGTCTCCCAGATGCTGAAGGAGATCGAGAGCAAGGGCATGGACGCGGTCCGTGCCTACGGCCAGGAGCTCGACGGCTGGTCCGGCGAGCTGGAGATCGGGGCAGCCGAGCTGAAGAAGTCGGGGGACGCACTGCCCGCCGACGTCCGCACCGCCCTGGAGATGGGCTACGAGCGCACGCACCGCTTCGCCTCCGCCCAGCGCGAGCACCTGACCGACTTCGAGATCGAGGTGGCCCCCGGGGTCGCGGGCGGCCAGCGCTACGTGCCGGTGTCCCGGGTCGGCGCCTACCTCCCGGCGGGCCGCTTCCCGCTGCTCGCCAGCGCGTTCATGACCGTGGGAGTGGCCAAGACGGCCGGCGTGCCGACGGTGGTGGCGTGCACGCCCCCGTCGGGCGAGCACGGCGCCCACCCCGCCGTCCTCTACGGCGCCTACCTCTCCCGGGCCGACCGGGTCTTCGCCGTCGGAGGCGTCCAGGCCCTCGGCGCGATGGCGTTCGGCCTGCTGGGCGAGGCCCCGGTGGACATGCTGGTCGGCGCGGGCAACGCCTTCGTGACCGAGGCGAAGCGGCAGCTCTTCGGCCAGGTCGGGATCGACCTGCTGGCCGGTCCGTCCGAGGTGGCCGTCATCGCCGACGACACCGCCGACCCGGCCTGGGTCGCCGCGGACCTGCTCGGCCAGGCCGAGCACGGCCCCAACTCCCCGGCCGCCCTGATCACGACCTCGGAGCGGACGGGTCGCGCGGTCGCGGCCGAGATCGAGCGCCAGCTCGAGACCCTCACCACGCGTGACATCGCCGGACCCGCATGGCGGGACTTCGGCTCCGTCATCGTCGTACGCGACCGTGACGAGGCCGTCGCCGTGGCGGACATCCTGGGCCCCGAGCACCTGGAGATCCAGACCGAGGACGACGACTTCTACCTCCAGAACCTCACCAACTACGGCTCGCTCTTCATCGGGCCGTGGTCCACCGTCGCCTACTCGGACAAGGGCATCGCGGGCACGAACCACGTGCTGCCGACCGGCAAGACGGCCCGCTACAACGCGGGGCTCTCGGTCTCGCGCTTCCTCAAGCCGCTGACGTACCAGCGGACCGCCAAGGAGGGGACCGCCTCGCTGGCGCCCGCCGTCGAGCGGATCTCGGCCTTCGAGGGCCTCGCCGCCCACGGCGCGACCGCCACGCTCCGGATCGACCGGATCGGGCGCGCCTCCGGCGCCTTCGACTCCGTCCCCGAGGCGTTGCGCGAACAGCTCTGATCCAGTCCCTCGTCCCCGTCTCCATGCCGCCCCCGGCCAGGGGCGAGGGGTTGTCGGCGCCCGGGACACCGTGCACAGTCGTGGCAGGTGTCCCGGGCCGCCAGGTGGATTCGCCCGCCCGAGGCGGACGAGCACTGTCCTGCAGCAGGGGCACCTGCGCTCCCACTCCCGCGAGGATTCTCCCCATGCACCATCCCTCACCGCCCTCTTCCCCGTCGGACGGGTCAGGTCCCGCGCTCACCCAGGGCCTCAAGGGACGCCAGATCACGATGATCTCCATCGGGGGTGTCATCGGAGCCGGTCTGTTCGTCGGCTCGTCCACCGCCGTGGCCGCCGCCGGTCCCGCCGTCCTGATCTCCTTCCTGCTGGCCGCCGCCCTGGTGGTGCTCGTCATGCAGATGCTGGGAGAAATGGCCGTGGCCCACCCCGACACGGGCTCCTTCTCCACCTACGCGGACCGCGCCCTGGGCCGCTGGGCCGGATTCTCCATCGGGTGGCTGTACTGGTGGTTCTACATCCTCGTCATCCCCATCGAGGCCATCGCCGCGGGCGAGGTCATCGCGGGGCTCACCTCGATACCCAGCTGGATCCCGGCTCTCGCCATGATCGCCCTGCTCGCGGGCAGCAATCTGCTCGCCGTGCGCAACTACGGCGAGTTCGAGTACTGGTTCGCGCTCCTCAAGGTCATCGCGATCGTCGCCTTCCTCGTGCTCGGCGCCCTCGCGATCTTCGGTGTGCTCCCCGGCTCGGACGCCCACGGGATCTCGAACCTGTGGAGCAACGGAGGCTTCGCACCCAAGGGCGGCATGGCCGTGCTCGCCGGGCTGCTCACGGCGATGTTCAGTTTCCAGGGCAGCGAGATCGTCACGATCGCCGCCGCCGAGTCGGCGGAGCCGAGGAAGAACATCAAGAAGGCCGTCCGCGCGGTCGTCTGGCGCCTCGGACTCTTCTACGTCGGCTCGATCTTCGTCGTGGTCAGCCTGGTGCCCTGGAACGCCGACGGCCTGGCCGCCGGCTCCTACCAGGCGGTCCTGGACCGCATGAACATCCCCGGCGCCGGCCGGATCATGGACGTGGTCCTCGTCGTCGCCGTGAGCAGCTGTCTCAACTCGGCCATCTACACCGCTTCGCGCATGGCCTTCTCACTGGCCCGCCGCAAGGACGCACCGGCCGCGCTCGCGGTCACCTCGGCGTCAGGTGTGCCCCGCAACGCGGTCGTCGCCTCCACCCTCATCGGCATCGCTGCGGTGATCGCCAACTACCTGCTGCCGAGCGTCTTCACGTACCTCATCGCGTCGAGCGGCGCGATCGCCCTGATGATGTACATGGTCATCGCGATCACCCAGTACGCCACCCGGCGCAAGGAGGACCGGCCGGGAGAGGTGCGGATGTGGGCCTTCCCGTATCTGACCCTCGCCACGATCGCCTTCATCGCCGGGGTGCTGGTCCTCATGGCGGTGCTGCCCGGCCACCGGCTCGAACTGTGGCTCTCCCTGGCCCTGGCCGCGGTCCTCGTCACCCTCGGCGTCCTGCGCCAGAGGCGGCACGGCGACCGGTCCGGCATCGATGACACCGACGCCGGAACCGCGGGGAGCGGCGGCACCGTGTCCTCCCCGGCAGGCTCCTCGCAGCGCTGACACGCGGGAGGACACCGGAGTGCGCTCCCCCGGCGGGTCAGGAGATACGGGCGTGGGTGGCACGGGGCACGAAGGCGGTCGGCAGCACGAGCCGCTCACCCGAGGGGTCGGCCTCACCGGTGATGCGCCGCACCAGCAGGCGCGCCGCCTGACGCGACAGTTCCCGCAGGTCGTGCCCGACCGTGGTCAGCCGGAACACCTCCCAGGCCGCCATCGGGAGGTCGTCGAAGCCGATCACGGTCAGGTCGTCGGGGACCCGGAGCCCGGCGGCGAGGGCGGCGTTCAGGACGCCGATGGCGACCACGTCGTTGCCGCAGAAGACCGCCGTCGGTGTCTCGGCAGCGTCGAGCAGGGAGGGCAGCGCCCCGTAGCCGGTGTCGTACTCGAAGGCGCCGCGCGCCACCCGGTCCTCCGGGAGCCCGATGCCCGCGTCGGCCAGGGCCAGCCGGAAGCCCAGTTCGCGTTCGCGGCCGGTCGTCGTGTTGGCCGCGCCGAAGATGCCCGCGATCCTCCGGTGCCCCAGTCCGACCAGGACGTCCGCGACCAGGCGCCCCCCGCCCTCGTTGTCGACGACGGAGGCGTAGTCGCCGCTGCCGCCGGTGTCACGGTTGAGGAAGACGTAGGGCATGCCGCGACGGTCGAGCTGGGCGGGCAGCCGGGAGTCGGTGGTGGCCGTCGCGAGGACGACACCGTCCAGGGACTGGTCCAGGAGCTTCTCCTCGGCCACCGCCTCGTCGGAGCGCTCCGTGAGGAGCATCATGCGGTAACCCAGGCGCTGGAGCTCGTCGTGCAGGGGCGCGATGACGTGCGGGTAGAACGGGTTCGTCAGATCGGTCACGATGACGCCGATCCGGCGCGTGGACCGGGTCGACAGGGTCCGTCCCGCCTCGCTGGGCACGTAGTTCAGTGCCTCTGCGGCCCGCCTGACCTTCTCGCGGGTGGCCGCGGACACGCGGTGGTCGTCCCTCAGGGCCCGCGAGACCGTGGGCTGGGAGACACCCGCAAGCCTCGCCACGTCGTGACTCGTGATCGCCATCCGCCCTCTTCTCCTCGCCCGGGGCGCCACCGCCGGCGCCCCGGATTTCAGTATACGTATGTAGGTGCACGCCAGGCAGCCGAACGGTGTCCGCGCACCGCAGGGCACCCCGGCAGGCACGGCACCCCGATTGCTCCTGCCCCGCACCCACCCGCCCGAACGACACGAGCCTCCGAACGGAGGCTCCTGTCAACACGCCGGAAGCCCTGCGCACCCTACGCCCGAAACCCGCATCGCAAGATCCCTTGACATTGCCCGGGGGAAGGCCTGTCATGGAAATGCATACGTATTCCACATGAGGGAGCAGCCATGCCCGATGTCGTCGTGTCCACCGTCGAGCTGGGGCGCCGCACGATCTGCCGCAGCGACTTCGTCTCCTGCGACCAGGCCTTCATCGACTGCCGCACGCCGGGCTCGGACCGGAAGGAGAACTACGCCATGATCGGGCCGGGCGTCTCGCAGGCCGCCGGCCAGCACGTCAACCTCCGCCTGCCGCACGGCTACAACATCGGCGCCGCCGCCATGCCCCACGGCGTCACCAACAACCTCCACCTGCACTACACGGCCGAGGTGTTCGTCTGCACCGAGGGCGAGTACCTGCTGCGCTGGGGCGCCGACGGCACCGAGGGGGAACACCTCCTCAGGGCCGGCGACATCGCCTCCGTCCCCACCTGGATCTTCCGCGGCTTCACCAACACCGGCCCGGACGACGGCTGGATGTTCACCGTGCTCGGCATGGACCACACCGGCGGCATCATCTGGGGGCCCTCCGTCCTGCGCGAGGCCGAGGGACACGGTCTGTACCTCACCGCCGGCAACGAACTGGTCGACACCGTGGCCGGCGACGAGATCCCGCCCGGCGCCGAGCTGACCGAGCCCATGGCCCAGGAGCACATCGACCGACTGCGCCACTACAGCGCCGACGAGATGAAGCGCCGCGTCGCGGCGTCCGGCGAACTGGTCTGGTCCGACCACCCGTTCCTCGACAGCACCCTGCCGGGAGGAGGCGTACGCCTGAGCTGCGTCATCGGGTACGGCATGACCGAGGACCCGCACCAGGAGCCCCGCATCTTCAACCCGCACGGCCACAACGCGGCCTGGCTGCGCGCCGAGCCGGGTCAGGGCGTCTCGCTCCACCGGCAGCACGAGACGCAGACCCTGATCGTCAAGGACGGCCTGTGGGAGGTGACGCTCAACCGCACCGACCCCGTCTCCGTGCTCCTGGGGCCGCGCGACATGCTCTCCGTCCCCCAGGACGCCTGGCGCACGCTGCGCAACGTCGGCGACGAGGAGGGCGATCTCCTCGTCGTCAACTCCGGTGACGGCCGGGTCCGCCTGGACTGGGACGACGAGGTGTCCAAGAGCGCCGCCGACGCGGGGCTCGGGATCGACCACAACGGTTACATCGCGCCCTACGCGCTGCTGCCGCGCTCAGCGCGCCGCTGGTGACCGTCGTGCCCCGCGTCGGCCCGTCGGGCCCGCTGCCCCTGGTGGTGGTCCCCGGGATGCTGTGCGATGCGAGCCTCTGGTCCGGGGTGGAGTTCCCCGTAGGCCACGACGTCCATCACCTCGAACTGGCGAAGCCGGACATCGGTGCGCTGGCCGAGGACCTCCTCTCCTCGGTGCCGGGCCCCTTCGTCGCCGTCGGGCTGAGCCTCGGGGCCGTCGTCGCCTTCGAAGCGCTGCGCAGGGCCCCGGAGCGGATCTCCGGCCTGTGCGTCATGTCGGCGAACGCGGGCGCGCCGCGCCCCGGTCAGTACGCCGCCTGGCAGGCGTGGGACGGGCTGATCGCCGACGGCCGGTTCGCGGACGTCGTCGAGGAGACCCTGCCGGACATGTTCGCCACTCCGCCCGGCCCGTCCGGCGAGGACGCCGAGCGGTACCGGCTGATGGCCCGCGCCGTGGGCCCCGCCGCCGCACGCGCCCAGCTCGCCGCGCAGGCGACCCGCTCGGACTCCGAGGACGCGCTGCGCACCGCCCGCTGTCCCGCGGTGGTCCTCTCCGGAGCACGGGACGCGCTGTGCCCCCCGGAGTTCCACCGGCTGATCGCGCGGGCCGTCCCGGGCGCCGAACTGCGCGAGGTGCCCGGGGCCGGGCACCTGCTGCCGTGGCAGCGCCCCTCCGCCGTCTCCACCGCGCTGGCGGACCTCCTCGGACGGGTGCGGAGGTCCTGGCCGCCGGGGCCGTCCTGACCACCGGCCGCCCGCACCCTCCCCTCACCGTCGCCGCACATGCACCACCACCCCCGAGAAGAGAGCCCTCATGCCCCATTTCCTCAAGTCCCCCGTACCTGCCGGCCAGGTGCGCGCTGCCCGCGCGGATGTCGCCGAGCGCGTCCGCGGCATCCTCGACGACATCCGCGAGCGCGGTGACGAGGCGGTCCGCCAGTACTCCGAGAAGTTCGACAACTGGAGCCCCGAGTCCTTCCGGCTGGGCCCGGACGAGATCAGCAGGATCATCGCCGGGGTTCCGGAGACGGTCCTGGAGGACATCCGTTTCGTCCAGCAGCAGGTGCGCACGTTCGCCCGGGCACAGCGCGACTCGCTGCACGACATCGAGATCGAGACCCTGCCCGGCGTCCGCCTCGGACACCGTCACGTCCCCGTGGCCGGCGCCGGGGCCTACGTGCCCGGCGGGCGCTACCCGCTGACCGCGTCCGCCCACATGACGATCGTGACGGCCAAGGTGGCCGGGGTGGAGCGGGTCGCCGCCTGCACCCCGCCGATACGGGGGGAGATCCCCGCGGCGACGGTCGCCGCGATGCACCTCGCGGGCGCCGACGAGATCTACCTGCTGGGCGGGGTGCAGGCCGTTGCGGCGCTGGCCGTCGGCACCGAGACGATCGGCCGCGTGCCGCTGATCGCCGGACCGGGCAACGCGTACGTCGCCGAGGCCAAGCGCCAGCTGTTCGGCGAGGTCGGCATCGACCTGTTCGCGGGCCCGACGGAGATCCTGGTGATCGCCGACGAGCACGCGGACCCCTTCGTGGTGGCCGTCGACCTCCTCTCGCAGGCCGAGCACGGCCCGGACTCGCCCGCCGTGCTCGTCACCACGTCCGAGGAGCTGGGCCGGAAGGTGCAGGCCCACATCGAGCGACTGCTGCCGGGCATGCCCACGAAGGACTTCGCCGGCCCTGCCTGGCGGGACCACGGCGAGATCGTCGTGGCCGCCTCCTTGACGGAGGCCTTCGAGATCGCGGACTCCTACGCCAGTGAGCACGTCGAGGTCCTCACGGAGAACCCGCGCCAGGCCCTGGACCGGATGCGCGACTACGGTGCGCTGTTCCTCGGTGAGGGCACCTGCGTCTCGTACGGGGACAAGGTCATCGGCACCAACCACGTCCTGCCCACCCGGGGCGCAGCGCGCTACACCGGCGGCCTGTGGGTGGGCAAGTACCTGAAGACGGTGACCTACCAGGAGGTCACGGACACCTCCTCGTCGGCGCTGCTCGGCGAGGTCTGCGGGCGCGCGGCCCGCGTCGAGCTGTTCGAGGGGCACGCCCGCTCCGGTGACGTACGGGCGGCGAAGTACGGAAACGGCACCCTGCCGTGGAACGACGAGGCGGGCGAATGAGCGGCGGAACGGCCCCGCTGGCCGGGCGCACCGCGCTCGTCAGCGGAGGCGGCAGCGGCCTCGGCGCCGCGATCGCGCGATCACTCGTGTCCGACGGGGCCCGCGTGGTGATCACCGGCCGCAGCGAACACACGCTCAAGGAGACGGCCGCCCGCCTGGGGCCGGGTGTCGTCCACCGCGTCTGCGACGTGTCACGGCCGGACGAGGTCGAAAAGCTCGCGGAGAGCCTCGCCCACGAGGAGATCTCGGTGCTGGTCAACAACGCGGGGGTCGCCGGACCGGTGGCGCCGCTCACCGAGATCCCGGTACGGGAATGGGACGAGGTCTTCGACGTGAACGTACGCGGGGTGTTCCTGATGTGCCGGGCCTTCCTTCCGGCCATGACCGGGCGGGGCGCGGGTGACGTGGTGAACATCGCCTCGGTGTCGGGCAAGCGGCCACTGCTGCGGCGCACACCCTACTGCGCGTCGAAGATGGCGGTCATCGGGCTGACCGCAACCCTGGCGGGCGAGGTGGGGCCCCTGGGGGTGACGGTGAACTCGCTGTCCCCGGGGCCCGTGTCGGGGCCCCGGATGGAGCGGAACTTCAGGCTGGAGGCGGAACGCACCGGCAGGAGCCGTGCGGAGGCCGAGGAGGACTTCGTGTCGCGGTCGGCCCTCGGGCGGATGGTCCGCGAGGAGGAGGTGGGCGCGGCGGTCAGCGCGATGCTGCGGATGCCGGGCCTGTGCGGCGCCGACATCGACCTGTCGGCGGGAATGGTGGCACGGTGACGGCGGCACGAGCGGATCACCGCTCCCCCTCCGCGAAGCGCTCCTCCCTCAAGGCGCGCCTCGCGGCCGGCGAACGGCTGTACGGCGCACTGCTGCGTCTCCCGTCGGAGACCCTGGTGGAGATGGCGGGGGTCGCGGGTCTCGACTACGTGGTCATCGACTGCGAGCACGGGCCGGCCGACATGACGGTGCTCCAGCACCACATGACCGCCGCGGCGGCCCGGGGCATCGAGGTCCTGGTCCGCGTCGGCACCTCCGAGCCCGCTCTCGCCCTGCGCTGCCTCGACCTGGGAGCCGCGGGGCTCGTCCATCCGCATGTGGACAGCGCGCAGGACGCGCGCCGGGCGGTGGAGACGGTCCACTACCCCCCTCTGGGGACACGGGGTTTCGCGACCTACAGCAGAGCCGGCCACTTCGGCACGGTCCCGGCGGCCGAGCACCTCGCCCGCTCGCGGGACGCCCTGGTGGTGGCGATGGTCGAGACGGAGGAGGCCGTCGCCGCCGCCGGGGAGATAGCCGCCACGGAGGGGGTGGACGCGGTGCTGGTGGGCCCGGCCGACCTGGCGGCGGACTGCGCCTTCCCCGGCCGGGACGTGATCGACGGGCTGGTCGCCACGGCTCATGGCGCGACCCACGCGGCGGGGCGGGCGGTCATGACGATCGTGCCGGGCGCCGACGGCGCCCGGGCAGCCGAGCGAACCGGCGCCGAGCTGGTCCTCTACAACATGACCCAGGTCCTGATGGACACGTTCCGGTCCCTCGCGCCCCCCGCGGGGGACGACGGGCCTTCGTGACGCGGCGTGCCACCCACGCCGCCCCGTCGTCCGAGAACACACAGCGCTCCGACGCCCCCTGGGGCACCCTCCCGGGCCGGAACTCCGACGACCCACGCCGGCTCCCCGGTTCCCACGGGGTCCCGGTTCCCACAGGGTCCCGGGGTCACAGGGGCCGGCGAAGTGCGTGCGCGCGACGCCGCGTCACCGCCGTGCCGTCTTCCCGGCACGGCGGTGTCGCCCTCGCCGAATGCGTCGCCTGCACCTCTTGACGCCCCACTCCGCGCTCCCTAGTGTTCGGCGGAAGTTCATACGTATGCATAACTCTCACCGCGCGAACGGAGAAGCCATGTCCGCTGTAGCGCCGCCCACAACGGCCGTCGGCACGCAAGAGGTCGACCCGGAGAAGCGGAAGGAGATACGCCGAGCCATCGGCGCGGGAAGCGTCGGGAACTTCGTCGAGCAGTTCGACTACGGCCTCTACGGCTACATGGCCCCGGTCCTGGCCCCCGCCTTCTTCCCGGAGAGCAATCAGGCGGTGGCGGTGCTGAGCACCTACGCGATCATCGCCGTCGCATGCCTCTTCCGCCCCCTGGGGGGAACGCTCGTCGGCCGCTGGGGCGACCGGGTGGGCCGCAAGAAGACACTGCTCTGGACCATCGTGCTCATGGGGGTGACCACCGCCCTGATCGGCGCCCTGCCGACCTACCACCAGATCGGGATCCTCGCCCCACTGCTCCTCCTGCTCCTGCGCGTCGTGCAGGGGATGGTGTCGGGCGGGGAGTACGTCGGGGCGGTGGCCTTCATCGTCGAGTGGGCGGAGCCGAACCGGCGCGCCTACTACGCCTCGTACGCCTCCAACAGCTGTTTCGTCGGCATCCTCGCCGGCGCCGGCACCGCAGCACTCGCCAGCTGGCTGTTCGAGGGGCCCTCGCTGGACTCCTGGGGCTGGCGCATCCCGTTCCTCCTCGCGCTGCCACTGAGCGCGGTCGGGATCTGGCTGCGGCGGCGGATCCAGGAGTCCCCCGAGTTCGTCCGGGCCACCGAGGGCGGCGCCGTGGTCGTCAAGGCCCCGATCCGGGAGGCCCTGCGCACGCAGTGGCGTCCGATGCTCGCGTTCTGCGGCATCTCGATCATGGCCGCGATCCTGTCCTACAGCTGGGTCACCTTCTATCCCGAGTACCTGACGGGGACGCTCGGCCTTCCCCGCTGGATGGCCCTGACGTCCAACGCGATCTCGATCGCCGTCCTCATCCCGATGCTGCCCCTGGCCGGAATCCTCTCGGACCGGATAGGCCGCAAGCCCATGCTGATCGCCGGCGCCGTCGCGTGCATCGTCCTGGTGCCACTGGCGTTCCGGGTCGGCGAGCAGGGCACTTTCGGAGCAGCCGTCGCGAGCCAACTGATCTACATCGTCCCGGAGTTCTTCCTGACCGGCATCGTCACGGTCTGCGCGGCGGAGCTCTTCGCGACGCGCACACGCTTCAGTGCGAGCGCCATCGCGTACAACAGCTCGTTCTCCATCTTCATGGGGATCACGCCGTTCGTCGCCGCCCTGCTGGTCACCACCTTCGACACGATCTACGCCGTGTGGGCCTACCTGGCGGTGGCCGCGGTCATGGCCCTCGTCGTCGTGAGCGCCTTCATGAAGGAGACGTACCGGAGTCACCTCGGGGCGGACAAATTCGCCCGGTGAGGGCTGCGCGCCACCGCCGGACCTGCCGGGGACGCCACCTCCGGACCAACCCGAACTTCGCTCGAATGCATACGAATTCATGCGCCTGCCCAGATCAAGAAAGGTACGAATCATGCCGCTGGACCCCGCTGCCTACCTCCCCTACAAGGACCCGGACGACTTCATCCGCGAGGTGACCGACCGCATCTGGGTCGGCCGGGACATCGCGTACATCGTCGACAACTACGAGCCCGACTCGATCGTCCACACCAGCCTCGGCACCGTCGTGGGCCGGGACGGTGTGATCGAGGGCAGCACGATGCGCATGGGCAGCACGCCCGGCCACATCGGGCAGGCCGAGGACGTGGTGTGGGAAGCCCGCGGGGACGACGCCTTCCTCAGTTCACACCTGGTCTTCTCCGCCGACGAGCACCTGGTCGACGGGCGCAACATCCGCATCCGGAAGCGGACGGTCGCCAACTGCCTGTACCGCCGAGGCCGAATGGTCGAGGAGTGGGTGGTGCGCGACGAGCTGGCGGACTGCCTGCAGCGGGGTGTGGACCCGGACGAGGCGGCCCGCGCCCTGCGGTTCCAGGGATACAGCGGATCGATGACCGAGGAGCCGCCCAAGGACGTCCTGTCCGTGGGCGTCAGCGGCCCCCGCCCGGACGAATACCGGCCGGAGTGCGAGATGGTGCTGGAGTTCATCGACCAGGTCTGGACGAAGCGCCGCCTGGACAAGGTCGGCGACTTCATGGTGCGGGACCTCTTCCTGCACACCACCGGCGACCGGACCGTCATCCGCCCCGAGCGCTACCAGAGCGATCTGCTGGCCATGGTCGGCGCCTTCCCGGACGCCCGGTTCGAGGTACGGGACATACAGACCAACTACGCGCCGCGGTACGCCGGACTGCGGGTGGCCGTCACCTGGACCATGCACGGGACCTACCGGGGCACGCCGGTCTTCGGCCCGCTGACCGATCAGCCGGTGACCGTGCTCGGCGTGTCCCAGTTCCTGATCCAGGAGGGCCGCATCGTGCGGGAGGTCCGCGTCTACGACGAGATCTCGCTGCGGGCCCAGATCAACAGCACCCGTGGAGACGGCCCGGCGGTGGAGGCCAACATCTACTGACCGGCACCTCTCGCGCCGCTGAGGACGGGACGAGGAGGGTTCCGCACGGTCCGGGCCCTCCTCCCCCGATCCGGCGGGACACTTCCGTCCGGGATCCCCCGCCCGCCGGCCGGCGGTGGCCGGGACGGACGAGTGTCGCCCTGTCGCGGCCCGCGGGAAGTGGCAGAGTCGTAGCCCCGTGGCCACGATGCCCCGGCCTGCGCCGGAGGCGGAAGAGAGCGATGCGTGATGAGGCTTGTCGTTCAGCAGTTCCTGACCCTCGACGGTGTCTCCCAGGGCCCGGGGTCACCTGACGAGGACCCCACGGACGGGTTCGACCAGGGAGGCTGGTTCGTGCCGCACCTGGACGAGGAATTCCTCGAGGTGGCTGCCACCTGGCTCGGCACGGCGGACGCACTGCTCTTCGGGCGCCGCACGTACGAGAACTTCGCCCGCGACTGGCCGACGATGACCGACCACCCCTTCGCGCCCCTGATGAACGGCCTGCCCAAGTACGTCGCCTCCCACAGCCTGACCACGGCCGGGTGGAACCCGACCACGATCCTGGACGGGGATGTTCCGCAGCAGGTCGCCGAAGTGAAACGGCTGCCCGGACGGGACCTGCAGGTCCACGGCAGCTCCGGACTGGCCCAGTCCCTGCTGGCCGCCGGCCTGGTCGACGAACTGCGGCTCGTGATCGCCCCGGTCGTGGTGGGCCGCGGCCGACGGCTCTTCCCTGACGGCAGCGCCCCGGCCGGCCTGCGGCTCGTCGCCCACCGGACGACACCGGGAGGGCTCTCGGTGCACACCTTCGAATCGACGGGACTGCCCGAGCACGGGGTCTACGGCGCCGGGGCCCCGGACCCGGCTGCGTGAGATGCGGGGCGGGTGAGTGCTACCGGCCTCCACGCCCCTTCTCCTGCAGGCGGCGCCCTTCGTCCCGCAGCCGCGGGTTCTGCAGGGCCTTGCCGTCCGCTTCCATGATCCGTCCGCGCACATGCTTGATCGCGGAGGTCATCCTGCTCATAGATCTTCACCTCGTGACATTCGGGCGGGCTGACCACGGCCACTCCGAAAAGTCGCCTATGCCCTTCTCCCTCACATTTATCCCGCGCCTCGAACCCGAATGCAAGTACGGCGACTCAGCTGTCTCCCGGATCTGCGGGGGCGCGGCTTCTGGCTGAATGGCCGAAGCGCCCGTCTGCGATCTTCCTCGACCCCGCCCCGGCGATGCGCCGCCGGAGCGGGTCCACGGCGGCACGGTCGAGCGTTCGGCTCCCGCCCCGCCGGTGCGCCTTCGGGGCGAGCGACATCCGGTCCAGGTGGCCGGGCGACCCTCTGGGATGTACTGAAGTCGTACCGACTTCCGCGACCATCCGTTCCCCCGGCTCGAACGGCGTTAGCGTCGCCCCATGATCGTATGGCTCAACGGCACCCACGGCGCGGGCAAGACGACGACCAGTGCACTCGTGCAGCAACTGATCCCTGATTCACGGGTGTTCGACGCCGAGAAGGTCGGTGAGACGCTCATGGACATCACGCCGGGGCTGCCCGATACGGACAACTTCCAGCACTGGCCGCCGTGGCGGCCGCTCGTGGTCGAGACCGCCCGCCGCGTACTCGACTACACCGGCGGCGTCCTGGTGATGCCCATGACGGTCCTGGTCGAGGAGTACTGGCGCGAGATCAGCTCAGGACTCGCCCAGCACTCCATTCCTGTACGGCACTTCGTCCTCCACGCGGACCAGGACACCCTCCGCGGACGCATCGCGGGTGACACTGTTCTCGGCCCCGACTCCCCGTTCCGTCTCGCCTACCTCGAGCCCTACGCCGAAGCGGCCCGCACGTGGCTGCACAGAGAGGCCGAGGTCGTCGACACGACGCACCTCACCCCCTCCCGGACAGCTCTGCGGATCGCGGAAGCCGTCAGGAGCTGAGGCCCGCGCCCACCGTCCGGGCACGCAGGCACCAGGAAAGATCTTCCGCGCGACACGCGGAGGTGGTCCTCTCGCCGTGGATCCCGAAGGCCGGCACCGTGCGTCGTTGCCGCTGCGCTCGGCCACGACGCCGGGGGAACCGTCGACGAGGACCAGCTGGGCGACCCGGGCGATACCCGCGAAGACGGACGCCCCCCTTGCGAGGGACAGCGCGCCGCGCACAGTCTCCGCACCGTTGGATAGACCGGAGCCGCCGGTAAGGCCGAGGGTTGCTTCGGCAGGGGCCACCACCGATGATCAATGTCATGAGCAGGGAAACCGTTGTCGAGAGAACCTGGCGCATGCTGCTGGAGCGCCACCCCGAAGCCCGTCGCGGAAATCCTGAGGTGATCGAAGCCGCGTCCGCGGAGCCGCGTCTGCGCCGGCTGTTCCCCTTTCCGAGCCACGGCAGCCTGAGCTTTCACCGGAACACGGACTTCCCGTGGAGCAACGACCTGCCACGCATAGCCGGCGGAGAAGGGAGGTACTTGGTGTACGCCGCCGGCTACGCCGAACTCCTCGGCGAGGCGGCCACACCCCAGGAGGCTGCCGCGCTCGTCGTCGCACACCTCCCGAGCGACTGCGGGGCCGCCGTGGAAGGGCCCTGGCCGGGGCCGGGCCCCTGCTGAAGCAGAGCGACACGCAAGGGCGACAACGGCAGCTCAGAGGTCGTTGGGGCCGTCGACCGCGCGGAAGGGAATGCCGAGCAGGTCGGCCGCGGCCTTGAAGTCCTTGGCACGGTGGCCGGTGCAGACGGTCCAGTGGTGGCCGATGCCGGTCGAGGACCAGGCGTCGGTCCACTCCCCCGGGTCGAAACCGAAGTCGACGCGGGAGGTGGTGTTACCGATCTCCAGCCGAGGGCCAGGCACCACCTCGCCCTCGGAGACGATGAAGCAGAACGTGCCGTCCGCCTCCTGGCCGATCCCGAAGGTGGTGACCGGCCCGTGCCTCACGTCGAACTCCACGCTCACGCCCCAGCCGCGCTTTCCGTGGTACACACCCAGCCCCCGGAGCAGCGGGTCCTTGGACGAGATGGCGAGATGGGCCGGTCCGTCGTGCCCCATCTCCACCACCCCGTCACGGAAGTTGAGAGCTTGCAGCTCGGTGAACGACCCGCCCGCACCGAGCGTGTCCGCGATCAGCATGGCGAGACTGGTGCGCAGCTCGTACTCCCCGGCGACCGGGATCCCGCGCGCCGTCAGCAGGGAGGCTCCCAGGATCATGCCCGCGCCGAGCCGCTCGTGGATCTCGCCGTCGAGGCCGCGGTGGTAGTAGGCGAGGCTGTCGAGTTCGAAGTCCTCCACAAGACGGTCCAGCCCGACCGAGACACGGGCCGCCCAATCGAGGTCCTCCTCCTTCACTGAGGCGTCGAGAGTGAACACGTCACGGGCCAGCGCGACACGCTCACCCGCCTCCTCGTCGGTCACCGCGGCCACCCTGACCCGCAGGTCGTCGAACTCCAGCACCTCCACATGCCCGCCGAACTGGCCGGACACCAGCGTCATGTCCGTCGAGACGTCGAGCATGCCGGGATAGAGGTGTCCCATCAGACCGTGCCGCCCGTGGCGCACAGCGCCTCGCACGCCCGCCGCCGCGATCCACCTGCCGATCCGCGTCCACGCGTTGTCGTCGTGCAGATGACCCGAGACCGAGCGGAACGCGATCCCGCTGCGCCGGAAGACGTTGGCGACCTCGGGCAGCGGACACTGCCCGCAGTAGGCCAGCCACTTGCCTGTGTCGGTGTTCGCGTGGTCCATCGCCTCGGTCGGCTGGAGGTCGATCACCAGGACGGGCGTGTGCGTGCGCTGCGCGATCGGCAGCACCATGGAAGCGGTCAGGTACGTCGTGAGGAACGTGACGACGATGTCGCAGTCCGCCCTGCGCAGCTCCTCCGCCGCCTTGGAGGCCTCCTGGGGATCGGAGATGAACCCGGCATCGACCACCTCGCAGCCCATCCCCTCGAAACGCCGGGTGACGAAGAGCGCCGACTCCCGCAGCTGGTCGAGGAGACCGGGGAACTGCGGCCAGTACGCACCGAGCCCGCCGGACACCAGCCCGACACGCGTGGGTCGCCGCCGGACGGGGACGAGTGCGCCGCCGAGTACCGCGGAGGAGGAGTCGTCGGTCATCAGGCATCCCTTCCCGGATGTTTTGTTGCCGCGAGATTAAACAGCGACGGCACACTTCAACAAGGGGGTGAAACGTATCAATCACGGAGGGCGGAGAGTGCTCCCCAGCCGGGAACCGGCCGGATTCCACGCAGGGGGTCACGTATCGGCCGCCGCTCGGCAGGCGCGAAAGCGCCCCCGGAACTCCATGTTCACCGTGGTAGAAACAGACCATGCCAGAGGAGACCAGCGCCGAGGGGGACCAGCGAAGGGCGTCGATCATCACGGCGCTCCGCGAGGGGCTGCGCCGTGTCGACGACCTGGCGCGCTCGTGCGGCGTCAGCACGATGACGATCCGGCGCGACCTCCAGGTGCTGGAGCAGCGGAACGAGATTCGCCGGGTGCGTGGCGGAGCCGTGCCCGTCGACGCCTGGACGTTCGACCATCGCCTGGGACGCTCCACAGCGGCCAAGGACGTGATCGCCGTGAAACTCCTGCCCCTGGTACCGGACAAGGGCGGCATCGGCCTCGACGGATCGACGACCGTCCACAGCCTCGCGCGGCGCCTGAGGGAGCAGCCGGTGCTCGACCTGACCGCGGTGACCACCGGCTTCGAGACGTTCCACGAGCTGTCCAGGACCCCTGGATGCAGGGCCTACGCGACCGGTGGCACAGCGGATCTGCACACCGGGAGCCTGGTGGGCCCGCTGGCCCAGGTGACGCTTCAGCAGTTCGCCCTGCACACCTGCTTCCTGTCCGCGACCTACCTGGACGACTCCATCGGATCGACGGAGTTCACCGCTGACGAAGCAGCGGTCAAGCGCGCCCTGACAGCCGTGTCGGGGCGGACCGTGCTGGCCGTCGACTCCTCGAAGCTGGCGAACCGCGCGGTGGCCAAGTGCCTGTCACTGGACGAGATCGACATCCTGGTGACCGACCTGAGTCCTGGGGACGAGCGGCTCGAGCCCTATCGGGGGCTGGTCGAGATCGTCTGATGCCGGAGCCGGGCGTGCCCCGCCCTCCGGGACACGCCTGTGGACCGGTCTGCGGGTGAGAGCGCCCGGCCGGGCCGTCCCGCACCGCTGTCCCGCACCCCCGGCCGGCACGCTCGGGCGGCGTGCCGGCCGGGGGCCGGGTCGTGCACGGCCCGGGAGCCGGGCCTACTTCCGGGCGGTCGCCCTCCCCGCGCTGCCGTTGATGACGAACTGCGATCCGGGTTCGACGACGACGTCACCCTCGGCCGAACCGGTGATGGTCACATCGGTCAGGGTCGCGCTGCCCCGCGCCCCGCCATGGGCCAGGATCCCCGATCCGTTGACGGAGTTGTCGATGCGGACGTGCGAGATCTGCGCCTCGGGGACGGACCCGCCGCCCGACTTGAACTGGATGCCGTCGTAGGTGGAGTCGTGGATGTCGGTGTCGCGGATCGTGACCCCGGGAATGTTCTGGCCTGCCGCGAACAGCGTGATGGCGCCGAACTCCTGGGCCTCGCCCCAGAACGCCCCTCCCGTGCGGTGGAGGGCGTTGTTGGCGATCAGCGTCTGGCCGGAGAAAGGCAGCGGGTCGTGGTCCGTCGCCAGCATGATGCCGGGGTAGTTCATCGTGTCGGAGATGATGTTGTTCTCGATGGTGTTGCCGTAACCCCCGTAGATCGCGATGCCGTTGGCCCTCCAGGGCAGCTGGATCGTGTTGTTGCGGAAGTGGTTGTCGTGACCGACGTCCACCGACGGGTTCTTCACGTACTTGCTCGACCACACGGCCAGCGAGTCGTCACCGGTGTTCCTGAACGAGGAGTTGAACACCGTCGAATTGCGTGTCCCGTTGGCGAAGTTGATGCCATCGGCGTAGGTGTTCCGGATCCGCATGCCCGTGAACTCGACGCCGTCGCCGGGGCCCCACAGGTCCGGGATGTTGTCGTAGTCGCGGCCGACCCAGACACCCACGTTCGCGTGCTCCAGCCACACATTGGTGATCTTGGTGTCGTCGCCGAATCGCCCGTTCAGACCCACTCCGCCCTCGGCGTTGCCGTCGCCGCCCCGGATGGTGCCCGAGCCGAAGATCGCCAGGTCCGAGATCTTGGTGTTGTCGTCGATGTCGAAGCCGAAGTTCCCCTCGTGCGGGTGATTGATGCCGCCCGCGTTCTGGGGCTGGGTGAGGGTGTACAGCTGGGAGTGCCACATGCCCGCGCCGCGGATCGTGACGTCCCTGATGCCGACCTGGTTGAACTGGCCCCGGTTCAGCGGGTCGTCGGTCAGGATCTTCTGCTCCTGCCGCCACTGCCCCGGCGGGATCCACACGCAGCCGATGTCACCGTTCTGATCGGCCGTCACCGCACGCTGGATGGCGTCGGTGTCGTCGATCCCGTCGTTCGGGACTGCTCCGTAGGTGGTGATCGACGTGCATCCGGCGGGCTGGGAAGCGGCCGGGGCCACCTGCTCCAGGTCCACCAGGTCGATGACGTAGAAGGAGGCCGAGTCGCCCGCGTCGCGCTGGAGGCGGAACTTCGTCCCGGCGGGATAGGTCCGGCCGAGCAGGGCGTTGGACTCGTCGAACAGCCTGCGGGCGTCCGCTCCGGGCTGGTTGGTCAGGCCCTCCGGGCTGTCCGTGTCGCCGTAGAGCCAGCTGTGCTTGGAGGAGAGAGACAGCTTCCGCACGAAGGTGTTGTCGGCGTACAGGCTGATCGTGGCCTCCGCTCCTCCGCCGCCCGGTGCGTCGGGGACGGAATTGCGCACCACGATCGAGTTCGACGGAACGGTGGAGGTGACCTCGACGTACTCACCGGTGGTGTTCAGCCGCACGGACTCGCGCCCCGAGGACTCCGTGGCGAAGTTGGTGTGCCCGAAGGTGCGCTCCTTGTCCGACTTGAGCAACGTCCCCTTGTACGTGCCCTGTTCGGCCTCGTACTCGGTGTAGGGGACTGCGGCCCCGCGGCCGACCACGATGGCGCGCGCGTAGACGTTGTTGTTCTCGTTCGTCTCCGCGACGACACCGGTCGCGTCCGCGGTGGCGGTCAGATTGGCCCCGCCGCTCTTCGCCGTCCAGCTCCCGCTCACCGGCACGGCGACGGTGGCTCCGGCGGCGATCGCACCGGTCGTGCCGTTCAGGGTGGTGGTCTCCACCTGGAGGCGGGTGACGGTCGAGGAACTCACCGCTGTCGTGCCGCGGTTGCGGACGGAGACGGTGAACGTGACGGGCGCGCCCACGGCGGGGTTCGACGGGCTCGAGGTGATCCCGAGCACCTCCAGGTCGGGGCCGGGGCTCTGGCCCACCACGAGCTTCGACGAGGCGGTGCGGCTGTTGTTGCTGTTGTCCTGCTCGGGGACCGTGTCGGCCGGGTCGACCACCGCCGAGACGCTGTACGAGCCCATCGGCCGCTTGCCGACGCCGACGGCCACGGTGGCCGAGGCGCCGGCTGCGAGGGCGCCCACGGGCGCGCTGCCGGCGACGACGCCTTCCACGCTGACGTCGACGGTCGTCGCGGCGGACGCCGCCGTGCCGGTGTTGCGCACGGTGGCGGTCACGGTGACGTCGTCCTTCTCGGACGGCGAGGCGGGCGACCAGGTCAGTTCCGGGACGGTCAGGTCGGGGTTGGGGGCGGCGGTCCCGACGACCTGGATCTCGGCTACCTGGGCACCGGGAGCACCGGTGTTGGCGAAGAACTTGAGCTGGACGTCCGCGTAGCGTCCGCTGACCGGGATGCTCACGGTGTTCTGGTTGCCGGAGGGGCTGAACACGTGGTCCGCCCGGTCCTTCAGCGAGGTGAAGCCGGTGGCGGACTGGGCACGGCCGAGCACCTGGATGCTCTGGGTGCGGGTCGCCCACGCCTGGTCGGGGTTGAGCTTGACGACGACGGCCTCGATGTCGGCGTTCGCGCCGAGCTTCACCGTGAGGGTCGAGGGGTGGCCGTTCGACTCCCAGTACGTTCCCAGCTTGTCGTCATTGGCGTTGGCCGCCACATAGGTCTGCGCGACCGAGGAGGCCTCGATCGGCTTGTTCAGCGCCAGGTTGGAGCCTGTCGCGGGCGGCGGGCCGGTCTCCTCCTGGCCGTAGACCTCCACCTGGGAGAGCTGCGCGGCGCTCCATCCGGTGTTGGCGGTCACCTGGACGCGGATGTACCGCACCTGCTTCGAGGTGAACCCGATGGTGACGGTGTTGCCCGCCGACGGGCTGAACGCCCGCGCGGCGGAAGCCGACAGAGCGCTGAAGGTACTCCCGTCGGTGCTGCCCTGGACGTCGAGCGTCTGGGTGCGCGCCTCCCACGTGGCAGGCAGCTTCAGCACCACCTGATCGACGTCGAACCGGTTGCCCAGGTCGATCCGGACCCACTGCGGGAAGGCACCGGAACTCTCCCAGTACGTCTGCTGACTCCCGTCGGTGACGTTCGACGCCGGGTAGGCACCGTGGGACCCGCTGGTCGTCGTCTGCTTACCGAGTGCCAGGTCGGTGCGCTGGGCGGCCGCCGTGGCGGCGGCCGGCAGGAGCCCGACGGTCATCAGTGCGGCGGTCACCAGGCCGACGACGAACCGCCAGCCGAGTTGCTTCCATCTCATGCTGTCCTCTGTTCCGTGAGGCTGCGGGACCGGGAGGCGCACGCCGAGGCGTCGCCGGGGCCGCGGGCGCGGCGCCGGGGGCGCGGC